>PLOC01000104.1 GCA_003141955.1 Chloroflexota bacterium
GGAAAGTACCTCCCGCGCCTAAGGCGGTCATTGCAGGCGATGCAACGAATCGACGGGGCCAAGCATCTACCCGTCATGAATTCGACAGACGAAGCGGCGTTGGACCTTGAACCCGTCCGTGATCTCACGGCGACGTTCGACGAACGGTTCAGCGCATTCCGTGCTCACCTCGTCGCGGTCTGTCGGTCACTGGTTGGCGACGACGCCGAGGACGTTGTCCACGACACTTACATCCGGACCAGGTCGAGGCTCGGCCAGCTCCGGGATCCGGGATCGCTCGAAGCCTGGCTGACAGTGGCGGCGATCAACGAATGCTACTTGCGTCACCGGCAGCGGCAACGCTTCGCCGGGATCGTAGCCGCGCTCAAGCCCTCGATGCCAAAGGAGTCTGATCCAGACCTCCGAGCACTCGTGCAAGCGCTGCCGTTCCGCGACCGGACCGTCGTGGTCCTTCACTACGGGCACGGGCTGACGCTTGAGGAGATCGCGGGGCTCCTGGGGACAAAGCCAGCAACGATACGAAGCGTCCTCTTCCGCACCAGGACGCGTCTGCGCAGGCAGCTCGACGGCGGCACCGACGACCTGCCGAAAGGAGAGTTCAGATGATCACCGACGAGTTTGACGCGCAGCTTGCCCGAGCTGCGAGGTCCCTGGTGGCCGAGGAGATCCCCGACGGCCTAGTTCGCGACGCGGCAAGACTCCGTCCTGTCGGAAGTCACGTTGCCTCGCGCGCCCTGGTTCTGGCCGGCGCTTTCGTTCTTGCCGCTGCCGTCTTGGGGGGAACGCGGCTCATGGGTGCCGCGACGACGTCAAGAGGGCCGAGCGCGACCGCGTATGACGATGCGCAAGCTCAAGCCATCCCTGCGGTCACGACGTCCGACGGGCGCGTGTCCGTTCTTAGGAACGGTGACGCGATCGAACTCGTTCTCGAGCGAGACAGCCGCACTCCGCTCATCCTCGCATCGCTCGTCGAGCCGCTGCCTGCCTCGAACTCCAGCTTCCAGAGCGTGCACCTTGTGGACTGTCCAGCGGCCACCGGCCTCGCCCAGCCGTACTACGTCTTCGGCCAGTCCACCTCGTCGGGTCGCGTCGTGATGAGCGGCGTGACGGGAACGGCCTCGGCTGGTCACGGACTCTATCTGATTGTGATTACGTCGAGCCCCACCGCGGGCTGGTCGTTCCGGATCGGTGGCGCTGATGGCGGCGGCGGCGGCGGGGCCTACGCGTCCTCCTTCTCGGAACTCTTGAACTCAGGCACACGCTCGGCTGCGGGCTGCTTCTTCAATCCGAGGTGACGGGACACGTCGAATCGCGTCGGCGGCACGGACAGCCCACACTGTTGGCACAGAGGCCATCTTCAATCGCTCCCAGGTCGATGGTCTGCTGAACGAACCTAGCCAGACTGAGCGTCGCGGGCCCGAGACCAATGGCCTGTGCTACAAGGACCTTCTTTCGGAACGTGCGAGACAGGCACAACGACGAGCCGCCGGCAGCGGCGTCAGGTCGGGGTCATTCGCGACCGCCACGGCTAGCTTGTTATCTCGGCCTCAAGTCCTCTCGCCCCGACCACATAAGGCTAGGTGAGCGCGCCCCTCTGCGCGCGGAGCGCGTGCTTGTGTGGACCGGGGACGCCGCTCGAGCAGGAAGCCGGCTTCCTGCCTTCTCGCTGGAGGCAGCCTCTGGTGGAATGGCTTCTGGCCCTGCGCCGGCGGATCGGCCGGACCGCAATGCCCGGCGACCGCGCCTATCCGAACCAGTGATCGAGTTCGGGGGCAGGCCTGTCACCCGTCGCGGACGCCGAGTGCTGCTCAAGCTCCTGGTAGATCGCCGCAAGCCAGTCATCACCTTCGGGGTCGATCCATTCGCTGACCTGGCCGATCCCTTCGAGCTCGCGCTCTCGGACGGCAGACGCCTGTATGGGGGAGGCGACAGGCTCGAGAACCGCAACGTTCATCTCGCGACCTCCTTGAAAGGCTAGAAAGCCCGGGCGCCCGGTCGGGTCCGGGCCAGATGCCAGTGGTCCTTGCTGCGTCGATGGCGCCTCAGCTGAGCCAGATTGGGTTGGTCCATGCCCGCTTTCCGCGGGCGTCCACGACCGTGATGCGAAGATAGGAGCCGAGGATCGGATCCACCTCGAAGCTCCCGTTGTGGAACATCGTGAGCGGCACTCGAGTCTGGGTGAGGTCGAGGCCGTAGCGGCACTCGTACCGCTCGCCGCCGCCCGAGACGATCACCTTCATCACCGGCGAGCTGGAGACGATAACCTCGTCCCGGTCGATGGTCACGTCGAGGAGCTTCGGCCCCTCGCTGGCGTAGAAGTGGCCGGCTCGAAGTGCGGCCACGAGCGCATCCGGGTCGTTCTCCTCGGCCCGCACCTCCACCCACCCGAGACCATGATCGGGGTAGTCCGGGTACTCGAAATGGGCGTCGTCGGTGGCGCACGCGTCAATGCGCCGGCCGCGCGAGATAAGCACGTCCAGGATATGCCCGCTGTCCCCCATCTCGTACGCGAGCGCGGATGCCCCGTTGTATATCTCCAGGGCGTGGGCAGCCGCGACGGTCTCGATGTCGGCAACCGTAAGGCCGTAGTAGGCAGGATGAGCCACGATGACGAATGCTCCGTCGGCCGCGGCCCGGGCCGCCAGCTTGACACCGGTCTCGCCCGCATCCGACGGGGCGAAGTCGATCGGCAGGCCGGCGGCCACGATGTGCCACAGGTTGCCGACCTGGGTCCTAGGGGCGTGCAGCTCGGCTCCTATCAGGGTCGTGAACCCACCCGTGCGCAGCGATCTGGTGTCCGTGATCGGATAGCCGAAACGCCTCACGAAGTGGTCGGTGAGCGCGACGAAGTCGTACCCATTGTCCCGGTACCACGCCACCGTCTCCGCCGGGTCCAGGTGCCCGTCCGAGCGGGTCGAATGCGTATGCAGGTTCCCCCGCCAGAATCGGCCGGGCATCGCGAACGGTAGTCGGTTCACGAGGCTCCTCTCATGTTGCGTTCACGCATACGGTTTCGCCTTACCGCCCGAGGTCGCAGATGACGATAGAACGCCACCGGGGGCAGAGCGGTCGGCGATGAGGCGGCTCACTCCGACCGGGATCTTGACCGATAGATTGCTGCCGGTCGGCCAACGGCCGGCGTTTGCGCTCGGAATGTCCACGGCGAATCTCTGGGTCGGCGGCAGGGCCGTGGGGTCGCCGGCGCGTGTCGGCACCTCGCGGACCAGCAGCCGCGTGGTAGCACCGAGGAATGTCTGGACCTCGACTTGCCCGGCCATGGTCAGGTCGCCGTTGAGCGTGCCGCTCGTCGGCCCGAGCGGCTCGAGCGATTCCGGCCTGACGAGCAGCAGCGCCAGCTCGCCGTCGGCCAGCCCGGTCGCTCCTGCGACGGTTACTCGACGCTCGCCCCGCTCCACCAATCCATGGGCGGCCGAGACGATTCGCACCGGGATCTCGTTCATGGCCCCGATGAACCTGGCAGTGAATGCCGATCGCGGCTCGGCGTAGATCTGCGCCGGCGTGCCAACTTCCTCGATCGCGCCACGATTCATGACCACCACGCGGTCGCTGATCGACAGCGCCTCGGACTGATCGTGCGTGACCAGGATCGTCGTGATTCCCATCTGGACCTGCATGCGACGGATCTCGGTGCGCAGCTCCTCGCGTACCTTCGCGTCCACGGCGCTCAGGGGCTCGTCCAGGAGCAACACGCCCGGCTGGATCGCCACGGCGCGGGCCAGGGCGACCCGCTGCTGCTGGCCACCGGACATCTGGTGTGGGTAGCTCCCGGCCACGTGAGCCAGCCCGAACAGCTCGAGAAGCTCGGCGATCCGCGCCTTTCGTTCGGCGGCCGGGCGCTTTCGGACGGACAGACCGAAATCGACGTTTTCGGCAGCCGTCATGTTGGGGAAGAGGGCGTATCCCTGGAAGACCATCCCCATTCCCCGCCGGTTGGGAGGCAGGTCAGTGACGTCGACCCCGTCGAGGACGATCGAACCCATGTCCGGCGACTCGAACCCCGCCGTGATCCGGAGCGTGGTCGTCTTTCCGCAGCCCGACGGTCCGAGGAACGAGACGAGCTCGCCGTCCTCGACGGTCAAGTTGAAGTCACGGACGGCGACCTGTTCGCCGAAGCGCTTGGAGATGCCGCCGAGTGCGAGACGAGACATGGCCGATTGAGACCTCACTCGAGCTACATAAGAGCGCCGCGAGAGAATGCCAGGGTGCCGGGTGCCTTTCGCGCGACGGCGGCCAGGGCGATCACACCCGCCCATGTGATCACGAAGCTCACCAGGACCAGACCCTCTCCCATGCGCGGCTCGTACCCATTGACGTTGAGAAGGTAGACCGGGAACGTCGCGTATCCGAGCAAGGCGGCAAGGGTGAACTCGCCCATCGCGGTCGTGAACGCCAGTAGGGCGGCCGAGACCAGGCCGAGCGAGATGGAGGGCACGATCACCCGGAGGAACGTCCGCACCGGGCCGGCGCCGAGGCTGGCCGAGGCCTCGCTGAGCATCCGGACGTCCACAGCGCGCAGCGCGTTGTCTATGGCCCGGAAAACGAACGGCAGCGTGAGCACGAAATAGCCCCCGATGAGCAGCACCGGTGCCCAGCTCGAGGCGATCAGGTTGATCGGTGAGTTGATGCCGAATACCGTCTCCAGGCCGACGGCCAGGATGATCGGCGGGATGACGAACGGCAGGATCGTCACGAACTCGATGGCCGTTCGCAGGCGTGGAAACCGAAGTTCCACCAGGTAGGCCGTCGGGGCGACGACCAGGAGCGCCAGGATCGTGGTCACGATCGAGTAGGTCAGGCTGAGCTGCAGCGACGCCTGGAAGCCCTCGTCGGCCAGGCCGTCGAATAGCGGCTGCAGCGTGAAATGCTTCCCGGTCGAGAAACCGAACACCGCCGTGCCGTATAGAGGCAGCAGGAAGTACACCGCCGCCATGAGCAGCGTGACCGCCGCCCAGACCGGCATCCGTGGACCGCGGCCCGGCCGCTTCCGCGCCGAGCGTCGCGCCTCCGCACCGGCGACGACCGCCGGGAGAGTCTCCTCGGTGGCTTCACCGGTGATCGATGTGCCGCTCATGCCAACCCCCTCACCGCGCCAGCCAGCGGGCCGAGCGGCGCTCGAGGATGGCCCGGCCCCCGATGCAGACGACCATGATCACTGCCAGGCCGATCGCAAGGGCGTCCGCCTGGCCAGGGTCAAAGCTGATATCGCCGTTGATCAGGTTCGAGATCTGGATAGGCACGAGCGCGACGAACCCGTCCGTCAACCCGTACGCAGTGGCGTACGCGCCAAAGGCATTCGCATACAGGAGGAGCAGCGATGAGATGAACGGGGTCATCAGGATCGGGATGGCGACCGAGCGCAGATACTGCCATCTGCTCGCGCCAAGGATCTCCGCGGCCTCGCGCCAGGCCGGCTTCATGGCCTGGAGCGGCGGGAGCATCACGAGCACCATCAGGGGGATCTCCCAGTACGCGTACACGATGGTGAGACCGAGGACCGAATAGAGCTTGAACCCGCCGCCGTAGAGGTCCACGCCGGCGTTGAGAAGCTGGCGCGTGAGCAGCCCGTTGGCGCCGAGCGTGGCGATGAAGGCGAACGCCAGCGGCACGCCGGCGAAGTTGGCGGCCACGCTGCTGAAGGTCGTGGCGATCTCCTGGATGATGGGCCGACGGGACGACACGATCGCCTGCGCGATCAGCAGGCCGACCAGGCCGCCCACGACCGTCGAGGCCAACGAAAGCTCCAGGGAGTTCTTGAACGGCACCAGGTCGAGCGGGTGCTGGAGGTAGGAGTAGTTCTCGAAGGTGAACACACCTGTCTTGTTGTCGTGGAAGCTGCCCCAGATCAGCGACAGGGTCGGCGCCACCAGAAAGAGCGAGATGAGGACCGCAAACGGCAGCAATGTGATCGCGGCACGCCCACCGCGGCGTTTGGCCGCAGCGGGCGTGCCGGCGAAGCTCGCAGGAGTGGTTGCGCTCACACCCACGCTCCGAGGTGACCCTGACGCTACGAGTTGATGACTATCTTCCAGCCGGTCCCGAGCACAGCCTGGGCGGCCGTGATCTTGGTGATGTCAGTCACGAGCGTCACGTTCTTGTAGAGGTCGGCGGACGGAAGCTTGGCCGCCAGTCCCGCCGGGATCAGTCCGGCAGCGTTCAGGACGTTGTATCGAATGGGGTGGGCGTATCCACCGAGGAAGAGGAGCTGCGCAGCGTCGCTGTAGATGAGCTCCTGCCAGAGCTTCGCGGCGTTCGGATGAGGCGCCTTTGCGGCGATGATGTCCGCGTACGGGCTGGCCAGCGAGCCGGAGCTCGGGATCGTGACCGTGATATTGGGGGCGCCGGCGGCCTTGTCGCGGACGGCCAGGCCCAGGTAGTCCCACTTGATGGCGATCTTGACTTCGCCGCTGATGATGTTCGCGTCGCTGGCTCGAGCCGCGGTCAGGTTGCCGGACTGCTGGAGTTTGTTCATGAAGTCGATGCCGGGCTGGATGTTGTCGACGCCGCCGCCGTTGGCGATGGCCGCCGACCACACGGCGAAGAAGGAGTCGTTCGCCTTGGTCGGGTCGCCGTCGATGCCGACCGCGTTCTTGAGCGACGGATCGAGCAGGTCCTTCCAGTCGTTGATCGGGATCTTGACCGCGTCGGTGTTGACGGCGAATGCCTGGGCGCCCCAGTAGTTGCAGCACCAGTAACCGTCGGCGTCCTTGGCGTTGTCGGGAATGTCATCCCAGTGGGAGTTCTTGTAGGGAGCTGACAGACCCTGCTGCTTCGCCTGCACGGCGAAGGCGATGCCTACGTCGCCGACGTCCGGCTTGCCGGTGTTCTTGATCGAGTCGAGCTCCTGGCCGGAGCTGTACTCGCCTTCGGTGGCGGTGCCGTCGATCGGGATCCCGTAGTCCTGCTTCCAGAGGTCGAAGATCGCCTGGTAGTTGACCCACTCTGGCGGAATACCGGTCTGGTAGATGTCGCCTTCGGCCTTGGCCGCCGCGATGAGAGCCGTCAGGTCGGCCGTTGCCATCGCTGTCGGAGACATGGCTGCCAGGGATGCGGCGGCTGCGGACGCCGTGGCCGGGACCGCGGTGGCCGACGCGAGCGCGGCCGGGGAAGGAGTGGCCGCGGTGCTGCAGGCAGCAACGATCACGCTGATGGCCGGCAGGCTCAGACCCAGGCCAACAAGTCCCTTGAGAAACTGCCGGCGGTCGATCTGACCGGCGTTGAAAGCGCCGCTGAGTTGGTCGATGCGCGCGAGCAGTGGATCGTAGGCCACGGTATCCTCCTTCGATTCCTTCGAGCCGACTCACCGGATAGCGTTCCGGCGGCCACGCTCCCTTGGCAAACCTTCGGGCGGTGGTGGACCGTGGGACAGCAGCCAACCACCGATAGACTGTCCGCGCCCCGTTAGGCCCGTGTTAACAGGCGGTCAACGTCTGCGGCACGAGGGGCCTGCCCTGGCCCTGGGCGGACGTCTGAGAGGGTGGGAGCGAGGGCGCTCTCGACCTGCTAGCCTCTCCAATGCGGCGACCCCTGCCGCGTTTCCGCCACTACCGCGAGGGCGAGCAGGTTTGTCCGAGAGCACGGTCCTGGGGCTGATCGCGATCTTCGCGCTGGGCGTCTCGTTCGACTACATCAACGGCTTCCACGACACCGCCAACGCCATCGCCACTTCAGTGGCGACCCGGGCGCTCAAACCCGAATATGCGATCTTCCTATCGGCTTCCGCCAACTTCGTCGGCGCCCTGGTGTTCGGCACCGCGGTGGCGAGCACGATCGGCAGCGGGATCGTCCAGGACAACATGATTCTGGGCAACGGCGCCATGGTCCTCGCCGCGGCGCTGCTTGGGGCGATCGCCTGGAACCTGATCACATGGGCCCTGGCCATCCCCAGCTCCAGCAGCCATGCCCTGATCGGCGGACTGATCGGCGCTGCCTGGGCCTCTGCGGGTCCGAATGCCGTCCAGTGGGGCAACTTCGCGGTCAAGGTGCTGGTGCCGCTCGTCTCCTCGCCCATCCTCGGCCTGCTGATCGGATTCGGCTTCATGGTGGTCCTGCTGAACTGGATCGTTCGAGCCGGACCGAATCGCATCAGGCGCCATCTCCGACGTCTTCGAGCAGGACATGCCGCCGGACGGCCCGACCCGACCGAACCCCAGGACGTCAGCCCCCGCCGAATCAGCGAGCGCTTCCGCCGCCTGCAGATCCTGTCCGCGACCTACATGGCCCTCAGCCACGGCTCCAACGACGCCCAGAAGACGATGGGCATCCTGACGCTGGCACTGTTCAGCGCCGGCGCCATTCACGACAAGACCGTGCCCGTCTGGGTGATCCTGATGGCGGCCACGGCCATGTCCCTGGGCACGGCCGCCGGTGGCTGGCGGATCATGAAGACAATGGGCCAGAAGGTCGTCAGGCTCGACCCGGTCCACGGCTTCGCCGCGGAGACGACGGCCGCCTCGATCATCCTCACAGCATCCCACTTCGGAATGCCCGTCTCGACCACCCACGTCATCTCGACCGCGATTATGGGCGTCGGCTCGAGCGACCGACCCAACGCGGTCCACTGGGGAGTCGCCCGCAGCATCGTCACGGCCTGGATCCTGACGATCCCGTGTGCCGCCGTCATCGCGGCGGGTGCGTTCTTCGTGCTGCAGGTCCTGTCCGGCCCGATCGGCGCAACGCTTCACCTGTTCGGCGTCTAGCCCCGGGCCGGCGCTTCAGTCGGCCTCCGGACGCCTCAACACGTAGCCCACCCCGCGGACCGTCTCGAGGTAGACCGGGTTGGCCGGATCGGCCTCGATCTGGGCCCGCAGCCAGTGGACGTGCACGTCCACCGTCCGCGTCTCGCCGGCGTAGTCATACCCCCAGACCCGCTCCAGGAGCTGGTCGCGGGTGAAGACGTGGCCGGCGTTGCGAATGAGAAAGAGCAGCAGCTCGAAGGCCTTGGGCTTGACCGGCAGGACCTCACTGCCTCGCAGCAGCCGCCGCCCCGCCAGGTCCACCCTGACCGCCCCAAGCTCGATCGTCTCCGGTTCGGGCGCCTGGGCCTGGGCCTCCGAACGGCGCAGCAGGGCGCGGATTCGCGCCAGAAGCTCGCGGAAGCTGAACGGCTTGGTGACGTAGTCGTCCGCCCCCAGCTCCAACCCGACGACCTTGTCCACCTCCGCGTTCTTGGCCGTGAGCATCAGGATCGGCACGCCCGATTCGGCCCGAACGATCCGGCACACCTCCGTGCCACTCAGCTCGGGCAGCATGAGGTCGAGCAGGATCAGATCCGGGCAGTGGCGCCGGAACTCCTCCACGGCCTCCCGGCCGTCGGCCGCCTGGACGACGACGAAGCCCTCCGTCTCCAGGCTCTCGGCCAGAGTTTCACGCAGCGTCTTTTCGTCGTCGACGACCAGGATGGTGCGCGCCATCTCGTTCCTCTCCTAACGCGTCGGGACCGCCTGGGCCCCGAGTCGCTCGATCGCCCGGTCCAGCCGGGCCAGGGTCCGCTCGTAGCCCAGCGCCACCATCGTATCGAAGAGAGGGGGCGACACCGGCCGGCCGGTAATCGCGACGCGGATGGCCATGAACAGCTCGCCGGCCTTCCAACCGCGCTCCTCCACGAGAAGTCGAAGCGGCGGCTCGATCTCGTCCGCCTCCCAGGAAACACGACCGACGTCGGCGATCGTCTGGCGGGCTGCGGTGAGGGCGGCCGCGGTCGTGGCCGCGTCCCAGCGCTTCGGAACGATCAGCGCCGGGTCCGGTTCCAGGTTCTTGACGAACAAGAAGTCGATCAAATCGCCGACGGCGGAGAGGGTCGGGAGCCTCTCCTGGACGACGGACAGCAGGGCGCGCATCTCCTCGTCCGTCGGCAGCCAATCGATGCGGCCGGCCGCCAGCTCGGCCTCGATGAACGGCCGCAGCCGATCGATCAGATCGTCCGCCGAGAGCCGCCGGATCCACTGGCCGTTCAGCCATTCGAGCCGATCACGGTCGAAGACGGCGCCGGCCCTGTTGACGGTCGCAAGCTCGAATCGCTCGACCAGCTCGGCCAGCGAGAGGACCTCCTCCTCGGTGCCGGTCGACCAGCCCAGGAGCGCCAGGTAGTTGACGAAGGCCTCGGGGATGAAGCCCTGGGCCCGATAGTCCGCCACCGCGGTCTGGCTCTTGCGCTTGCTCATCTTGGTCCGATCCGGGTTGAGGATGAGCGGCAGGTGGGCGAACTGGGGTACGGCGGAGCCCATGGCCTCGAAGAGCAGGATGTGCTTGGGCGTGTTGGAGAGGTGGTCCTCGCCGCGGATCACGTGGCTGATCGCCATGGCGGCGTCGTCCACCGCCACGGTGAAGTGGTACAGCGGCGTGCCATCGGAACGAACGATCACCAGGTCCCCGCCCAGGACGTTCGTGTCGATCTCCACGTGCCCGCGCACGATATCGTCGAAGGCTATCGTCCGGTTCGCCGGGATTCGGAAGCGCACCACCGGCGTGCGCCCTTCGACCTCGAAGACGGCCCGATCCGCCTGCGTCAGCTGAGCGCAGCGGCCGTTGTACCGCGGCGTCTCACGGGCGGCCTCCTGGCGCTTTCGCTCGGCGTCGAGCTCCTCCGGGGTGCAGTAGCAGTAGTAGGCCTTGTCCTCGGCCAGCAGCCGCGTAGCAGCTTCCGTGTAGCGCTCCAGGCGCTGCATCTGGCGATACGGGCCGTACGAGCCGCGCTCCGGCTCGTCGCCGATGCCCGGTCCTTCGTCCCACCGAATCCCCAGCCAGTGGAGGCCCTCGAGGATGTCGAGCTCGTAGGCCTCCGTCGAGCGGGCCTGGTCAGTGTCCTCCAGGCGGAAGATGAAGGTCCCGCCGGTGTGCCGCGCAAAGAGGTAGTTGAAGAGCGCCGTTCTGGCGGTCCCCAGGTGTAGCGGCCCCGTCGGGCTGGGCGCGATTCGAACGCGGACGTCTGGCATGCGCCTAGTGTACGGGCAGTGCCTCAGGACCTCCGCCCGGCGGGCCGCCTGGCGGTCCCGTGCTCAGCTACAGCAACTCGCCCACGGGCGCCAGCTCGAAGTCCGCCGCCGCTTCCCCGACCGGCTCGCCGCGAGGGTCGAGCGCCACGGGTCGGTGATAGCGAGCTAGGGCACGCAGCGCCGCGGAGTCCAGGGCGCCGATCTGGCGGAGCGTCTCCACGGAGGCCGCCGCGGCCGCTCGGTCGAACCCTCCGCCGTCCTCGATCTTGAGCGCCACACCCGACGGTCGCGGTCGGCCGGCGCCTGGCTCGGGCAGGATCGCGAAACCATGCAGGCCCTCGGCGCCGCCCTTGGCGATCACGCGGCCCGGCACGGCCTTCATGACCGAGGTGTCGAGCCGGTCGCGGCTGCCGGCCACCATCTCAGGGTTGGCGATCATGGCATCGCGAACGCGCGTCAGGGGCTCGACCAGGCTGAAGCGCGGGTCGGTCGGCCTGACCGCGCCCGGATCGGCCAGCAGCGCGAACGCACGCGCCACCTCCGCCAGCGGGAAGGCGTAGGTCGGGACGCCGCAGGCGTCGGTCGAGGTCACCAGGAGCGCCGCGCTGGTGCTGAACGCGCGCGCGATCGTCGCCGAATACAGGCGTTGGACCGGATGGTCGGGGCGCCAATACTCCTCCAGGGGCCAGTCGTTGATCCTGCACAAGAGCAGCAGCGACGTGTGCTGGCCGGAGCACATGTGCCGGATCTGGCCCGCCTTCTCACCGTCACGCGCAAGGCGGGCGGCCGTCAGGGCGTCCAGCGGTGCCCCGACCGAGCCACAGCCGAGCATCTGCTGCGAGATGCCCGATCGCCGGAACACGGCCTGCAGTGTCCGAACATGGAGATCCTCGCCCGAGTGGGATCCGGCCATGATCGCCAGCTCCACCGTCGAGAGGTCGAAGGCCTCGATGCCGCGGGCCTCGACGAGCGCGACCAGGCCGAAAGGCTTCACGGCCGACCGGAGATTTACGCTGACGTCCGGGTCGCCCAGCACCCGTTGGACCGTGCCGTCCACGTCCACCTGGACGATCGAGCCACGATGGCTGCTCTCGACGACGCCGCCCCGAACCTGGCGCACCAGGACGGGCGGCGGCTTGATCGATTCCTGGTGTCTCGCTCCGGGTCGTCCCGCGCGGCTCTGAACAGCCCGAATCTGGACCGTCCTGGCACGAACCGATGGGCGCCGCCCGGCGCCGCCACCGCCTTCACTGCGGGCCGAGCCGCCCGGCCCAGAGGCCAGGGTCCTGTTCCTTTCCGGGCCGGAGCTTGACGGCGACATCGAAGTCTCCATCGGTCGATGGTCCGAGGATACTCCCGTATCGCCAGACCGAGGACGAGCGGCCATAGCCTGGCCGCGGAACACGCGATCTAGCGCGGAGCCACCTCTGCGATGCTCCTGGGCTCGGGGAGATCGGCCCCTTCCTGCCCCTGCCCGGCCCCGCCGGCGGCCCTTCTCGCAACGCGCGCCCGCCGCCAGTCCCACAGGCCGCCTGCCAGGAAGATGACTACGCAGGCGGCGAACACGAACATCAGCACAACCTGCTCGGCCCGGAACGGGCCGGCGACCTGCGCGTCGCGCCAGGTGAATGCGGCCGCGAAACGCGCCACCGACCACAGGCACAGCGCGGTGAGGAAGCGGCGGTAGCCTGTGAGCATCCGCCACTCGCGCCGCGGCGCCAGGCCCGGCCGGACGATCCACCGCCAGCGCCTCGAACGAAGCCGCAGCGCCACCGGGACGGCGAGCATGGCTGCGGCCGCGAGCAGAACGAGGATGCCCTCCAGGGCCTGCGACGGCAGCGCCGGGGAATTCGCGCTGATGCTCTGCCAGGGCCCGGGGCGCAGGTAGGCGGTCGCCCACCCGGCGTCGGAGAACTGGCCCTGACCATCCGCGCCCAGGACCATCGCCAGCTTCCCCAGGCCGAGCCCCACGAGCAGCGGGCCGCTGGCGACGTGCAGCCAGCGGCCGATCGGCGCGGCGAGAAGGAGGGCGACGGCAAGTGCGGTGACGGAACCGAACAGCACCGCAAGCGACAACGCCAGGCCGCCCTGCCCCGGGTCGGTGAGGCGGCTTAGGTCGATGCTGAAGTAGTCGAAGTGGATCAGCCCGTAGTCGAGCCGGCCGCCGACCACCGCGCCGGGCACGGCTCCGAAGGCGATGAGGATGAGGTCGTCGCGGCGGAGACGGGCCGCGTCCTGGGCCGAGCCGTCCGGGGTTGCCTCGAACCGGGAGCGCATCCGGCCGGCGCCGAGCGCCGCGAGGACCAGAGCGACGAAAACGACGCCGGCGAGGGCCAGCGTCTCCAACCGGACGGTCAGCCCGAACGGGGTGATCGTGGGGTCGAATTGGAAGCGGATCACATCCAGCACGGCCCGCAGTGTACCGGGCCCGGGAGTTCCGGGTCGTGGGGCTGGCGCCCCTCTTTCGGAACCGCCGCCCGACGACGGCCGGGCAGGGCTCCTGTGTCGCGCAGCCGACACCGCTCGTGTCGTCCAGCCGCTCCGCATCGACCACCCGGGCGTGGCTTGATACGGGCATCGTCGGCTTCAGGATCAGATTCCGGGACCGGCGATGTGCATCCGGGGGGAAATCGCCCGATGCGCGGCGCGAGCCGTTCCGAGGGGGATCGGACGGGCGACCGCGCCGGTTCCGGGGTTCCGGGGGGTCCGGGACCGGCGCCCTAATTGCGTACAGCCCAGGGAGCCCCGGCCGGACGGGACCGCCGGGGCTTCCTTGTGTCGCCGAGCGATCCCCTGGGTTCGGGCCGCGCCGCCCGCCAACGGCGGCTCCAGCCGCTAGGCCGAGGCGACGTGCATCGTCTCGATGAGCCCACGAACCGAGCCCGCCGAGGTCATCAGCGCGGTCTTCTCCTCCTCGGTCAGGGCGACCTCGATGATCCTCTCGACGCCCGACGCTCCCAGAACGAGGGGCACGCCGACGACCAGACCGTCGATGCCGTACTCGCCTCGAAGCAGGACGGCGCAGGCCAGGACGCGCTTCCGGTCGTTGAGGATCGAATCGACCATATGGAACACAGACGAGGCCGGGGCGTAGAAGGCGCTGCCGGTCTGGAGCATGCTGACGATCTCCGCGCCGCCGACCCGGGTCCGCTGGACCAGCTCCTCGATGCGCTCGGGCTTCATCAGCTCCGGCAGCGGGATGCCGGCCACGGTCGAGTAACGCGGCACGGGGACCATCGTGTCGCCGTGCCCGCCCAGCACGAAGGCCGAGACGTCGGATGCCGAGACGCCCAGGTCCTGCGCGATGAAGGTGCGGAATCGGGCGCCGTCGAGCACGCCCGCCATGCCGATGACGCGCTCGCGCGGGAAGCCGCTGGCCTCGAGGGCCGCATGGACCATCGCGTCGAGCGGGTTCGTCACCACTATGAGAATCGCGCCGGGCGAGTAGTGGACCGCCTGCTGCACGACGGATCGGACGATGCCGGCGTTCTTGAGCAGCAGGTCGTCGCGGCTCATCCCCGGCTGACGCGCCAGCCCGGCGGTGACCACGATGATGTCCGACTCGGTCGTGTCCGCGTAGTCGTTCGTGCCGATGATGTACTGGTCGTGGTGCTGCAGCGGCGCCGCCTCCGCGAGATCGAGCGCCTTTCCCTGAGGCAGGCCCTCAACGACGTCGATCAAGTAGACGTCGGCGACGCCCGCCTCGGCGATCCGCTGAGCGGCGGTGGAACCGACATTGCCGGCTCCAATGACAGTGACCTTGCGACGGCAGACTGGCATCCCGAACCTCCCTGGCGAACGACGCTGGCAGACGACGATGGCGAACGGCGGCATCCGCCGGCTCGTGTTCGATCGTACTTCCAGCGGCGCTGGCCCGGCGCGCCCACGCTACCTGATGCGGTAGGCGCTACGCCCGGCGAGCCAACGCCTCGCTCGGCGCCGTCCTTTTCGGGTCGGATGAGGGGTCGGCCTGGAGTCAGGCGGCGGCGATGGCCTTCTTCATCTGCTCCAGCCGCGCCGCCAGCCCAGCCGGCAGCTTCGACCCGAACTTCGCGTAGTGCTCTTCGATCGCAGCGGTCTCCTGGCGCCACGCTGCCGGGTCGACCGAGAGCAGAGCCTCCAGGTCCGCGGCCGCGATCTTCAGGCCCCGAGTGTCAAGCGCGCCGGGCGCGGGCAGCAATCCGATCGGCGTCTCGACCGCGTCGTCCTCGCCCGAGCAGCGCCCGAAGATCCACTCGATGACGCGGCTGTTCTCGCCGAAGCCCGGCCACATGAACTTGCCCTCGGCGTTCTTGCGGAACCAGTTGACCAGGTAGATCCGCGGCAGCCGGGCGCCCTGCCTGCGACCGATGTCGAGCCAGTGGGCCCAGTAGTCCGCCATGTTGTAGCCGCAGAACGGCAGCATCGCGAACGGGTCGAAGCGCAGCTTGCCGATCGTGCCGAAGGCCGCGGCCGTCATCTCCGAGCTCATGATCGAGCCCAGGAAGACGCCGTGCTCCCAGTCGAACCCCTCGCGGACGAGCGGAACGACGGAGGTCCGGCGACCGCCGAACATGATCGCGTCGATCGGGACGCCGGCCGGATCCTCCCAGTTCGGGGCGATCGCGGGGTCCTGGGAGGCGGGGGCGGTGAAGCGCGCGTTGGCGTGCGCCGCGGGCCTGTCGGAGCCCGGGGCCCAGTCCTTGCCAGTCCAGTCGATGAGGTGGGCGGGCGGCTCCCCGGTCAGGCCCTCCCACCACACGTCGCCGTCGTCCGTCAGGCCGCAGTTGGTGTAGATGCAGTTCGCGTAGAGCGTGCGGACGGCGTTGGCGTTCGTAGCCATGCCGGTCCCGGGCGCCACACCGAAGAAGCCGGCCTCGGGGTTGATGGCGTACAGCCGCCCATCCGAGCCGAACTTCATCCAACAGATGTCGTCGCCGATCGTCTCGACCTTCCAGCCCGGGATCGTCGGCTCGAGCATGGCCAGGTTGGTCTTGCCGCACGCCGACGGAAACGCGCCGGCCATGTGCTTCACCCGGCCGTCGGGCGCGGTCACCTTGATGATCATCATGTGCTCGGCCAGCCAGCCCTCATCTCGGGCGATGACCGAGGCGATGCGCAGCGCGTAGCACTTCTTGCCGAGCAGGGCGTTCCCGCCGTAGCCGGAGCCGAACGACCATATCTCGCGGGTCTCGGGATAGTGGACGATGTACTTGGTCTCGGGATCGCACGGCCAGGCCACGTCCTCCTCGCCGGGCGCGAGCGGCTTGCCGACCGAGTGGATGGCCGGTACGAAGTCGCCGGTCCGCACGATCTCGTCGAGGGCCGCCCTGCCCATGCGAGTCATGATTCGCATGTTTACGACGACATACGGGGAGTCCGTGATCTCGATGCCGAGCCGGCCGATCGGAGAGCCGACCGGGCCCATCGAGAACGGGATGACGTACATCGTCCGGCCGCGCATCGAGCCCTTGAACAGGCCGGTCAGCGTCGCCCGCATGTCCCTGGGGTCGCGCCAGTTGTTGGTGGGCCCCGCGTCTTCCTCTTTCTCCGAGCAGATGAAGGTCCGGTCCTCGACGCGGGCAACGTCGGACGGATCGGAGCGGGCCAGGAAGCTGTTGGGGCGGAGCTTCTCGTTGAGACGGATGAACGTTCCCGCGTCGACCAGCAGCTGGCATAGCCGATCGTATTCGGCCTGGGAGCCGTCGCACCACTGGACGGCGTCCGGCGTCGTCAGGGCCGCAACCTCGTTCACCCAGCGAACGACTGGATGATCCGCGGGCAGGTTCTGCGGTCGCCCTTCGACCCTAGCGCCGGTGGTAGCCACGGTCCTCTCCTCGTCTGACTTGCGGGACGCCGTCGAGGCGCAGTTCGGTTTCTGTCTTGACTTGCGACGATTTTGGGAACGGTGGGAATTGTACCGAAGCCGGCGGCCCTTCGCGCGAGCCGCGCCTCGCCCAGCGCGGCTGCCCCCGCATGACGCCGCAGATCCACGGATTGGGCCATTGCCGGCAGCGCGCCCGGCGGCGAGGTGCGTGGCCCGGGGGGTTTCAGGTAAGCTGCAGTGCGGCAGGCAATCGGCCTCCTGTACGGTGGCATCGGAGGAGGTTCGATGCGATGGATTGGGTCGATCGGTCGTGGACGGGAGTTCCGGCGTGGACGGGCGGCCTGGACGAGCGCGGCTTCGCCACGTTTGGCAAGCTGGCGGTGGCCCGGGCGCCACTGCGGCGTGTGGTTCGTCCAGATTTGCCCGCTTCAACTGGCATGCGAGGTTCTGAGGCCGCGGCCGATGGAGATGGAGCGCCTGTGCGAGGACGGCCGGGCAAGCGCTGGTAGGGACGGCTCCGGCGACGTGTGACCTGGGAGCGGGTCAGGCCGCCGGCGTCGGCTCGGACTCCGCCTGCGGTACCGGCGGCGCCTCGTCTCCCGCGGCTGCGATCGGGCGCCGCCGGACGTACCAGTGCCTGATCAGGATCGCCAGGATGGCAGCGGCCGCGGCCCCCAAGCCCACGATCTGCGCCATCGGGACGCCGAAGAAGGTCCAGTCCCAGCCCAGCCGAAATAGCTCGAGCAGGCTCCGCTCCACGCCGTACCAGACGAAGTAGAGCAGGCCCACGTCGCCCGCGATGAGGAGCCGGCCGCGGGCGGTGAAATGGTTCCACAGCCAGAGCATGACGAGCACGCCGAGCAGGCTCAGCATCGACTCGTAGAAGAAGAGCGGGATGAAATGCTGGCCGAGCGTGGCGGTCGGGTCGGAGCCGGCCGGGCAGGCATACTGGGCGACCCGGTATTGGCACTGAATGGCGATGCCCCAGGGCAGCGTGGTCGGCGGGCCGTAGAGCTCCTGGTTGGCAAAGTTGCCCCAGCGTCCGACGACCTGGGCCAGCAGAATGCAGGGCGCCATGATGTCGGCCCAGCGCCAGAAGCTGACCTTGTAGTGGCGGGCCAGCCAGATGGTCGCCAGCAGCCCGGTGAATAGCCCGCCGTAGATGCCGAGCCCGCTATATGGCGGCAGGATGATCTGGAGCAGGTGGTCCTTGTAGTCCGGTCCGGTGGACCACTGGTCGATGACGTTGTAGGCGCGCCCGCCGATCAGTGCAGCCACGGCGATCACGATCAGGGCGTCCAGGATTATGTCGGTCCGCTCGCCGCGATGGCGCGCTTCGCGCATCGCGAGCCAGGCGCCGGCGAGGATGGCGACCACGTAAGCGATCCCGTACCAGCGTATGTCGAGCGAGCCGATGGAGAAGGCGATCGGGCTGGGCGTGAAGTCGATCATGGTCGCGTCAGTTTAGCCGGATCCGCCGGCCCGGCGATGGCGGCGGTTCCGCCCCGGCGAACCCGGTCGCAGCCATCGCATCTGCGACGTTCGTATACTGACCCGGAGCACGCGTGGCCGGGCCGGCGCCAATCGGCGACGCCGCCGCACCTGCGGCACCCGGCGATTGCCGGTCGCCCATCAGATTGCCGGTCGCCCACCAAACTGATAGCTGGGGAATGGGAGCCCGATGAACCTCGACATGCCGTTCTACTTCTTCTTTGGCATCGTCGGGCTGGTCGCCGGCGGTCTCATCGTGTGGTTCCTCCTGGCCGAGCACCCGTTCGAGTCGCTCGAAACTCCGGGCGGGCCGGTAGATGCGGCCGAAGCTTCGCTGCTGGCGAAGGAGATGGCGGACAGCGGCCGGCCGATCGACGAGGACACGATCACGAAGCTGCTCCGGCTTCACGGTGCCTACGTCGATGGCAAGATCAACGAGAGCCTGTCGGCCGCTGAGGCCGCCCGCCTTGAGGCCGAGCGGACGCGGCAGACGCAGGAGATAGCGCCCAAGGACGCCTCCTAGGGCCGTTCCCGGTCGGCCGCGTCGGGCGGGCCGCGTCTAGCGAACCTCCCCCGAGTGCAGCGCCACCGCGCCGAGGGCCAGTCGCCGCACCGTCACGTTCTCCAGGCCAACCTGACGCATCGTTTCCGCCAGCGCCTCGGCGTTTGGGAATCCGTCAAGCGAGTGGGGCAGATAGGCGTAGGCCTCGCGCCGTCCGAAGACCCGGCCGACGGACGGGGCCATCCTCCCGAACACGGCCGAGTAGAAGCGCCCCGCGATCTTCGGGCGCGGGGTCGTCAGCTCCAGGCAGACTACCCGGCCGCCGGGCCGCACGACCCTCGCCATCTCGCGGAAACCGTCCGCGAAGCTCGCCAGGTTCCGCAGCCCGAAGGCGATAGTGGCCGCGTCGAAGACGTTCGCATCGAACGGCAAGGCGAGCGCATTGCCCGCAACGAACTCGACCTGGCCCAACCGCCCGAAGGCGCGACGGGCTTCCTCGAGCATCGCCGTCGACAGGTCGACGCCAACCACACGGCCGGTCGGGCCGACGGCCGCGGCCAGCGCCGCGGTCAGCTTGCCGGTTCCACAGGCCACGTCCAGGGCCGAGCCACCGGGGGATACGCGCGCAGCTCGAACGGCGGCCCGGCGCCAGCGCCCATCGAGACCGGCGGTCATGATCGTGTTCATGCGGTCGTAGACGGGGGCGATCGAATCGAACATCGACGCAACGCGCGGTTCGGGTACCGGATTTCCGGTTCGACTCTGGTGCGAGCTGTCGGTTTCGGAGGGATCGACCGAGTCGTCGCCCGGACGGCCAGCTTCGCTCACGAGCCCGAGTTGCCGGAGTTGCCAGCCGCCTGCGGATCCACCTCACGTCCCAGGCGGAGCGGTCGGCGCTCGAACGCGCTGGAGAAGACGACCTGGGTCTCGGTCGTGAAGACGTGGGGCATCGCCTGGATCTCATGCAGGACCCGCTCCAGGTGGCGAGTGTCGGTGGATCGCACCTTGAGCAGGTAGTCGGCCTCGCCGGCGATGTGGTGGCACTCCTCGATCTCGTCGATCTCGCCGAAGTCGCCCGTGAGATCGGTGGAGATCGTGCCGGGAACCTGCTTGATGAAGATGAAGGCGAGCACGCCGTAGCCGAGCAGCATGGGATCGACCTGGGCCGAGTAGCCGTGTATGACGCCCCGGGCCTCGAGCTTCTTGACGCGCTCGTGAGCCGAAGGCCCGCTCATACCGACGGCCTGCCCTACTTCGGCGTATGACTCGCGCCCGTCCCGCTGCAATAGCTCGAGGATCCGAGCGTCTGTCTCGTCGATCCTTTCGACTGAGCCCATGTTCGTCGTTCCCTCAGGCGTGCTGGCCTGTCGCTCCCTGAACCGCCCGCGGACCCAGTCAGGCGAAAAGTCGCCGGAGCGGCTTCGAACCGCGCCGATGGAGGACCCGCCCGGGTCGCGCTGCGAGAGCAGCCTAGCCTATCCCCGAGAAATCGACAGCGAAGGCAGTGTGCGGACCTGGCCTCAGCGGCGGGCGAACTGCGCCCACGGCGCTCGCAGGAGTCGGCAACCTACCAGCGGTAGCCGCGTCCCTTCGCCCGAGTACCCAGCGTGCCGGCCGGCAGGTGCGCCTCGAGGCACGCGACTCCCTTGGCCCCGACGACCGCGTCGTGGCGGACTTGGGCCGGCAGATCGACCCGCTCGCCCGGCCCGAGCATGAAACCCACGCCGTAGCCGGGCATGCCGAAGGTGATCGAACCCTCGACGACGACCACGATCTTGTCATAGTCGCGGGCATGCTCCTCGAACCTCTCTCCCGCGAGGTTCGACCATGCTGCCGGCTCGAGTCCCTGTTCGCGCATCCTCTTGTCGAGATTGGCTCGATCTATGGAGCTCATCGGACTGCTCCCTGCTTCGCCGCTCCGTCCGGACCCGCTCCGTCCGTGCCCGCTCCGCCGGTGCCCGCGATTCGATCACCGCTCTGCCGGGTCTTCTCGGGGCCCGGCATCGTGGCCTGAGCCGTCTCCACGGCTCGTCGATCCGAACGTGGTGGAAGGTCCGGTGCGGCCTCCAACCAGGCGGCATCTGCCGCGCCTTCCTTTTCGCTGCTTTGGGTTGCGACGACGGCGATTATCCCGATCCCGAGCACGAGACTCGAGAAGATGGCGAACGGCCAGGTGGCGCCCAGCAGCCCAACGAGGAAGAAGGAGAACACGCTCCCAACGACAATCGCCGAGCCCAGGCTCTGCAGCGCCCGCATCGGTCTCCTTCTCCTGGCACCGAGCCGTTGGCTCGAGGGCGAACCGGACTCGGAATCGCCGACCTCGACATTCTCCGCTGCCCAGGGCAAGTGCGACCATACGCCCCGGACGCGCTGGCCTGCTCATCCTAGCCGGTAGACTGCGGTCGTGACATTCTTGCCGCCGCTGCGCTATCTCTCCGCCGCCGACGTAACTGGCGCCATGCCACCTCTGACGGAACGACTCGAGCTGGCCGAGATCACCCTCCGGGCGCTGGGACAGAGCGCCGAGCTGCCGGCCAAGATCGGGGTTCATCCACGCCAGCCCGGCTCGCTCGCCCACGCCATGCCGGCCTTGCTGCGCGGCTCGGCCGATGATGGCGGCGGCGATCTGATCGGCGTCAAATGGATCGTCGGCTTCCCGGACAACCCGGCGGTCGGTCTACCCACCTACCACGCCCAGGTGATCCTAAGCGACTCCCGAAACGGGCGACCCCTGGCGATCCTGGACGCCGACGCGATCACCGCCCAGCGAACGGCAGCCGTCAGCGGAGCTGCAATCAAGCTCTTCGCGCCGCAGCTTCGGGGGCGGGCCGCCGCCGTCGCCATTCTCGGCGCCGGGGTTCAGGCACGCGGCCACCTGCCGGTGATCGGCCGGTTGCTGCCCGGAGGCTCGGTCAGAGTGGCGGACGTGGATCAGGGCCGCGCCGAGGCGCTGGCCGTAGAAGCACGGTCAATCGAAGGCATCGGCGACGCGGCGGCCGCTCCGAGCGTCCGCCAGGCGGTGGAAGGCGCGGACCTGGTCGTCTCGGTCGTCTCGTTCGGGCCGGATCATCAGGCTCTCGATCCGCGCTGGCTCGCCGCCGATACGCTCTTCGTCGCCGTCGACTACGACATGCAGGCCCCGGCCGCACTCGCCCGCAAGGCGCTTTTCGTCGTCGACGAGCGCGACCAGTTCCTGGCCACTCGCGCCGGCGGCGGCTTTGCCGGCTACCCGGATCCCGCCGCGACCCTTGGAGAAGCCTTGCGGGAAGGCCTCGCCCGCCCCGCCGGCCTGGTCCTCGTGTCGCACCTGGGCGTCGGGCTCGCGGACGTCGTCTTCGCGTCGGCGATACTGAAGCGAGCCGAAGAGCTCGGCATTGGTGTGCTGCTCGCGCGCTGAGGCGGGGCGGGCCAGCCGCCACCTCGGTGCTGAACGTTTCGGGAGCCTCCCGTGTCATAGAACTAAGCGCCGCAAAGGCGGGACACGGAGGCAGCAAGGATGTGGGAGGCAGAGTTGCCGGCGTTGAGGGGATTACGAGGGCTGCCGGGGCACGGCGCGACGCCTCCGGTCCAGGACGGGGCAGGCGGCGCCGGGAGTGGCGCCGGGAGTCAGGAAACCGCCGCGCCCGACGCCTGGCGTCGCCAGCGCCTCGAGGCTTTCACCGCCTTCGATGACTCGCGCCTCGTTGCGAGCTACCGGCTCGCCACCCTCATCCTGCGCGATCGCGACGAAGCCGAGGACGCGACGCAGGAGGCCATCGCCCGGGCCTGGTCGAGCTGGGAGACGCTGCGCGACACCTCCCGATTCGACGCCTGGTTCGACCGGATCCTCGTCAACGTCTGTCGCAATCGCATGCGGCATATCAGAACCATGCGGGTCGTGGCGCTCGACGCCGCCCATGACGCACCCGCGGCCGACTCGCACGGGGCGACCGTCGCCCGGCTGGCGTTGGAGCCTGCCTTCGCCAGGCTGACGCCCGAGCAACGGATCATCGTCGTGCTGCGGTTCTGGCGCGACCTGCCGGTCGAGGAGATAGCGGAGCGGCTGGGCGTACCCGCCGGCACGGTCAAGTCTCGCCTCCACTACGCGCTCAAGTCGCTTCGAGCGGCCATTGAGTCATCCGAGGAGGCCCGCCGATGACCGGCCAGCGCCACGATCCCGAACAGGTCATTCGCGATTGGCTGGCAGACTCCTCACCGGAGCGGGCGCCGGCGTCGCTCAGAGAGGCGCTAGAAGACGCAACCTCCGGCCCACCCGGCAGCACCCGGCCTTGGCCGTCCGCCAGATTCCACCGCCTCCGCCTCGCCGGCCGGATCGCCGCGGCCGTGGCCATCCTTGCCATCGCGGGCTCCGGAATCTACATCTACGGGACCAACCGATCGCAGTCGCCCGTCTCCTCGGCCTCAGGGTCGGCCACTCCCACCGCCTCGGCCACGAGCACGGCCGGCCCGTCTTCATCGACGCCGAGCACCCAACCCCAGCCGACAGTCGCAAGACTCCCCGGCTCGAGCTGGAGCCTGGTCAGTGGCGTATTGCCGGCGCCGGCCCAGACGGCGTATGGGCGGTACGAGCAACCGCTCTTCGCGCTCCCATCCGGCGGGTTTGTCGCATTGTGGGCGACGGACTCCGGAGACGATCGAGTCTTCGTGTCGGCCGACGGCATCTCGTGGTTTGAACTGGCCGAACTGCCGGCCGGCGGAGCCACGGTCTCCGACGTGACCCAGTCGTCGGATGGGGTCATCGTCGCCGTTGGCATGGTCCAGGGCGAGAACGGCGCCCTCGATTCGGCGATGGCCTGGACCACGTCCTCCGGGCATACCTGGCAATCCACGCGGCTGTCTCCGGCGGACGGCTCGTCCGCCGATCAGGTCGCCGTAGGGCCCGCTGGCCTCCTGGCCAGCGGATCGGGCCCCAGTGGCGGAACTGCGATCTGGGCATCTGCTGATGGAATTGGCTGGCATTCAGTCGTGACGTCGGGCATCCCATCCGACGTCGATCAGCCCGGACTGTTCGGCAACAGCACTGGGTACGTCATGGCCCAGCTCTTCCAGCCGCAAGTCTGGTATTCGACGGACGGCGCCCGATGGACGGAGACATGGCACGTGCCGGTGCTGTCGGGGCTCGACAGCTACTACATGGGGTCGATTCTCAAGGCGCCCGACGGCAGCTACCGCTCATTCGGCGGCGTTTACACCGGAACCGGCATAGCGGTCCCTGGGCCCCTCAACAGGTTGATCTGGACCAGCCGCGACCTGACTCACTGGACCACGTCCGGCAGCGTCAGGGACCCGGGATGGATCGATGGCTTCGCTTCGGTTGCCGGGGGTTTCGTAGCAGCGGGAACGCAGCCAGGCTCCGCCGATTTCTCCAGCAGCCTGAATCCACTTGGGCCGCTGGGTGTCTGGACATCCAGTGATGGAGGCACCTGGAAATCCCTGGCCGGGCTTTCGTCGCTCCCCGAGTCCGAGGTTCTCGCGGTCGTGGGCGATGGCACTCACGTCGTCATAGCTGTCGTCGATCAGCAGGGCAACCTGCAGCTCCTCGTGGGGGACGGATTGAACTAGCCCTACCGATTGACCTCGAGCGGGCCCGGCGGCACCTCGATCATGACCCGGCCGCCTTCGACGACCACCGGGTAGACCGCGAGCGGCAGCTCGGCGGGAGGATCGAGTGGCTCGCCGTCCGCAAGAGAGAAGCGCGAGAGATGCAGAGCGCACGTGATCGAGCCGCCGGTCAGGAAGCCCTTGTCCAGCTCGAAGTACTGGTGGCTGCAGATGCCCTGGGTTGCGTGCAGCTCGCCGCTCAGGTTGACCACGAGGACCAGGTCGTCGCCGACCTCGCACATCTTCATCGTGCCCGGCGGGACCTCGTCGAGCGCGCAGAGGTCGACCAGACGGAGGGCGGAGGCGGCGGTCATCGGCGGCTTCAGGCCACGGCGGCGGCTGGCTGGCCGGCGGCAGCATGCGCGGCGGCGCCGGTCCGGGCCGCCCACTTGGCTTCGAGCAGATCGCGCAGGCGATCCTGCGCGGCCGCGAGCGGCACTCGGGCGACGACCGGCTCCAGGTAGCCCAGCACGATGAACTTGCGGGCCTCGTCCGGATCCAGGCCGCGGCTCTCCAGGTAGAAGAGCTGGGTCTCGTCCACCGGCCCAACGGAGCTCGCATGGGCGACACGGCGGCAATCTGGCTGGTCGATCTCCAGGCTGGGAATGGCGACGGAGCGAGCCTGCTTGGAGAGAAGCATCGCGAACTCGCCGAGGTAGCTGTCCGTGCCGTGGGCCGACAGATCGATCGTCGCCAAGCCCTTCATGTAGACCCGGGAGCGGTCGGACAGCGCCCCCTTGGAGAGCAGGTTGCCGGTCGTGTCGCGGCCGATGTGGCGCGTGTAGGACGTCAGATCGAAGAGCTGGTCGGTCGAGCCGAAGACGATCTCCGCCTGCTCGACGGACGAGCCGTCACCTTCGAGGGTGTTGTCGATCCGGCTTCGAATGACGCGGCAGCCGAGCTGAGCCAGCGCCCAACGGACAGTCGACCCCCGGCCGACGACTGCCGAACGGTGCTGGAAGGCGACCTGGTTGGCCGCGAAGTCCTGGAGGCCGGCGAATGAGAGCGTCGAGCCGGCGCCCAGCTTGACCTCGGTCGTGCCGGCGAAGAATGACTGAGGTTCGATGGCGGCCGAATTGGTCGGGCCCGAAGCGCCCGCAGTCGATACCGAACCCACCTGCTCCTCCACGACGGACGCCTCCGCGTCGTCGCCGATCGAGATGATCGTGCGCGAGAGCAGCGCCCCGTTCGGCGCGCCCATCGCCCAGCGCAGCACGATCGGCCGCTCCAGGCGAACGCCGTCCGGGACGTGCAGGTGCAGGCCGTGGGTCCAGAGGGCCCGCGTCATCTGCCCGAGCTTGTCGTTCTCGGGCAGCGTGCAGCCGCCCTCGAGGAGACTGCGCAGCAGCCCCGGGTCGCGCGCGGCCAGCGAGGCCAGCGTCTCGAGAACCACGCCCGCTTCCCGGGCCTCCGGCGAGAGCACGAGCGCCGTCAGGCGATCTTCGGCGAATTCGGCGTACGCGGCCGCTCCCTCGGGGAGCCGCCCCACGCCCGCCGCGGCGGCTGCCGCCCCGCCACGAGCCCCGCCAGTCGGGCCGGCCGGATAGGGCCGCACGGCGGACAGATGGGCGTTGCGCAGGTCTACGTACGGCGTGTACAGCCGGTTCGACTCGATCGGGAGGGCCTCGAATCCGCGCAGGCCGGCCAGGCGATCCGCAAGCAGCCAATCGGGGTCCGCGGCGGCGGCAGCGACCTTTCGGACGGTCGCCTCGTCGACGAAGCTCAGGGTCAGGTCCGTCGGGGCCTGACGGACCTGCGCTGTCGGTCGAGCGGCGGGCTGGCTTGCGACGGCCACCTCGGCCCCCTCTGCGGCGGTCATCCGAGCGAACCCTCCATCTCGAGCTTGACCAGGCGGTTGAACTCGATCGCGTACTCCATCGGCAGCTCTTTGGTGAAGACCTCCAGGAACCCCTGGACGACCAGGTTCGTGGCCTCGTTCTCGGTCAGGCCACGGCTCATCAGGTAGAAGACCTGATCCTGGCTGATCTTGCCGACGGTGGCCTCGTGGGTCATCGTCGTGTCGTCTTCCTGGATGTCGATGTAGGGATATGTGTCGGAGCGGCTGCCCTCGTCGAGCAGCAGCGCGTCGCAGCGGACGCTCGCCACGACGCCCGTGGCGCCGGGCACGACCTTGAGCTGGCCGCGGTACGTGGTCCGGCCGCCGTCCTTGGAGATCGACTTGCTGATGATGCGGCTGCGCGTGTTCGGGGCGAGGTGGATCGCCTTGGCACCGGTGTCCTGGTGCTGGCCGCGGCCTGCCACCGCCACCGAGATCACCTCGGCCGTGGCGCCCTCACCGCGCAAATAGATGCTGGGATACTTCATCGTCAGGCGGGACCCTGTATTCGCGTCTATCCACTCGACCGTGGCGTGGGCATGGGCGTGGGCTCGCTTGGTCACGAGGTTGTAGACGTCGTTCGACCAGTTCTGGATCGTCGTGTAGCGGACCTTGGAGCCGGGCAGGGCGATGACCTCGACGACCGCCGCGTGGAGCGCGTCGGTGGTGTAGATGGGGGCCGTGCAGCCCTCGATGTAGTGAACCTTGGCCCCTTCGTCGACGATGATCAGCGTCCGCTCGAACTGGCCCGTGTTCTCGGCGTTGATGCGGAAGTAGGCCTGCAGCGGCAGCGGGACCTCGACGCCCTTGGGCACGTAGACAAAGGACCCGCCCGACCAGACCGCGCTGTTGAGGGCCGCGAACTTGTTGTCCTCGGGCGGCACAACGGTCGCGAAGTACTTCCTGAAGAGATCGGGATACTCCTTGAGCCCCTGATCGGTGCCCATGAAGACAACGCCGATCTTGGACAGCTCCTCGCGGACGCTGTGGTAGACGACCTCGGAGTCGTACTGCGCGCCGACGCCGGCCAGGAACTTGCGCTCGGCCTCCGGAATGCCGAGACGCTCGAAGGTCTTCTTGATCTTGTCCGGGACATCGTCCCAGGACTTCTCCTCGCCCTCGGAAGGCTTGCGGTAGTAAACGATCTTGTCGAAGTCGATCTGGCCCAGGTCGCCGCCCCACCGCGGCATCGGCCGCGACAGGTAGTGCTCGTACGCGTGCAGGCGGAAGTCGAGCATCCATTGCGGCTCGCCCTTGAAGCGGCTGATCGCCTCGACCGTCCCGCGGGTCAGGCCGGCTGCGGTTTGCTCGAGATAGTCGACGTCGTCGTGGAAGCCGAACTTGTACTCGCTGGAGACGATCTCTCGGCTGGTCGCCATGACGCTCCTTGGGTGACCGTAGGTTCGGGCGGCAGGAGGCGCCGAATCTCGACCGCGGGTCGTGTTGAATTCCGACCCCTATTATCGGGATTAGCCGGCGAACCGTCAAACGCGGTTGCGGGAGGGCAGGGCCGGAGCTGGCCGTGGCCTCGTTCTAGCCATCTGCGGGCTCCCCAGCGGAGTGGAACCGTGATATCCTGCCGGCCGCTGGAGGTCCGAGGGCCTCCATCATCCCGAAAACGAGTCCGCCACCACGTCGTCACTCCGCCGGTGACCGCCACTTTCACCACCGGCGCAAGACACAGACTCCGAGGAGGCTCTTGAGACTCACCCCGAGAGCGGCAGGAATTGCAGCGCTGGTGACGGCCGTCGTCTTTGTCGGGTCCGCCGTCGCCGCCCTGCCCGCGTTCTCGGACGCGCCGGCGGGTCCGATCCTCGCGAGCGGCTCGCCGGTGGAGTCCCTGGCACTGGCACAGACCAGCTGGCTGGACCAGCTGCCCGCATGGACGGCCGCGCCCGCGACCGCCGCGCCCTCGGCGACAGCGACGCCGAACGCGACGCCGATCCCCACCGCGACGCCGACCGCGAAACCCAAGCCCAAGCCAAAGGCGAAGCCGAAGCCGGTGACTTACGCGAACACGGTCGCGGGCGCCCGGGCGTACGTCAAGGCGCGCATTGGGACTCGGCAGTACAACTGCATCAACGCGATCTTCACGGCCGAGTCCAAGTGGAACCCGCTGGCCGGCAAGGTCACCGGAGCCTACGGGATTCCCCAGGCCTTCCCCGGATCGAAGATGGCCGCGTATGGGTCGAACTGGCGCACCAGCCCCATCACCCAGGTGAAATGGGGCATCTGGTACGTGGACGACCGGTATGGCTCGGCCTGCGCAGCCTGGGACTTCTGGGAGGCCCACGGCTGGTATTAGCGCCGGCGGGTTGCGCGGGCGCCGGCCAGGCGATGCCTGTCCGGCTGGGCACGTCGCTGATTACCACGGGCATGCCGCAGACCCTCAAAATGCCGTAGGAACAAATAGGCTGTTTGGGTTATTCGTGAAATGGTGGGCGGGGGCGATCCTTTCCGGATGATCAGACGGCTCGAAATGCCCTGGCCGGTCGGAGACTGGCTGTGGGCGGCCTACCTCTCGGCCGCCGCGGCGCTCTTCGTTGTCTCCGCGACCGTCGCCACAGCCTGGCAAACCCCGGTCGGCCTGATCCTCTCGGCCGGCGCGGTCATGGCCGTGGCGGTGGGCATCTACCTGTACGAACCCGAGCCACGAGGTCCGTGGTTGCTGCTCGCTGCAGGGCAACTGCTCTTCGCCCTGGGCGATCTGGCCGGCCATTCGGTCTACCATGGACCGGGTGCCGCCACGTTCCCCGGCGTCGCCGATCTCTTCTACCTGGTCGGATACCCGATCGTCACGCTCGGCTTCGCCCGGCTGGTCCTCCGCCGGAACCCAGGCCCCGGATTGGGGGTGCTGCTCGATGGCGGGATCCTGACGGTCGGTCTGGCGCTCGTGGTCTGGGTGGCCTTCGCCGATCCACTGTTCTCCGCGACCGGCATCAGCCCCCTTGGCCGTGCCATCCCGGTGGTCTATTTGATCGCCGACACAGCGCTCATCGGTGTCGTGGCGTGCCTGGTCCTCGATTCCGAGGCGGGCACGCCGGCCATGCGCCTCTTCGCGGGCAGCGTGGTGGCGCTGCTGCTCGCCGACGGACTCTCGGCGTCGGGGCCGGACGGCCTCAGGATTCCGCTGGCCGAGGCGGCCTATTTCGCCCAGTTAGCTCTGTGGGCCGCGGCGGCCCTGCATCCGTCGATCGCCACCTCGGCGCGCCCGAGTGAGAAGAAGGAGCAGCGCATTTCGCCGCGCCGGCTGGCCGCCCTGATGGCGGCGGCACTGGTCGCGCCGGCGGTTCTGGCGCTCCAGGGCATCGAAGGCAGGATCGACTTCCCGGCCATCAGCCTCGGCAGCGTCGCCATCGTGGCCCTCGTCATCGCGACGATGGCGGACCTGATCGGCGAGCAGACGGCCGCGATGCAGAAGCGCCTGACCCTCGAGGCCGCGCTGCGCGAGACATCCGAAACCCTGCGTGCAATCCTGGACTCCTCGCCCCTGCCGATCATCGTCGTCGACCGCCAGCGCCGCGTCCTGTTCTGGAGCCGCGCGGCCGAGCAGCTGTTCGGCTTCACGGCAGACGAGACCCAGGGCAAGCGGCTGCCCATCCTGACGGCCGAGGAATCCACTCGCACGCTGGTGCCACGAGTCCTGGCCGGCGAATCGATGGCGGTTCAGGAGCTGCCCTGCCAGACGAAGGACGGCCAGATCATCAGGGTCCGAGCCCACTTCGCCTCGATTCGGGACGAGTTCGGAAAGGTTCGCGGCGCCATCTCGCTGATGGAGGACACGAGCGAGGTCGAGCTCCTGGAGGCCCAGCTGTTCGAGGCGCGCAAGCTCGAGTCCGTGGGCCGCCTGGCGGGCGGCATCGCCCACGACTTCAACAACATCCTGACGGCGGTCATCGGCTATGCCGACCTCTCGCTCGACGAGCCGACCGGGACGGACATCAGCGAGTTCGTGGTCGGCATTCGAGACGCAGCCGAGCGCGCGGCGGGCCTGACGCAACAGCTCCTTGCGTTCAGCCGCCGCCAGATACTCCAGCCGCAGGTTCTGGACGTCAACGAAGTCGTGGGCGGGCTCGAGTCGATGCTGCGGCGCCTGATCGGCGAGCAGATCGTGCTTCGGATCGCCCCTGACCCGGCGGCCGGCTGCCTGAGGGCGGACCGGACGCA
>PLOC01000063.1 GCA_003141955.1 Chloroflexota bacterium
ACTTCCGCAAGGCAACACTAGCTTTCCGGCTCAAGGTCGGTCCGTTCGGGCCTGGCCACTGCCTCTGGCGAAGGGAACTTGATGATCGGATCGGTAAGCAGGACGACTCGAGGCCTCGTGGGCTGGATCTCCATGGACAATGGAACAGCTGGATGACGAGCTCGGACTACTCGGGCGGCAGTTCTGGCCTGACCTCCCTGCTGCCGGACTCCTTGTACGGCTCTGACTTCGACTCCAACGCGGCCGACTTCAAAGTGGTCGGCGAGGAGACGAAGAACGGCGTCGACTGCATCCACTACAGCGATACCACGAACCTCGGCGTGGGCGGTGCCGCGCTTGGCGTCGCTCGGACCTTCACGGCCGACCTCTGGGTCGCCAAGACCGGCAACTACCCCGTCAGCGGCTTCTACGGCTACAGCGCCTCGGCGGGCGGACAATCCGGCAGCTGGAGCTACTCGTTCGAGATCACCCACGTGAACGACGCGGCCGCCAACGCGATCACTGCGCCGACCAACGTGACGGCTATGCCGTCCTGATCGCGGTTCCGACGAATCGAAGAGGCCCCGGCCGATGGTCGGGGCCTCTTTCTATGCCTGGGGAGTGGTGGAGATGAGGGGACTCGAACCCCTGACCCCCGCGATGCGAACGCGGTGCTCTCCCAGCTGAGCTACATCCCCACGCGAGCGAGGGGCAGTCTAGCACAGGCTCTGCCGGACGAACCCTGGGATCTCATTGGCTGTGACCCGGCCGCACGCGACGTCGGGGCCGGTTCAAGCGCGGCCCGGGCGGGCATTCTGGTCAGATTCAAACCGGGGTAGCACAGGTCCAGATTGCGCCGTGGCCCGAGCCTGTTTTGGGTCCGAGAGGCCGGTGTGGATCGCGAGATCGAGCGTGGATCCGAGATCGATCGAGCTTTGCGGGCTCCAAGCGTGCCGTCCACGAACCATCGGAATTGGTCCGGTGCTACCCGGGTTTGCATATGTCCGGGTCGCGGCGGCCGAGCGGTGGCCGAGCGGCGGACGGCGCCGTGGGCGCGGGCGACGGGCGGTCGAGCCGGGGTTTGGAGTATTGACTTAGCGAACGTCCGTTCTATTATTGACGTCCCATGGCCACCCCTTCCCCAACCGTCCAGGCCGCTCTCGCGTCCCTCCAGGAACGCTGGGGCGGGGCAGCTCCGCGCTGGGGCGGGGAGGTAATGGGAGCCCTGGCGGTGGCGCCGAGGCCCATTCCGGAGGACGAGGTACGGCCAATGAGCCGCCCGGCGATCGCGCCGGCCACCGCGGACGAGCGCGCCATACCCACCGGCTTTCGCGCGCTGGATGCCATCCTGGGTCTGGGTGGATTGCCTCGCACCTCGACCACCGCTCTCCAGGGGGACGGTACGAGCGGCAAGACCACTCTTGCGCTGCGGGCGGTCGCCCAGGTCCAGGCCACCGGCGGGATAGCCGCCTACCTGGACCTCGCGCAGAGCCTCGACCCGGTGGAAGCGGCAGCCCGGGGCGTTGCGCTCGAATGGCTGGTCGTCCTCACGCCGGACACTCTCGAGGAGGCGCTGTCGATGGCGGCGATGCTCCTCCAGGACCGAACGGTGGACCTGCTGCTGCTGGACCTGCCGCCCCTGACGAGCGATCGCGCGGGTCTGTCCGCGGCCGCCCTGGGCGAGCGGCTGCACCGATTGGCGGCGCTGGCACGTCGAGCTGAAGTCCAGCTGCTGGTGCTCGCGCCGCCGAATCTGCCCGCCCCAATCACCGGCGCAATCGCCCAGATCGCCGCGCTCCGCCTGGAGCTGAGCCGGCGGGCCTGGATAAGGCTCGGCCGTGACGTCGTGGGGCAGCGGACCGAGGTGCGCGTCTCGAGGGACCGGTACGGGCCGCCGGGGCGGGCGGCGGAGGTTCGAATCCTGTACGCGGAGGGCGGACCGCGGGACGCATGCCTGGCCCGCGACGAGATGCTCAGAGAGATGGCGCCCCGAGGCGGGCCGCGCGTTGCCGCCGCGCCGGCCGCCGCCGCCCACTTTGGGGCCGCGCCGCCCGGTGGCTTGCGGCCGGTCGCCGGCTCTTCGGCGGTTCGGCCGTCGCCGCCCCTTGCTCATCTCCCTCTCCCGGTTCCCGTCGATGCGACTCCTCCATCTCTACTGGCCCCACCTTCTCATTCGCCTGGCACGAGCCCGGTCCTCCGGACCCTTCGAGGTGGGGCCGATCGTGCTGGGAGGCATGCCGTGGACCAATGGGCCGGTGCTCGACGCGAGCAGGTCGGCGCTGGAGCTTGGAGTTCGGCCGGGCATGCCTCTCGGCGCGGCTCACCGGCTGGCGCCGGAAGCGCGATTCCTCGATCCGAGCCCGGAGGCTGACGGCGCTGTCCTGGAGGCGGCGCTCGATCGGCTGGCCGGCTTCAGCCCGGGCGTGGCTGCCGAGGCGGACCCGGTCATGCCTGGCTTCGGGCGGGCGGAAGTGCAGCTCGACGGGCTCGCGCGACTGTGGGGACCGGAGCCGTTGATCGCGAGCCGGATCGGGGAGGCGCTGGCGGAGGTCCTGCCCGGGCCGCCTCTGGCGGGCATCGGCGGGACGCGGTTCGTGGCGGCCGTGGCCGCGTCGCTCGCCGGCAGGGGAGTGGCCGGAGTGGCGGCGCGCGAGGTCGCGGGCGGAGTGGCGCGCGGTGCCGCGGCGATCGCCGGTGACGGTGTGCGGCTGCACGCGGTGGAGCCGGGCGCGGACGCGGACTTCCTGGCGCCACTCCCCGCCGCCACGCTGAGCCGCGATCCGGAAGTGCGGGCCCGCCTGGATCGGTTCGGATTGCGCCGGATCGGCCAGGTCGCCGATCTGCCACTCTCCGCGGTCGTGGCGCGGTTCGGGGCGGAGGGGGAGTGGATCCATGTGCGGGCACGGGGCCTGGAGACGGAGCCGTTCCGCCCACGCTGCGCCCCCGAGCGCATGGCGCTGGTACTCCCGATAGAGCCGCCCGTGGCGGATATCGAGGCCCTGCGCTTCGTTCTCCACAGGCTGGCGGCAACTTTCGGGGATCAACTGGTGGCACGCGGCGCGGCCGCCGGCAGGGCCCGGCTGACCCTCGGGCTGGACGGCACCTTAGTGGCCGGGGAGACGCCACCGGCGCTGGTCATCGACCAGCGCCTGCCCGAACCCACGTCGGAGGGTCTTGCAGTGGAGCGGCTGCTCCTGGCCCGGATCGAGGCGTCTCCTCCGCCGGCGCCGGTAGCCAGCCTGGAGCTGGAGCTGGGCGAAGTGGCGCCGGCGGCCGGCACTCAGCTGACCCTGTTCACGCCGCAGACCGGCAGGACGGGGAGACTCGGCTGGCAGCTGGCCCGGCTCGGGCTCCGCTTCGGCGAGCACCGGGTCGGCTGGATGGAGATTGGCGATCCGGAGGCGCCGCTCGCCGAGACGCGCTGGACGTGGCGCCGCCCCGTTGGCGCCGGAACCTCCGCCATTGATCGCGAGCGCCGCCGATGACCCGGCTGCTGCGCGAGCACCCCCCGATCGACGCCGAGCTGGACTCGAGCGGGGCTCTCGTGGCGTTTCGCTGGAACGGCCGTCGCGAGCCGGTTGAGGTCTGCAACCGCTGGCGTGTGGAGGAGAGCTGGTGGAGCCAGCCGATCGCCCGCGACTACTTCAAGGTGGCCGGGCCTCGCTGGCTGGCTCTCATCTACCTCGATCGAGTCGACGGCTCCTGGCACCTGGAGCGCCTGTACGACTGACCCGCGCAAGCGCTCAGGACCGCTCCTCCACGCCGCCAGGGCCGGTAACATTGGCGTGGGTCGCGCACGCCGCGCAGCCAGCGGCGCCACCGATCGCGCGTCCCCACCGGATCCGTACCCAGGATGGACTCGTCGGTGAGGACGCGTCCGAGGCGCCCCTGCTCACCGAGGCGCCGCCGGCTCCGGAGCGCGTTCTTCGCCCCTCGTCGAACGCGCTGCCGCGCTACGGGGTGCCGCAGTGGCCCGCGACGCCGGCTCCGCCGCAGGCGCCCGCTCCGCAGGCTCCCGCTCCGCAACAGGCTCCGGCCGAAAAGACGCTCCCCGCCGAGGCCGACTGGCCCGAAGGCATCTAGGGCCCTGGGCCGCCCGGCCGGCGCCGCCTCGCCCGGGACGCAGCAAGGCCCGCCGCCGAGGCGACGGGCCTTGCAGGTCGGGAGACCAGCTCACCAGGCCACCCGACAGGTCGAGCGGTCCAGCCACCACGCCGAACCGTCGCCAGAGAATCGGCTATTCCGCGGCCGCTTGCGCGGCGACTGCCATCGGCAGCAGCACAAGGATAAGCAACGCGGCGAGGATCAGGAACACCGTTGTTCGTATCGTCGTGAGGGCTATTTCGCGGTGGCCGTCTATAGGGCTCGTTCGACGGGCCGGCGACGATGAATGTGGCGCGCCGCGGCACCGAGGGGCCTCGATCAGCCCGCCGTGCCGCCCGTGCCGCCCGTGCCCGCCGGACCGCGATCGCCCGCCGCCGGCCGGCTCAGGGTTCTTCCGATACTCGAACGTTTGTTCTATTATTGAGCTTTCCGCCGAACCGACCAACCCGGCCGGCCGACCGAATGGCCTGGCGACCGAACCACCCGAGGCGCCGGTGGCCTTCTACGCCGAGCTCCACTGCCACACTCAATTCTCGTTCCTCGACGGCGCCTCTCCGCCGGACGAGCTGGTCGGGCGCGCCGTGGAGCTGGGGCTCTCCGGCCTGGCGGTCACGGACCACGGCGGCCTGTACGGCGTGGTCCGCTTTGCGGCCGCGGCCCAGGAGGCGGGGCTGCGGCCGGTCGTCGGGGTCGAGATCGAGCTGCTGGACGCGGCGGCGCCCGATCCGGCGGGGGTCGTCGTGCCGCCGCGTCGGCCACGGCGCCGCTCTCTGGCGGGTGCGGTGCCACTCCCCGGGGAAGGGCCACGGGGCGACGGCCTGCCCGCCCGGCCACGCCCGGACCGCGCCCGGCTCCCCGGCCATCGGGACGCGGTCAAAGAGGATCTTCGGGGCGTGGGCGAGGGGCAGCGCGGCCCGCACCTCGTCCTGCTGGCCCGGAACGCGGCCGGCTATCGCAGCCTCTGCCGCCTGGTGAGTCGGGCGAACCTCGCCGGCACGAAATCCATGCCGCGCTTCAGCCAGGAGCTGCTGGCCGGGCACGCGGACGGGCTGGTGGCGCTTTCCGGTTGCCGCGAGGGCGAGATCGCCCGGCGGCTGCGGGTCGGGGATCGGGCCGGGGCGCACGCCGCCGCGGAACGGTATGCGCGGCTCTTCGGCGGTGGAGCGGCCGGCCCCCGGACGCGGGCCGCCACTGCCCACGGCCGCCACGGCTACGGCGATGCCGCGGCCACGGCCGGCTTCTTCCTCGAGCTGCAGCATCATCTGCTCCCCGACGACGACTGGCTCGTGGCGGAGACCGCGCTCCTCGCCGAAGAGATGGGCCTGCCGGTCGTGGTCACGAACGACGTCCATTACGCCTACCCCGAGGGCCGGGAGCTCCACGACGTCCTGACGGCGATCCGCCACGGCCGAACGCTCGACGAGCTGCGCGACCTCCGGCGCCCGGACGGAGAGTCGTTCCTGAAGGGGGCCGGTGAGCTGATGGCACTGCCGCCCGCAGGCGGCGCGGCCGCGGGGAATTCGGGTGCCGACGCCCGAACCGCGGCGGCCTGGGTGGAGGGAATCGGCAACGCGGGCGAGCTGGCCGCCAGCTGCTCCGTTGACCTTGGCTTCGAGCGCTACCGGTTTCCGGGCTTCCCAGTTCCAAAGAGCCACATGCCGTTTTCGTATCTCGAGGAGCTGTGCCACGAGGGCGCCCGCCGCCGATATCACCCCATCTCCTCGCCCGTCGTCCGGCAGCTGGCTCACGAGCTGGACGTGATCGAGCGGACCGGCCTGGCCGAGTTCTTCCTGATCTGCTGGGACCTGATGCGCTTCGCTCGGGAGCGTGGCATTCCGGCCCAGGGCCGGGGAAGCGCCGCCGATTCGATCGTGGCTTACGTTCTCGGCATCACCCGAGTCGACCCGATCCGCCACAACCTGCTATTCGAGCGGTTCATCAACGAGGGTCGAACCAGCTATCCCGATGTCGACATCGACTTCTCCTCCGAGCGGCGGGAGGAGGTCATCCAGTACGTCTACCGGCGCTACGGGCCCGAGCACACCGGCATGGTCTGCAACCTGGTCACATACCGGGCGCGGTCGGCGGTGCGCGAGGTCGGGTACGCGCTCGGGTTTCCGCGGCCGCTGGTCGATCGGGTCGCCAAGGCGCTCGAGACTTACGACTCGGTGATGGTCCGGCGGGATCTGGAGGCAGAGGGCGGCTTCGGCCAGTTCTTCGCCCGGACGGTCGAACGTGAGGCGGAGGCGGCGCGGGACGAGGCGGCCGGAGCCGCGACGGCGGCCGAAAGGGCAGGCGAACGCGGCCTGATCGACCGAATGGGCCAGCTGAACCATCCGCACGGCGGCCAGATCGCCTCCCGTGTCCTCGTCTCGGGTGTTGCTGGGGCAACCGCTCGCGACGCGAGCCGGTTTCTCCCTAACACTCATCGGGTGAGTGCAATGGAGCCGGGCGGCCCCGATCGCGCACCCGATGTGGGGCCTGACGATGCGGTTCTCCCCAATACTCACCGGGGGAGTGCCAGCGGGCCGTACGACCGCGTATCGGGGCCCGGCGACGGTGCGGAGATGGTCAACCGGACCAACCCGCGCTCCAAAGGGCAGGCCACTGAGCTCTCCGCGGGCCACGCTCCCACTTACTACTCACTCCATGCGTATAGCGCAGGAGAGCGGGGCGATGCAGGTGGGGGCAGCGTGGCGCGCGGCCCGGGCCACGGCGCCACTCAGGTGGCGGACCTGGGCGGCGGGTCGGCGATCGAGCAGCAGCGGAGGCTGGCGCGGCAGCGGCCGGTCGGGTCGGACACGGAGGGCGGCCCGGGCGATTCGCCGGCGAGCATCGCCTGGCTGGCGGCCGAACGAGCGGCGAAGGAGCCGGCGCGGGCGATCGAGGCGAGCAGGACGAGAGGGACGACCGGCGGCGGCGCGGCCGCGGCTGCCGCTCCGACCGACCGGCCCGGGATCGTTCGGCCGGAGCCGCATTCGAGCGTGGCGCGGGTCCAGCCCCAGCCGCAGATGCCACCCGAAATCCGGCGCGGCTCCACGATCGGCATGCCGGATTGGGAGCGCTGGCTGGCGTTCTGCGCCCGCATCGACGGCTTCCCGCGCCACCTCTCGATCCATACCGGCGGCATGCTCGTGACCGCGGCGCCGCTGATCGACATCGCCCCGCTGGAGCGGGCCACGATGCCGGGCCGCGTCGTCGTCCAGTTCGACAAGCGCGACGTCGAGACGATCAAGCTGATCAAGCTCGACCTGCTGGGCCTGGGGATGCTGGCTGCGATCGATGAGACCCTCCGGCTGATCGAGTCCGATTGCGCCGTCTGCGTCGACCTCGATCGGCTGCCGGAGGACGTGCCCGAGGTCTTCAAGATGCTCCAGGCGGCCGATACGGTGGGCGTCTTCCAGGTCGAGAGTCGGGCCCAGATGCAGACGCTGCCCAAGTCGAAGCCGGCCAACCTGGACGACCTGGTCGTGGAGGTGGCGATCATCCGGCCCGGCCCGATCCAGGGCAACGCCGTTCACCCGTACCTGCGCCGCCGCCAGGGGCTCGAACCGGTCGAGTACCTCCATCCCAGCCTGGAGCCTGTCCTGCGCGAGACCCTCGGCGTGATCCTGTACCAGGAGCAGGTCATGCAGATCGCCATAACCGTGGCCGGCTTCTCCCCGGGCNNGGCTGCCGCGCGGCCAACGGCCTCTCCGACGAGCAGGCCGAGGAGCTCTTCCGCCAGGTCGCGGCCTTTGCCTCGTTCGGCTTCGCCAAGAGCCACGCCGCGGCCTTCGCCAGAACCGCCTACGAGTCGGCCTTCCTCAAGCTCTTCTACCCGGCCCAGTTCACTGTGGGCCTGATCAACGCCCAGCCGATGGGCTTCTACCCGGTGGAGGTGCTGATCAACGACGCCAAGCGCCACGGCGTCGCGGTCCTGACGGTGGACGTCAACGCCTCGAGCTACAGGACGGCGACCGAATGGGTTGGGCCAGGCAGGCAGGCGGCGGTGCGCTCGTCGGGCTGCGTCGTGCCTTCGGCCTCGTCGCGCCAGCGCTGGACGCCCGAATCGGCGACCGGTTACGGCATACGCCTCGGCCTGGCGCTCGTGAAGGGGATCGGCGACGAACACGCCGAGCGTCTGGACGCCGAGCTGGCCCGCGGCCCCTACGCGACGCTCGCGGACGTCGTTGCTCGCACCGAGCTGCCCGAGGAGGTGATCGAACGGCTGATTCGGGCCGGGGCGCTCGACTCGCTGGGCCGACCCCGCCGCGAGCTGCTCTGGCAGCTGCGCGAAGTGATGGGCGCGACTCGGGGCCGGGCGGACGGCCGAACGGCTGG
>PLOC01000049.1 GCA_003141955.1 Chloroflexota bacterium
TTACAGGGTGAGACAAACGCTCACCCAGTACCTATTAGGTTGACACCTCCGCGGGACGCGCTCAGTCTGACGCTGCAAGTCAGGCTTAAGTGGAGGTCCATATCGTGTTCCGCGTCCCCAGGCCGGCTCTCTCAGTGCTTGCCGGACTCGTCGTCGTCATCGCCAGCGCATGCAGCAGCGCAGCAGCCCCGACATCCATGGCCGGTGCCGCCGGCTCGTCCGGCGGGCCAACGTCCGCGGCCTCGGCCGCGAACCCCAACGACCCCAATGCGATCATCACGGCAGCCATCAATGGCGAATCCGCGGTCACGTCCTTCCACATCGAGATCGACGTCAGCGGGACGATCAAAGCGGCAGCCATCCAGGCCGAGGCCGGTAGCGCCGGCGCCGCCATCACCAGCGACGTCAAGCTCGACGGCACGTCCATAACGGGCGACGTCGACGTAGCCAACCAGGCCGCCGATCTCTCGTTCACCGTGCCGCCGATGGCAATGCTGGGCAACGCGCCGCTGACCGGCGACCTGATCCTCAAGGACTCGGTCCTGTACTACAAGGTCAGCCTTCTGGGCGCCAAGTACACCAAGATGGACCTTGGTTCTCTGGGCAGCAGCCTTGGGGCCCTGAGCAGCAGTCTGCCCGTCGCGGTCCCGACCGCGGCCGCCTCAATGGCCGGCCTTACAGACGAGCTGAGTCAGCTCCAGGCGGAGATGGCACAGGCCGGCGTCACGGCTACGTTCGTCGGCGTCGACCAGATCGGCGGCCAGGACGCAAACCACATCACCATCTCGTTCCCGCTTGCCACGCTTAACGCCGAGATCGCCGCAGCCGCCCCGAGCAGTGGCCCAGTCCCGACGATCGACTCCGCCTCCGCCGACGTGTGGATCTACAAGGCCACCTCTCAGCTGGCCAAGATCGAGATCAAGGGCGCCTCGTCGACGCTCGGGAACCTCGACTTCGTCGTGACGATCACCAACTACAACGCCCCTGTCACGATCAGCGCGCCGGCAGCGAGCGACATCAATCCCGCCACCTCATAGACCATGCCTGGGCCAGTGCCGGCCCCTGGACCTGAAGATGCTCGAAACCCCGGGTCACACCGGGGTTTCGGCGATTCCTGGACCTGGCCATCCACAGGCACCGGCCGGGGCCATGTGGCCGGCGATGTCGACACGTTCTCACTCGATTTGGGGTGGCAGCGGGGCGCCTGATCGGGTCCGCCATGCGCGACTGGCGGCGAGGCGATAGAGTCATGCGTCGGCGCCCCGACAGGAGGAGTTACGTGTTTCTTCGCAGGTCTATCGCAACCGTGGCCGGCGGCCTGATCGTGGTCGTCGCGCTCGTCGCCGGCTGCACCTCTACGACGTCGTCATTGTCCGACCCGCACACGATCCTCGACAAGATGGTCACTGCGGAGGCAGGCATCAGTTCAGTTCACTTCGAGGTGACGGCCATCGGGCAGTTCCAGTTTGGCTTCATGACGCCCGCGCCGGTCGCCACGAGCTCGCCGGCCGCTTCCGAGAGCGCCAGCGCAAGCGCTTCGGCGGCGGCTTCGGCCAGCGCGACGGCTTCGGCCAGCGCGACGCCCTCTGCCACCGCGACGGCTTCGGCCAGCGGGTCGGCCGGCAGCAGCGCGTCGCCCAACGCGAGTGGGTCCGCGGCGGCCAGCGGATCGCCCGCGGCGAGCCCCACGGCGACTTCGACCGCAACCCCCGTGCCGACGCCGACCCCTGTGCCCACGCCAACCCCAGTACCCACGCCCACGCCCGGGCCGGCCACGATCCCGCTCGATGGCACCACGGCCAGCGGCGACATCGATGTGGCCAACTCCGCCGCCCAGATCACGGGCACGTTGCCAGGGGTTCCGAACTTCGCCGGAGAGCTCGTGGTTGTCGGTGGCAACGCCTACCTCCGCGCTCCAGGCCAGGCCACATTCTCGACTGAGGCTGCCTCCAGCCTTCCTCTCAACCCGGCGGACAGCTCATCCGGCCTTCTACCGGAGTTCCAGACGATCCTGACCACCATCGACGACAAGAGTCTGAGCCCGAAGCTGGTTGGGATCGAATCCAGGCCGGGCGGCCCGTGTTACCACATCCAGGTCCAGGCCACGCCCGACGTCGTCGGCACCGGGCTGGGCCTCACCGGCCAGGGAGTTGGCTACGCCATAGTCGACCTGTGGATCTATCAGAGCAGCTTCCTGATCGAGCACATGGAGCTCCACACCAGCGACCCGGTGGCGGGCTCGGCCGCGATCCGCGTGGTCCTGACTGAGTACAACAGCGTCGCCCCGATCCTTGCCCCGGCCGCGGGCCAGTTCGACCCATCAGGGCTCGTGGCACCGGCCGCCACGTAGCCCCGTCGGGCGATCTGAATCAGGAATGTCCGATGGCGCCGGTAAGCCGGCGCCATCGGACCGCTTCTACAATCTCGGGGTGAGTCCACTGTCAGACGCGGGGTCGGAGGGCCGTCACCCGCGCACCGATCCGGACGGCTTCGCAGCGCCGGCCGAGCCTCCCTTTGCGGGCGGCTCGGACGAGTTTCCGCCGCCTCCCGGCGAGGCTCCGCCGGAGGCTTTCGACGGGCCGCGCATCGAGCCCATGGAGGCATCTCCCTTCGAGCCCGAGCCGGTCGCCCTGGCCGAACGGCAGGCCGCCACGGATGCTCTCGCCCAGCGGATCCTCGCTCGATTGAACCCGGAGCAGCAGCGGGCGGTTCGGACGACGGACGGCCCGGTGCTGATCCTGGCCGGCGCAGGCAGCGGCAAGACTCGCGTCCTCGCTCATCGCGTCGCCTATCTCATCGGCGTCCAGGGCGTCAGGCCGTGGCAGATCCTGGCCGTCACCTTCACCAACAAGGCCGCCGCGGAGCTTCGTGCCCGCATCATGGGCCTGGTCGGTGAGGAGGCGGGCCGCGAGGTGGCGATGGGCACCTTCCATGCCCTGTGCGCCCGTGTACTGCGCCGCGACGGTGCGGCCATCGGCATCGACCCGCACTTCGTCGTCTACGACACGGACGACCAGCAGGCATTGATGAAGCAGATCCTGCGCGAGGAGGACTTGCCGATCACCGGCGAGCACAAGCCAAGCGCGATCCTGGGCGCCATCTCGCGGGCGAAGAACGAGATGATCGACGCCGACTTTCTGGCCGAGAACGCGCACACGCACCGGGAGCGCGAGATCGCCCGCCTGGCGGCGCGCTATCAGACCCGCCTGCATTCGGCCGCCGCGCTGGACTTCGACGATCTGCTGCTCGAGGCGGTGCGGCTCTTTCACGAGGCGCCCGCGGTCCTGGAGCGATACCAGGGCCGGTGGCGCTATCTCCACATCGACGAGTACCAGGACACGAACCGCCCGCAGTATCTGTGGGTCAAGGCCCTCGCGGCGGCGCACCGGAACGTCTGCGTCGTGGGCGACGACGACCAGTCGATCTACTCGTGGCGCGGCGCCGACATTCGCAACATCCTGGATTTCGAGCGCGACTACCCCAATGCCACCGTCGTGAAGCTCGAGCAGAACTACCGCTCAACGCAGCTGATCCTCGACGCCGCGCACGCCGTGGTCACCAACAACTCCTCGCGCAAGGACAAGAAGCTCTGGACGGAGAACGCGGGCGGCCGGCCGATCTCCCGGTTCGAGGCCTACAACGAGGAGGAGGAGGCGGAGTGGATCGCCCGCCAGGTGGAGGAGCTGACAGGGGGCCGGGGCACGATCCTGACCCGTCGTGCCGACGAGGAGGTCGAGCACTGGGAGCGGCGCGACATCGCGGTCATGTACCGGACGAACGCCCAAAGCCGGGCCATCGAAGAGGCGTTCCTGCGCTACAACATCCGCTACCAGCTCGTGGGTGGGACGCGCTTCTACCAGCGCCGCGAGGTCAAGGACGCGCTGGCGTATCTGCGGATCCTTCGCAACGACGCCGACCAGGTCAGCTTCGAGCGGGTGCTCAACGTCCCGGCGCGTGGGATCGGCGAGAAGAGCCTCGAAGAGCTGCGCGGGTTCGTCGCCGCGGGTGCCGCGGCGGGGGAGGGCGTGGCCACCTACTGGGGCGCGGTGCAGGCCGCTGCGGAGGGCCGCATCGAGGGGCTGGGATCCCGGGCCCGGACCGCCCTGGGCGGGTTCGCCACGCTGGTGGCTCGGCTGCGGACCCGGATCGGAGTGTTGCCCCTGCCCGAGCTGCTGGACGCGGTCCTGGAGGAGTCGGGATACCGGGCGATGCTCGCGGACGGCTCCGAGGAGGGCGAGGAGCGCTGGGCGAACCTGCTCGAGCTGCGGTCCGTCACGACGCGCTACGACGATCTCGCCCCGGACGACGCCCTGGATCGGTTCCTCGAGGAGACGGCGCTCGTCGCCGACCAGGATTCGTATGAGGCCGGCGCCGACGCGGTCACGCTGATCACCCTGCACGCGGCCAAGGGGCTCGAGTTCCCGGTGGTGTTCATCGCTGGGATGGAAGAAGGCGTCTTCCCGCACAGCCGCTCGCTCGACGACGAGAAGCAGCTGGAGGAAGAGCGGCGCCTGGCCTACGTCGGCATCACGCGGGCCAAGCGGCGCCTGTTCCTGTCGCACGCCGCCCGGCGGGCGACCTGGGGCCAGGGCGGCCTCTCCGTCCCGAGCCGCTTCCTGTTCGAGATCCCCGCGGCGCTGATGGTCGGGCCGCGACTCGAGCGCGCCGACGATTTCGACGACGACGTCGGCCAGGTGGATCCGGATCTGGTCTTCGGACGGCGTCTGAGCAGCCGATTCGGCACGCCGATCCGCTCCGGAGGCGGCGCGTGGCGCGCCGGGAGCGGCCAGCCCGGCGCCCCCCGGGCAGGGGAGGGGTTCCGCCCAAGCCGCGATCTCGGTGCCCGCCGGGAGGCCTACGATTCAGGGGCGCGCTCGGGCAGCCTGGACGTGCCGCATGCGAGTGGCGGCCGGCCCGACGGCTCGCCCCGTCTCGCAGCGTCCGAATCTCCGTTGCCGCCCCGTCCGGCTCCCGCCGCCCGACCCCGCATTCCCGGGGAGCGGTTGTTCCGCGATGGCGACCGCGTCCGCCACTCGCGCCTGGGCGACGGGATCGTCGTGACTTCGAAGCTGACCCGCAACGACGAGGAGGTCACCGTCGCCTTCGGGAACGGTGGCGGAGTGAAGATCCTGCTGGCGAGCATCGCCAACCTTGAGCTGCTCGGGTGATCGGCACGCCGGTGGGGCAGAATCGCAAATCCAGAGCCCGGCGGGCCGTTACCATGGGGCCGCCACCGGCCGGGGCGTTTCAATCGGCCTCAAGCCATCTAATCCAGGTAGGACACACGCGAAGATGACCAAGTCGAACGTATCGCGATCCAGCCGCGTCAAGGTTGGCGGCAAGAACTCCGTCGAGCCGTGCGCCTGCTGCGGCATCGCCCCGGACCCCCGCGGCCGGCCGCTTTCGATCACCTTCGAGCAGCCCGACGTGATCTATCAGATTCACCCCGCGCTTCTTGAAACCTGGGGCGGCGATCCGTTCCTTGCGGTCAAGAACGTGGGCTTCTTCCTCCGGGTCATCCTGCCGGTGAAGCTGGACGGCGGCTTCGCGATCGATTTCGGGACCTGGCTGGAGATCGACAACGAGGATTTCCGGGCGGCCTGGCAGACGTGGAACTTCCCGGAGTACAAGGATCTCGAGATCGAAGGCTACGTGGCCAACCAGATCGCGCCGTTCGACAGGTTCCCGCACGAGATGGTCAAGGTGACCGTTCGCGAGCCCGAACAGGTCCCGTACCTGACCAGCAGCGAGGACGAGGTCTTCGCGAAGCTGCTGACCGATACCTGGCCGCACGCGAAGGTGCTGGCGCCGTACGCGGATCTGCTGAAGTCGGAGCCCCCGCTCGAGGGCTGATCTCTACACCGGTCGCCCTCCCGAGGCCGGCCGCACCCGCGGCGCGGCGATACGATCACATCATGCCCACGGCCACGGTGCGGTTCCACGGATCGCTGAACGACTTCCTGCCGGCAACGCGGCGCGACCTGGCCATCGAGTACGGATTCGATGGCGGGCCGGCCATCAAGGACGCGATCGAAGCTCTGGGCGTCCCGCATCCCGAGGTCGACTCGATCGTCGTGAACGGCCGGAGGGTCGGCTTTGGCTACCGGCTTCGGCCGGACGACCGAGTCGAGGTCCGCGGGCTCGATCGGCCGGCCGAACCTGAGGCCGAACGCGCGACCGAGCCTGCGGCCGGACCCGTGGCTCGCGGCCTGATCCCGGCCGCGCCGGTGCCGCCGCGCTTCGTGCTCGATGGGCACCTTGGGCGACTGGCCCGCTACCTGCGCATGCTCGGCTTCGATGCCCGGTACGACAACAGGGCCGCCGACGATGAGCTGGCGCGTCTCTCGGCCGATGAGAACCGGATCCTCCTGACCCGCGACAGGGGCCTTCTGAAGCGGGCGGCGGTTCGCCTCGGCTACCTGGTCCGCGACGACGACCCGCGCCGCCAGCTCGACGAGGTCGTGGCCCGCTACGGGCTCGCGCCGTCGGCAGCGCCGTTCAGCCGCTGCGTCCGCTGTAACGGACTGCTCGAGCAGGTGAATCGGGCGGCAGTGGCCGAACGGCTGGCCGGGGAGCCACGGACGCTCCGGTACTTCGACTCCTTCGGCCGCTGCGCCGAATGCGGCGCCGTCTACTGGCAGGGTTCGCATTTCGAGCGCATGAGCCGTCTCGTGCGCCAGGTCGTGCACGATGGGCCGGCTATCGTGGAGAATCGGCCCGCAGGCGACGCAGGGACGGAGGACGAGCGGTGACCGAGTCGATCGAGCCGGCGGTCGGATTGCCGGTGGCTTCCGAAGCGGTCGAGGCTGCCGGTGGCCTGGGCGAGGAGGGCGCTCGCCTGCGGCGCGACGACCTGCTCCCGATCATCCGGCGAGCCAACGAGCTCTACTACGTCGCCGACGCGCCCGAGCTGAGCGACGCCGAATACGACGGCCTGATGCGCGAGCTGGTCGCTATCGAGGCCGCCTTCCCGGCGCTGGTGACGCCTGACTCGCCGACCCAGCGCGTCGGGGCCGCCCCAACCGGCACGTTCGGCGAGGTCGTCCACCGGCGGCCGATGCTCTCGCTGGGCAACGTCTTCGACGAGGACGAGCTGCGGGCGTTCGACGCGCGCGTCCGTCGCGGCCTGGGCGTGCCACCGGCCCCCGGCCCGGCGCCGGATCTTCGTTACGTGGCCGAGCTCAAGATCGACGGCCTCGCCATCTCGCTGCGCTACGAGCGCGGCCGCCTCGTCCAGGGCGCAACCCGCGGCGACGGCACGACCGGCGAAGACGTCACGGCCAACCTGCGAACGATCTCCGCCCTGCCGGAAAGGCTCCACGAACTGGCCACGGCGGAGGTCCGCGGCGAGGTCTACATGCCCAAGGCCGAGTTCGCCCGCATCAACGCCGAGCGCGAGGAGGCGGGGCTGCCGACCTACGCCAATCCACGGAACAGCGGGGCGGGCTCTCTGCGGCAGCAGGATCCGAGCGTGACCGCCGCGCGGCGCCTCTCGTCGTGGTCCTACCAGCTGATCGAGGATGGGCCGGACGGACGGCCGACGGTCGACAGCCAGTCGGCGGCGTTGGCCCGACTGGCCTGGCTCGGCTTTCCGGTGAATCCGGATCGGGCCGAGGGCCTCGACATCGACGGTGTCTGCCGCTTCCTCGAGGACTGGCGCGAGAAGCGCCACGAACTGCCGTACGAGACCGACGGCGTGGTCGTGAAGGTCGATCGGTACGACCAGCAGGAGCGGCTCGGCATGGTGGCGCGGGCGCCGCGCTGGGCGATCGCCTACAAGTTCCCGCCCGAGCAGGTCGAAACCGTTCTCGAGGACATCGTGGCGTACGTCGGCAGGACCGGCACGCTGACGCCGGTGGCCCACATGCGTCCGGCGAAGGTAGCCGGCTCGACCGTCGCTCGAGCCACGCTCCACAACCTGGACGAGGTCCGACGCAAGGACCTGCGGATAGGGGACTGGATCGTGCTGCAGAAGGCCGGCGACGTCATCCCGGAGGTGGTCCGGTCTCTGCCGGAGCGGCGGACAGGTTCCGAGCGCGAATTCGAGATGCCGGCGACGTGCCCCGTGTGCGGGACGGCGATAGTCCGCGACGAGGGCGCGGTCCGCCACTACTGCCCCAACCAGAAATGCCCGGCGCGTTTGACCCAGGAGTTTGCCCATTTCGCCGGCCGAGGTGGGATGGACATAGAAGGGGCCGGCTGGGCCGTGCTGGAGCAGCTGCTGGCGCGCGGCCTGGTCAGGACACGCGGCGACTTCTACAGACTGACGGTCGACGACCTTGTCAGCCTCGACCGGTTTGCCCGCAAGAGCGCCGAGAACCTGAAGGCCTCGATCGAAAGGTCGCGCCGGCGGCCACTGGCGCGGGTGCTGAACTCGCTCGGCATTCCCCAGGTGGGCGAGCAGACTGCCATCGACCTTGCCGGTTGGATCGCCGAGCGCTGGCCGGCGGAGGGCATGGATCCGGCCGAATGGACGGCTCTCGTGGCCCGGTCGCTGCCCGCCGTCAGCGCCGAAGAGTTCCAGGAAGTGCCGGGCATCGGGGCCGTGGTGGCCGGCAGCATCGCCGGCTACTTCGGGGCGCCCGAGACGGCAGCCGTGCTGGCGGATCTCGTCGATGCCGGCGTTGTGGCCGAGCCGCCCGCCAGACGAGTGGCTCCGGGGAGTGGCGCCGCCGGCCCTCTCGCCGGCAAGACCGTTGTGGTGACCGGCACGCTCTCCGGCTTCGACCGACCAGCGGCCGAGGAGGCGATTCGGGCCGCCGGCGGGCGCGCTTCGGGCTCGGTGTCGAAGAGCACGTCGTACGTGGTCGCCGGCGAGAATGCCGGCTCCAAGCTCGCCAAAGCTCAGGAGCTGGGCGTGCCCGTTCTCGACGAAGATGGGTTCCGGCGCGTGCTGGCGGGGGAGGAGCCGTAGGCTTGCCCCCCGCACCGCCCCGGCCCGGCCGCGGAATGGCCCATCTTCATCCGGGGCGATCCAAGATGAGCTCCGGGCGTGGCTGCGGCTCGGCGGAGCTCGTTGGGCGGCGGATCGAGGCGCCCCGTCAGCCCAAGTTAGTCGCCTGCGGCTAACACTGAGGTGTCGCCGCGCGCCCGGCGGCCCCTCCCTCCCGCCTAGTGTTGCCTTGCGGAAGTGGCTAACGGGTTAGCGCGTTCGCAGCTACGATGGGGGCATGTCCTTCCATGCTGCTCCTGCGCTGGTGGTCAATGAAGCCGATCGGGCGACGCTGCGCGCCATGGTTCGGGCGCCCACGAGTGAACAACGGGCGGTGACTCGGGCACGCATCGTGCTGGCATCGGCCGATGGGACTGCTATCGCACGG
>PLOC01000097.1 GCA_003141955.1 Chloroflexota bacterium
GGATAAGGCGCCACGCGTACAACATGCGCACCTTCCCCGCCGGCAAACCGCCCTGAGGTGCCCTGATGTCCGCTCCGCGCGGGGTTGCCGTCGTCCTCGTCTCGCTCCTCGTTCCGGCGGCCGCTCTAGCGGCTGCCGTCTCGCCCGGCCACGCCGACGCGTCGGTGGCGTGGCCAGTCTCCACCGGCCTGGTGTTGGCGGAAGCGGTGACCGGCGGCGTCTCGGCCTCGGATGAGTACGTGGAGATCTACAACGCCGGCGCCGTCGCGACAGATCTGGGCGGCTGCGAGCTGGTCTACGTGACGGCGTCCGGTGCGACGACGACGCGCAAGGCGGCCTTCGACTCGCCGCTCACGCTTGTGCCCGGAGCGCATCTGCTGGTCGCCAATTCGGCGGGGGCCTACGCGCCGCTCGCCGACGCCAGCTACATCGGCGGCCTCGCCGCCGATGGGGGATCGCTGGCTCTGCGGCATGTCGGGGGAGCGGTGATCGATGCGCTGAGCTGGGGGACGGCGAGCAACGCGTATGTCGAGGGCGCAGTCGCGCCGGCTCCACCTGCCAGGTCGAGCCTGGAGCGACGACCGGGGGGCGCGGCCGGCAACTGGGTCGACACGAACGACAACGCCTCGGACTGGGTGGTCCAGTCGAACCCGGTCCCACAATCGCTGGCGTCGACTCCCGTGCCGACCTCTCCGAGCTCGCCTCCGGCCGAGACTTCGACCCCGACTCCGATCTCACCCTCGCCTTCGAGCGAGACCTCCGAGTCGCCCTCGTCCGAACCCACGGTCGAGCCTTCGGCCGCGCTGACGATCGAACCCACGGTGGGGCCTACTGCCGAACCCACGGTCGAACAGACGGCCGGCCCCACGCTCGAACCTTCGGCCGGAGCCACGGCCGGGCCGACGCTCACCCTGCCGGCGCCCACCGCGCCTGCCGTCGATCTCGAGTCCGTGGCGGCCGCTCGGTCCCAGGTCGTCGGATCGCTCGTTCATCTGGCCGGCGTGGTCACGGTGGCGCCAGGTCTTGTCGGCGCCGACAACCTGTTCGCGATCGCCGATTCGTCCGGCGGGATCTTCGTCCGCCTTTCCGCGCCGGTCGACGGCGTCGAGGTCGGTCGGTCGATCGGCGTCGTCGGCGCGCTCGCGGCGCCGTATGGACAGCTCGAGGTCCGCGAGCTCGAGTGGCTCGAACTCGGGGCAACAGACGCGGCCCCCAGGCCGATCGCGGCCACGCTACCGGAAATCGGGGAGCAGCTGGAGGGTTCGCTGGTGACGCTCGAGGGCACGATCGACTCGGTCACCGTGGACAGCGGGCGGCTCGTTCTCACGATGGGCGACAAGCAGACCGAGCTGCGCGTCCTCGCCGATCCACCTTCCGGAATCTCCAAGGCGGACGTGGTCCGGGGCGAGCAGGTCACGCTCACCGGGATCGTGGGCCAGCGCGCCACCGCGCTCGGCCGCGAGGACGGCTACCGGTTGTGGCTGCGAATGCCGAACGACCTCACCGCAGTCGCGCCGGCATCGCCGAGTCCGACCGGCTCGCCGTCCGCCACCGGGACCCCGCGTCCGGCCGCAACGCCCACGCCCCTCCCCATCTATCACGATCTGGCGACTGGACTCGCGGTTCGGGGTCGCACAGTGGACGTGGAGGCCACGGTCACGGCTGCGGCCGGAGTCATCGACTGGGGCGGCCCGACGATCGTCGTCGACGACGGAACGGCGGCCGTCGCCGTGGTCCTGCCGGACGGAGTCGCCAGCCCGCGTGCCGGCGCCGGCGTCCACGTGGTCGGCAAGACAGGCAGCCTTCACAGCGGACCTCGGGTAGTGGCCACGCTCATCGAGGGCCGCGGCGACGCCGTGGCGGTGCCGCCGCGCCAGGTCACCGGAGCGCTCGGGCCGTCGCAAGAGTGGCAGCTCGTCTCGGTCTGCGGCCGTATCCAGCGCCTCACCCGCGCCGGCTCGCGCTGGCGCGCCGACCTGGCAGTGGACGGCCAGACTGTCGCCGTGCTGGTCGAGCCGGGCGCAGGCATCTCCTCGGCGGGGATCGTCGCGGGACGGCTGGCACTCGTCACGGGCATCGTCCGCCGTTCGACTTCCGATTCGAGCGTCTTCCAGCTGCTGCCGCGGTCCACTGCGGATCTACTCCTCGGACCTGCCCCGGTCGCCTCCGGCCTGAGCGCCGCTGCGGCTGCCGCCGGGCAGGCGTCCGCGTCGGGGACCTCGGGCGCCTCCGTCGACCCCGACGCCCTGATCGGCGTCGCGGAGATCCCGGGCCGCGAGGGCGAAACCGTCACGGTCGCCGGCCTGATCGTGGACACCGGCCCCGCAACGGCGACGCTCGACGACGGCACCGGCCGAATCCGCCTCGGCGGCCCAGCCGCTTCGGACGCGCTCTCGCTGCTCGAGCCCGGCGACGCCGTGGAGGTGACCGGGCTGGTGTCGCGCGACGCCTACGACTGGCTGATCGAGGTCGATCCCGATCGGATCGTGACGCTCGCCGGCACGGGCTCGGGCGCGGCCGCTTCGTCGAACGGCCCCCCCGACGGAGCCTCTCCCTCCGCTGAGGCGGCATCGGACGCCCCAGGATCGGAGGGTGGGGCGTCCGATGCACGCGGCCAGGCGCATGGGCTGTCGCATTCCGCCGGCGGCGGGGCCAGCCCCGACGCGATCGTGCTCATCGCTCTCTTGGGCGGCGGCCTCGCGCTGCTCGCCGTCTTCGGGTTTGCGGCCGCGCGAGCTGCCCGCCGGGGCCGGCTGCGCCGTCTCGGACGGCCCGCGCACTCCATTCGCGATGTCCCAGAAGCACAGGAAGTCGGCCCCAAGTGATCTCACGGATGCCCGACGATCGCCCTCACCGCGTGAGATCGCACAGTGCCACCGCCAGCGGCACGCTTGACGCTCAAGTTTGACGCCGTCTATGCTCCGCCGAGGTGCGAAGTGTTGCGCACCAGGAACGGTGGAAGAGGTATTGCCGAACGCGGTCAAACGCGTGCCCCTCAAAGGAGCCGGCAGCACCAGAGCGAACTCGGCCCCGGCAAGTCGGTCGGGGCATCCGACCCCACCGCATCGTTGCGGAGTACTCAGGGTTTGCGGGTTCAGCCGCGAGCGGTTGGAAGAGCCGCCACCGGTTGTGCTCGACGTTCTCGTACCGCCGTCCTCAGGCGGCCCTGCCTGAGGCGCTAGCGCAAGACCAGGGGCGCCGGCGCCCCGTTAGGCAACACATACTGGGAGGCTGAGCGACATGGCAGAGGGATACTGCGTCAAGGACAAGAAGATGGTCGAGATCAAGGACTCGCACAAGATCACCATGAAGAACGGGAAGCCCGCTACCCAGGGCACCTGCCCCACCTGCGGCGGGAAAGTGACCCGGATCGGAGCCTAGCCGCTCCTTCAGTCGGCACTTCAGCGACCCCCGGAAATGCGGGGGTCGCTGCCTGTCCGGGGCTCGACCGGGCCAAACGGCACAAGCGGCCTCCGCGAGGGGGATGGGCGTCACGCCGGGCCCGGTCGGAGCAGACGCCTGCAACGGGCCGACCGGCCCGCTTGGGCCTCGAATCCGCTTTGCTAGAATTGGCGAGCATCCCACCAAATCCCCAACCGGTGAGGTTCTCCTCTGTCAGCACGGCCTGTCCTCGCGCTCGACGTCGGTGGCACGCAGATACGCGCGGCCGTCGTGGTCGAAGATGGAACGCGGATCAATCGCGCCCAGGGCCAGACGCCCGTGGCGGACGGACCCGCGGCGATCCTCCGCGCCTGCGTGGCGGCCTTGACCGAGGCTCGCGACGGCGCGCCGGTCGAGATCCGCACAGCGATCGTCGGCGTCGGGATCTCCAGCCCCGGCCCGGTCGATCCGTGGCGCGGCATGGTTCTGCAGACACCCAACATGGGCCCCGGGTTCAATGACGTGCCAATCGCCGCCAGCGTCGGTGGCGCACTGGGCCTGCCCGCCTTCCTCGATCGCGACGCCAACGTCGCGGCCCTCGGCGAGATGGCGTTCGGGGCGGCCCGAGATTGCTCCGACTTCATCTACCTGACCGTCTCCACGGGCGTTGGCGGGTCGATCGTGTCGGAGGGCCGTATCTTCCACGGCCCCGACGGCACCGCAGGCGAGCTCGGTCATACGCCCGTCGCCATGGACGGCCTGTGCGGTTGCGGCGCGGTCGGACATCTGGAGGCGTTCCTCGGCGGGGCGGCCATGGCCCGCACCGCGCGTCAGGCCGTCGCCGAAGGCCGCAGCCCCTACCTCACCGCCGTGGCGGAGGAGGAGGGCATCGACGCCATCGATGCCAAAGACATCGCCGAGGGCGAGGACAGCGGCGACGAAACCTGCCACGCGATCCTGGAGCGCGGTCGCCGCGCCTTCGCCGTGGCCTGCGTCGGGTTCGTCGACGCGCTCAATCCAACTCGGATCGTGGTCGGAGGCTCCATCTCGGATGCCCAGGGTGCGCGGCTGCTCTACCCCGCGCGGGCAGAGGTGGCCGCGACCGCCTTCAAAACGCCCCGAAGCCGGGTCCAGATCGTCCAGGCCGAGCTCGGCGCGGACGTGGGCCTGGCCGGTTGTCATCCACTCGTGATCGCACGCCTCGGCGACCCCGCCTGGCGTGGCGGTCGGCCCACGTCCACATCCGCGCACAACGGTTGACCCGAGCGCGGCATCATCTCCTGGAGGATCAGACATGGCAGTTCGCGTCGGCATCAACGGTTTCGGTCGTATCGGCCGGCAGTCGCTGAAGGCTATCATCGAGCGCGCGCCCGGGCTCGAGGTCGTCGCCGTCAACGACATCGTGGACGTCCCGACCAACGCGCTCCTCTTCGCGCACGACTCCACGTACGGCAACTTCGACGGCACCGTCACCCACACCGACGACTCGATCGTGATCAACGGTAAGGCCGTCAAGGTGCTCCAGATCAGCGACCCGTCGCAGCTGCCGTGGAAGGACCTCGGCGTCGACATCGTCATCGAGTCGACAGGCCGCTTCACCGAGGCCGACAAGGCCCGTGCCCACATCACCGCCGGCGCCAGGAAGGTCCTCATCAGCGCCCCGGCCAAGGGCGAGGACGTCACGATCGTCCTGGGCGTCAACGAAGGCACGTACGACCCGGCCAAGGACGTGATCATCAGCAACGCCAGCTGCACGACCAACTGCCTGGCGCCCGTTGCCAAGGTGCTCAACGACACCTTCGGGATCGAAAAGGGCCTGATGAACACGATCCACAGCTACACCAACGACCAGCGCATCCTCGACGTGGCCCACAAGGATCCCCGCCGCGCCCGCTCGGCCGGCCTGAACATGATCCCGACGACCACTGGGGCGGCCAAGGCCCTCGGGCTCGTCATCCCCGAGCTCAAAGGCAAGGTCGACGGCTTCAGCCTGCGCGTTCCGACCCCGACTGTGAGCATCGTCGACTTCGCCGTCGAGCTGCGCGACGAGACGACCGCCCAGGCGATCAACAACGCCTTCCGTAAGGCCGCTGCCGGCCCGCTCAAGGGCATCCTCGGCGTCTCCGACGAGCCGCTCGTCTCAGTCGACTTCCGCGGCGACTCGCGATCTTCCATCGTCGACTCCGCGCTCACGATGGTGATCGGCGGGACGGGCAAGTTCGTCAAGGTCCTGGCCTGGTACGACAACGAGTGGGGCTACAGCTGCCGCGTTGCCGACCTGACCAAGTTCATCGCCGAGCGCCTCTAACCAGCGCCAAGTGCCGGATCGGGGCGGTCGGAGTGGCCGCCCGTCCCGATCCGGGCCCAGCCAGACCCGAGGTAACGATGAACAAGCTCACGATCCGCGACCTGGACGCCGCCGGCAAGCGCGTCTTCGTCCGCGTCGATTTCAACGTTCCGCTCGAGGACGGCAAGATCACCGACGACAGCCGGATCGTGGCCGCACTGCCGACGATCAAGGCGCTGCTCGCCCAGGGGGCGATCGTCATTCTTGCCAGCCATCTCGGCCGGCCCGACGGCAAGGTCCAGGACAGCATGCGCCTGCGGCCGGTCGCCGAGCGGCTCTCCCAACTCCTCAAAATGCCCGTCCCGGTCACGGGCGACGCGTTGGGTGCCGGCACCGAGGATGCCATCAAGCGCCTCAAGCCGGGCGAGTGCATCCTCCTCGAGAACCTGCGCTTCCACGCCGAGGAAGAGAAGAACGATCCCGAGTTCGCGAAGGCGCTGGCCAGCTACGCCGACGTCTACGTCAACGACGCCTTCGGCACCGCTCATCGCGCCCACGCCTCCACCGAGGGCATCGCCCGGCTGCTGCCGGCCTACGCGGGTCTGCTGATGGAGAAGGAGATCGAGTTCCTCGGCAAGCTCATGGAGAACCCGGAGCGACCGTTCGCCGCGATCATCGGCGGCGCCAAGGTTTCCGGCAAGATCCAGGTTCTGCGGAACCTGGTCGACAAGGTCGACGTCCTCGTCATCGGCGGCGGCATGGCAAACACCTTCCTGCTCGCCCAGGGCAAGCAGGTCGGCAAGAGCCTGGTCGAGCCCGATCGGGTCGAGGACGCAAAGGCGATCATGGAATCCGCGGCTGCGCACGGGACCAAGATCGTCCTCCCCAGCGACGTGGTCGTGGCCAAGGAAGTCACCCGCGGCAGCGAGTACAAGACCGTCCCGGCCGACAAGGTCCCGGCGTCCTGGAACATCGTCGACGTCGGCAAGAACAGCCTGGACGCCATGCGCAAGGCTCTCGAGCCGGTCAGGACGGTCTTCTGGAACGGGCCGCTCGGCGTCTTCGAGATCCCGACCTTCTCGGTCGGCACCAAGGAGATCGCCCGCTTCCTGGCCGGACGCGCCCAGGCCGGCGCGACGGTGGTCGTCGGAGGCGGCGACTCCGTTGCCGCCGTCGAGCAACAGGGCCTGGCCGGCAAGATGACCCACATCTCCACGGGCGGCGGCGCGTCGCTCGAATTCATGGAAGGCAAGGAGCTGCCCGGCGTGGCCGCGCTGCTCGATCGCCCTGCGGCTGGGAGCAAGTGATGACAACCATCGATCTGATCGAAGCCCGCCAGATCCTCGACTCGCGCGGTAATCCGACCATCGAGGTCGACGTCGTCCTGGTCGACGGATCGGTCGGCCGCGCGGCGGTTCCGTCGGGTGCTTCCACGGGTGCCAACGAGGCGGTTGAGCTGCGTGACGGCGACAAGACGAAGTTCGGCGGCAAAGGCGTACTGAAGGCCGTCGCCAACGTCCGCGAGATCATCGCCCCCGAGCTGCTCGGCACGGACGCGGCCGATCAGGCCGGGCTGGATGCCGCGCTCATTGCCCTGGACGGCACTCCGAACAAGGGCAAGCTTGGCGCCAACGCGATCCTCGGCGTCTCCCTCGCGGCGGCGCACGCGGTCGCGGCCAGNNCCTCAATGGCGGCAAGCACGCCGTGAACTCCACGGACTTCCAGGAGTTCATGGTCGCTCCGGTCGGCGTCGACAACTTCGCCGACGCGCTCCGGGCCGGCGCCGAGGTCTTCCATGCCCTCAAGTCGATCCTGAGCGCCGAGGGCTTCTCCGTCGGCCAGGGCGACGAGGGCGGCTTCGCGCCGTCGCTGCCGTCGAACGAGGCGGCGGTCGAGGTCATCCTGCGGGCCATCGAGAAGGCCGGCTACAAGCCCGGCGACGAAGTGGCCATCGCGCTGGACCCGGCCACCAGCTCGATCCTGGTCGAAGGCACGGGAACCGGCAACGTGACAGGGCAGTACCGCCTCGAGCGCGAGGGCCGCACCCTCGACTCCGGCCAGCTCATCGACCTGTGGGAGAAGTGGATCGCCAAGTACCCGATCATCTCCCTCGAGGACGGCCTCGCCGAGGACGACTGGGCCGGCTGGGCCGAGCAGACCAAGCGGCTCGGCTCCAAGGTTCAGCTGGTCGGCGACGACATCTTCGTGACCAACCCCGAGTTCATCGCCCGGGGCATTCGCGAGTCGTCCGCGAACTCGGTCCTGATCAAGCTCAACCAGATCGGCACGATCACCGAGACGATCGATGCGATCGCGATGGCGCGTCGGGCCGGCTGGACGGCCATGGTCAGCCACCGCTCCGGCGAAACCGAGGACACCACGATCGCCGACTTCGTCGTGGCCATGGGCACGGCCCAGATCAAGACCGGCGCCCCCTCGCGCTCCGAGCGGGTCGCCAAGTACAACCGGCTCCTCCGCATCGAGGAGGAGCTCGGCAGCGGCTCGCTCTACCTCGGCCGCAAGGCCCTGGCAGGCGCCAGGCCGTAACGCGCTTCCTCTCCAGCAACGTGGGCCGGCCTTCGGGCCGGCCCACTGATTCCGGGGCGGTTCACGTACCTTTCGGCGCTGGGGGGTTCACGCAGTAGCGCGGATCCGGCGGCGGGACACAGGCTCCGCCCGGCACAAACGCTCGCTTCGCTCACGATAGTGCCTCGCTCGCCTGCTGCGCCCGCCGCCTTCTACCTTGCGCTCCGCCGGCCCCCTCCTGCCCCGTCGTCGTTGCGGTCCCGGTCTGGGCGCCCCACGCCCGCCGCCCTCGCCCCTCGGCGGTCCGCCGATCGGTCGTCCCCGTTTGGAGAGGGCACGGTCGCGCATCCGGAGGTCGCAGCACCAGGCCGAGGGCGGCGGCCGGGAAGGCCGGAACAGCTGGTCGGGATCTCCCGGCTGTCCTGCCGCGAACCCTCAGTCCACGTCCACGCCCGTCTCGTCCGCGCCGCCGGCCAGCTCGCGGAGCGAGGCCGCCGTTATCTGAGTTCGGTTGACCAGCACCAGCCCGAAATGGCTGATCACTCGCCGATCGGCCAGCGAGCGAGCCGTGACCGCCGTCATGGCCACGAAGCGCGGATCGGGCGAATCCACGAACGTGGCGATGTCCGTCTCCGAGAAGAGGTGGATCGTCCCCGTCAACGTATGACCGGCCGTGAAGATCACGAGCTCCCGCGGCACCCGCTGCATTAGCGGCCGATCCATTCCGCCGACCAGCCCGGTTTCGGCCGTTGACACGTCCGCTTCCTTCTGACCGATGAACGTGATCTCGTCCTGGTTGACCATCAGCTCGGGGACGACCATGCCGGTCGGATCGCCGTTGCGTCGGAGGAGCTGCGCGCCGGTCAGCTTGACGAAGCCCCGACTGTAGTTGACCAGATCGGACAGACGTGTGAACCGAAGAAGCGAGATGTCCCCTGAGACTCGCAGGTGGGGACCCACGAGCTCGATCGTCTCGCACCGCTCCGGGCCGACCGGACCGGGAGGGCCGAGCGGATCGATCGGTCGAGAGTTGCCCCACCCCATCATCTCTGAACCCTCCGGCTGTTCGATGCCCTGTGGGCTGCCTCGATTGTATCGGCCCGGCAGTGCCCGCTCGTCTCGGTCGCGCCTGCCGGTCGCGCAGGATAATCTGCCGAAATGGCGCTCGGCGCTCGGCCGGCGGGCATCACCGACGCGACCGTTCGACGGCCAGCGCCTCATGGCGCGTCGACGCCTCGGCCAGCGTGGCCGGGTTCACGGTGTCGCTCACCAGCATCGGGACTCGCATCGTCGGCGCGCAGATCAGGAATGGGATGTCGCTGTCGGCCGTCTCGATGACCTCCGCGTCTCCGACCAGCAGCTCGCCGCCGTGATGTTCGAGGATCTGATCGCGAACGCGACTCACGAGCCGGGCGCCGAACCTTCGAGCATACAAGGCGTCGATCCCGCCGTTCATGAAGCCGAACGAGTTCGCCGGGCTGNNGGACCGGTCCCATGCGCTGGCCAGGTCGTCATCGACGGCGACGAGCACGAGCCGGAATGGGCTGCCAATTGACGCGGCCATGTGCCCAGTATCGCCACATGCCGGCCCGACCGCCACGCTCCTGTGGGGTGGCCCGGTCCGGCTCAGGCGGGATTGGCGATCTGCGGCGCGGGGCCGGTGGATCCGGGCTCAGCCCGGCGCGGCGACGTCCGAGGCGGCGGCCCGCTGCTCGCGGCGCTTAGACAGCCGGCGCTCAGACAGCCGGCGCGGCCCCACTGGCTCCACTCGCCCCTGCCAGATCTCGCCGCGTGCCGGCGTCTCGTCTGTGCCATAGCCACGCCCCGACTCGCGCGACGGCGTAAGCCACGATGGCCCATGGCACCACTGCATCCGCCCGGTTCAGCCCCGTGGCCACGACGGCCGCCAGCAGCGGCGAACGCAGCGGCAGCACGAAGCTCGCGTAGAAGTACTGAGCGGCAGGCCAGAGCGCCGGCACCGCCAGCCAACCCGCGGCCCAGAAGTCGATCAACGCCAGCGTGCCGAGAGCGCCGGCAGTGATGGCGAAGAGTCGCGGGTCGCGCGCGGCAGACCAGCCGCCGTATGTAGCCCCCGCCAGCCAATCGGAGATGTGGGCATAGTCGGCTCGGTATTGCGTCCAGAGCGGCCAGAAGACCACCACCGAGAGGCCGACGCCCAGGGCCAGCAGCCCGAGCGCTCGCCACTGCCGGTCGCCGACCATCGGGATGACGGCGTATGCCTTGAGCGGAGCTGCCAGCGCCCGCAGCCACGTGGAGCTGCTCAGCAGCAGGGCTAGACAGACGACGTGGGGATTGGCTACGAGGATGCCCTCGACCAGCGGCGGGAACATCAGCCACCAGATCGGCAGATGCAGGCGCCGCAGGACATAGACCGCGGCGGCGATCGTGAGGGCGAACCATCCAACGACGAATAGCGTTTCGGGAATCCAGGCGAACGGAACGAAGGCCAGCACCGTCGGCGGCGGCCCGGTGAAGAAGAAGTGGATGTACTGGCCGGTTACCGGCCACGTGTTGGTCGTCGTGAACGCGGTCCAGGGATTTCCGCCCGAGAGCCAGGTGACTGCGGCCCGGTAGTAGAGACGGCCGTCGATCCCGACGGTGTCGAGATGATTCGGCCATTCGGTGAACGTGTCGGCAATGCTCTTCCAGCCCCAATAGGCGAACCAGACCGCCAGGGCGAAGCTGCCGACCGTGCGGCCGTGAACCCGTGCAAGTCGTGCCAGTTGGGCCACGCCGCCATGCTACCGGAGAGCTCCCTCTCAAGACGCGCGTCGCGCCAGGGCCCTCGGCTCAGTTACGCTTACGGCATGGAAGTTCAGATTCGCGATGCGATCGAATCGGACGCCGAGGCGATCTCGCCGCTGCTTCTCCAGCTGATGCGCGAACCTTCCACGGCCGAACAGATCCGGGCGCGGCTGAGACGCCTCGGACAGACCGGCGTTGATCGGGTGCTCGTGGCCGTCGCCGAGGGGCGGGTGGTCGGCCTGGCCGGATTGCATGTCGCCTGGATGGTCCACGTGGGCCGGCCGACCGCCCGGCTGATGAGCCTGGTCGTGGACGAGGGTTGCCGGGGGCGGGGGATCGGGCGGTGCCTCGTTGAAGCGAGCTGCGGCCAGGCCCGCGCCTGGGCCTGCGACCGCCTGGAGCTCACCAGTCGGCTGACTCGTACCGGCGCGCACTCCTTCTACGAAAGCGTCGGCTTCGAGCACACGTCGAAGCGCTTCTCCGATGCGGCTCGAGTGAAGTAGCCGGCCGGAGCGGTCAGCGGCGCCCGACGAACTCGGCCACGAAGCGCGGAATCGGCGGATCTCCGGGCTCGACGATCTCGTCCAGGCGGGCCAGCTCCAGGCCGGGCACGACGAAGGCGTCCAGTTCATCGCGCGTGAGCGGCCAGGGCATCAGGCCTTCCGGGTCCTCGAGCCGGCGGCTCCGAGCGACCACGAGCAGGGTTCCGCCGGGTGCGACCAGGCCGCCGATCGTTCGAGCGCAGGCGGCGCGAGCCTCGCCGGGCAGAACCTGGACGGTGTAGGCCTCGAAGATGAAGTCGAAGGCGCGCGACCAGCCGGGGGGCGGGCTCAGCACGTCGGCCTCGTAGCGCGCGGTCGAATCGGGGAAGCGGGCCTGGCAGCGGGCGATCGCCGTCGGCGCGATATCGAAGGCGGTCACGTCCAGGCCCGCGGTGGCCAGCAGCTCCGCGTCGTCGCCGTAGCCCGCAGCCAACCACGAGAGCCCTGCCGCTCGGCGGAGCCGGCCGGCGCCGCAGCCATTCCACCAGGTGCGGGTTCGGTTCGAGATCCACCCAGGAGATGCGAAAGCCGTCGCGTTCCGACTCGGCGTACAGCGTCTCGAACCAGCCGGTCACCTCGCCGCGAGCGATCGCGTCGCGAGCGAGCTCCCTCGCGTGGGCTCGTGGGTCGGACACGGCGGCCTCCGAATCGGAAGCGCCAGGTCAGGCGACCTGGCGCTTCGGGACTTTCGAATGATGGGCCTGAGCCTAGCGCTTCTTGGCGGCGGGCTTGGCCGGGGCCTTCTCCTTGGCGGCCGGCTTCTCGGCCTTGGCGGCGGGCTTGGCCGGGGCCTTCTCCTTGGCTACCGGCTTGGCCGGAGCCTTGGCCTTGGCGGGGGGCTTGGCCGGGGCCTTGGCCTTGGCTGCCGGCTTGGCCGGGGCCTTCTCCTTGGCCACCGCCTTCGGCGCGGTCGCCCTGGGGGCGGCCTTGACCCTGGCCGGGGTCTCGGCCTGGGCTGCAGCCGCAGCGCTGGCGGCCTCGGCGCGAGCGGTCTTGGACAGCGCGGCGCGAGCCTTTCCGGCGGCGGTCTGCGGGCCCTTGGCCTTGGTGGCCTTGCCCGAAGCGATTCGGGTGCGGGCGGCCTTGACGGCGGCGGCGGTGCCGGTCGTCTTGGCGACGCGTCCGGTCGTCTGAACCGTATCGCCGGCCGCGATGGCGTTGAGCCTCAGGGCCAGACGCGACTTGCGCCGCGCGGCGTTGTTAGGGTGGATCGCCCCGACCTTGGCGGCCTTGTCGAGGGCGCTCATCGC
>PLOC01000100.1 GCA_003141955.1 Chloroflexota bacterium
ACGGGTCGCGACTGAGCGGCCCGTCTTCGGAGGGTCCTAAAAGGTGCGTCTGGATCCTTAGGCGCCGGCTGCGTCCGGAGATGCCCACCCGGCCCCCAACCGCAGGACTTGATCGGCTCGTTTGACTTTGCCGCGGGAGCTGTTGACCGTATCGACGACAAGGTCTGCCCGCGAGTAGATATCTGCCCAATCGTGAACACGGTGCGCAGTCACCACCACGATCAAGCTGGAGTCCTCGAGCAGTTCATCGAGCGGGACGGATGCGTACTCCACGCCCTCGGAGTCGCGGAATCTGGGTACGTGCGGGTCGTGATACCGGACCACGGCGCCCTGCTGGCGAAGGATGGTCATCACGCTCGCTGCGGGGGCGTTGCGGGAATCCTGAACGTCTGGTTTGAAGGCCACTCCCATGACGCCGACCCGGGTCTCCATGAGCGGCTTTCCTCGTCGGTTGAGGGCTTCGACGGCCAGCTCGACGACATGGCGTGGCATTGCCAGGTTGATGTCGCCGGCGAGCTCGATGAAGCGTTCGACGAAATCGAACTCGCGGGTCCGCCAGGCCAGATAGTAGGGATCCACCGGAATGCAGTGGCCGCCCACGCCGGGCCCAGGGCGGAATGCCATGAACCCGAATGGCTTGGTCGCAGCGGCGTCCACGACCTCCCACACGTCCAGTCCCATCCGCTCGCAGAGCAGCGCGAGCTGGTTGACGAAGGCAATGTTGACGCTCCGGAAGACGTTCTCCAGCAATTTCGCAAGCTCGGCCGCATCTGGAGAGGAGAGCGGAACGACGTGGCTGTTAATGTTCTCGAAGAGCCGCTTGGCGCGTTCGGTGGCATGCGGCGTCGAGCCACCGACCAGGCGCGGGACGTCCCGACCGGAGCTCGAGGGGTCACCCGGGTTGACCCGCTCGGGGGCGAAAGCGAGGTCGAAGTCACGGCCGGCGACCAGGCCCGAGAGCTCCAGCTCGACTCGGAATGGGCCCGTGGTTGTGCCGGGGAACGTCGTCGACTGAAGTACGACGAGCTGTCCGGCTCGCAGCGAGCGCCTGATGGTCTCAGCTGCCGCGAGCACCGGAGCAAGATCCGGGTCCTTCGAATGGGTGATCGGTGTTGGGACGCACACCACCATGGCGTCCAGCTCAGAAAGCGGACCCTTGGCCTCGGCCGAGCCAATGAACCTGATGCCGCCCCGCAAGGCGCGACCCAGCCGCGCGTCGTCGATGTCATCGATAGGAGAGTGTCCGGCCTTCAGCTCGGCCACTCGGTCTGGATTGGCGTCGACGCCGATGACGTTGAGGCCGGCTTCGTGGTATCCGAGCGCCAGCGGCAATCCAACGTAGCCGAGCCCAATCACGCCGATGCTTCGGTCTTCCTTCACCCTTTCTCCTTCGAGTTCCGCGTTGCGGTCGCCCTCTGGAAAAGCGCCAGTCCCCAAGGCGCCATTCGGCGCGGCGCCACGCTACCGTAGGCCTGCCAGTCCAGCATTCTCAGGTGTTCGACGATTCTCTCTGCAGCTCGACCGTCCCACATCGGAGGCAGGTCGCGTTTGGATGGCGGCGCTTCGAGGATGTTCTTCGCCGCCGCCACTGCGGCCGGAGGGTCGGCGCCCACGAGGTGGTTCGTGCCGTGGGCGATGGTCACCGGACGCTCGGTGGTATCCCGCAACGTCAGGCAGGGGACCCCGAGAACGGTCGTTTCTTCCTGGATGCCGCCGGAGTCCGTGAGCACAAGCTTCGAATCCGCTACCAAGCTGACGAACTCGACGTATGGCAAGGGGTCGACGAGTCGAATCCCCGCGGCGCCCAGCCGGTCGATAAGGCCGGCCTGGATGAGCCGGCCGCGAGTGCGAGGGTGGGCGGGGAAGACGAGCGGTATCTGGACGGCCATCTCCTCGAGGGCGGCAACCCAGCTCTCGAGTCTGGCGGAGTCGTCCACGTTGGACGGTCGGTGTAGCGTGACGACGCCGTAAGCACCGGGGCGCAGGCCCAATTCGGCTGCCATGGCCCGAGCCTTGATCTGTGGCAGGAGAGCCATCAGCGTGTCGATCATGACGTTGCCGACCATGAAGATGCGGTCGTCGGCTACTCCTTCGCGACGGAGATTCTCGACCGCATCCTCCTCGGTCGCGAAGAGGTAGCTGGCCAGCGAGTCCGTCACGACCCGGTTCACTTCCTCGGGCATGCGACGATCGAAGCTGCGCAATCCGGCCTCCACGTGAGCCAGCGGCAAGCCGGCCTTCGCAGCGACGATGGCTGCGGCGAGCGTGGAGTTGACGTCGCCGACGACGACGATGAGGTCCGGCGCCTGTTCCTCCAGCACGGACTCGAGGGCCTCCATTGTCCGACCGGTCTGCGTGGCTTGACTGCCCGCCCCCACGCCCAGGTGTATGTCGGGTTCGGGCAAACCGAGTTGGGCGAAGAAAACGTCCGACATGGACACGTCGTAATGCTGGCCGGTGTGCACGAGCAGGCACTCGAATGGCTCGCTGGACTTGCGGAAGGCGGCCATCAACGGTGCAATTTTCATGAAATTCGGCCGCGCGCCTACGACGCATAGAATCCGGCGTGCCATTGCCTCATCTTAGCCGCCACCGACCGGAGGTGCGGGGGCCGGCATACGAGCCTTTGATCTGGGCCGCGTCTCAAAACGCGATAAACGAGGTCACCAGCAGCACCGCCGACAGCACCACGAGCAGGACCGTCCCGACCCAGCCGATCGCCGAAAGGAAGCGCCCGCTCACGAGCGGCCCCATCAGCTCCCGGTCCGACGCCAGGCGCATGACGAAGACCAGGACGAACGGCAGCAGCAGGCAGTTGACCACCTGGGCTGTGAACATCACCTGGACGAGCATGCGCGCCGGCACGAGCAGGATGAAGACGGCGGCGAACACGACGAAGAAGATCATCAGGCCGTAGAAGGCGGGTGCCTCGCGCAGGCGCCAGTCCACCCCTGTCTCCCAGCCGAACGCCTCGCAGGCGGCGTAGGCACTGGTCAACGGCACGACGCCGAGGCCCAGGAACGACGCAGCGAGCAGTCCCACGGCGAACAGGACCGTTGCGCCCGAGCCGGCCAGCGGCCTGAACGCGCCCGCGATCTGTGAGACGGCATCCGGGGACGTGGTGTCGATCTGGATTCCCGCGGAGTACACGGCCGCGGCGCAGGCAATGACGATGAACGCTGCGATCAGGTTCGTGAGGAACGCGCCCAGGCCCACGTCCAGCCGCTCGCCGAGGAGATCTTCGGGACCGAGGCGCTTGTCGGCGACGTAGGACTGGATGAAGGCCTGGCCCCAGGGCGTGATCGTGGTCCCGACCGTGGCGACGACCGTCACCCAGTACGCGGGCGAGGAAGCGAGGTCAGGAATGACCAGTGAACGCGCGGCGTGGCCCCAATCGGGGTGCGCAAGCACCGCGGAGATGAAATAGGCGAGCGAAACGCCGATCCCCACCACCACGAACAGATACTGGACGCGGCGGTACGAGCCCCGGGTCAGAAGCAACACGACGACCGTGGCGGCGAGCAGCGCGCTGATCCAGGTGGGCACGCCGAAAAGCCCCAGGGCCGCGCCGCAGCCGGCGAACTCCGACACGATTGAGCCGACGTTGGCCACAAGCATTGCGCTGATCATGAAAGCGGCCCAGCGGACGCCGAAGTGCTCGCGCACGACCCCTGCCAGGCCCTGGCCCGTGGCAAGCCCGAGCCGCGCGCCGACTTCCTGCGTGAAGAAGAGCACGATCTGGCTGGCCAGCAGGACCCACAGCAGCTCGTAGCCGTACCTTGCGCCGGCCACCGAGTACGTGGAGATGCCGCCCGCGTCGTTGTCGGCGAAGCCGCTCACGAGGCCCGGGCCCAGGACGCCGAGGATCGCGGCCAGGCGGACGCGATTGACCGCGCGAGGGGTAAGAGACAGGATTGGGGCCCTCACCGCTCCGGGGTCCCGGAGGTCCGACCGAAGATGCGCGGGATCCTGATCTTCGCCGGACGCGGCAGCAGCGTGTCGATGGCGTCGTCGACGGTGACGATGCCTTCGAGATGGCCCTCACCGTCCACCACCGGCACGGCCAGCAGGTTGTAGCGGGCCACCACCTCGGTGACCTCCTCCGCGCTGGCATCGGTCTTGACCGCCACCGGCTCGTCGTACATGCAAGTGGAGATCTGGGTGTTCGGCTTGGCGACGATGAGGTCCCGCAGCGAGAGGACACCGACCAGCTTGCCGGCGTCGTCGGTGACGTAGACGTAGTAGATCGTCTCGGCGTTGGGCTCGAGCTCGCGCAGGCGGTCGATCGTCTCGGCCGCGGTCAGGCTGGCCGGCACGGCGACGAATTCGGTCGTCATGATGCCGCCGGCCGTGTCCTCGTCGTACGTCATGAGCTCCTGGACTTCCTGCGCCTCGTCCTTCTCCATCAGGCCGAGGATCTCCTCGCGACTCTCGTCCGACAGATCGGCCACCAGGTCCGCGGCCTCGTCCGGATCCATCTCCTCGAGGATGTCGGCCGCGCGCGCCGGCTCCAGATCTTCCAGGATGTCGACCTGGGTCTCGGGTTCCATCTCACCGATGGCATCCGCCGCGGCCTCGTCGTCGAGGGATGCGATCAGGCCGACCCGGTCGTTGCGGCTGAGCTGGTCGATGATCGTCGCCAGGTCGGCCGGGTGGAGCTCAGCCAGGCCCTTGTGGGGGACGCGCAGCTTCACGCTGGCGATCGTTCGCTCCACCGGATCGACATCCTCCCAGTCGATGTACCGCTCCGGAACCTCACGGTGGAGACCGCGTGCGAGAGTCCGCCACGGCCCCTCGATGCCGAGCCGGCGCAGCAAGCCGGAGGCGCCGACGTCCACGGCGACAAGATGCAGCGCGCCTTCGACCTCGTCGAGCCGCAGGTCGTTGACGCGGACCACCTTGCGGCCGTCGATGTCGACGATCTGGCGGTCCATCAGGTCCCGCTTGAGGCGGATCTCGTTGGGCCGCTGATGGAACTTGCTGATGTCGATCGCGGTCGTCCGCAGCGTGGCGCCGCCTGAATCCAGGGACGCCACTGACTGCCATTGAAGGAAGATCTCCCGGCCGTTGGTCTTGACCACGATGCCGGTCACGGGCGGATACCGATCGCCGATGGCGACGATCAGGTCGGCAACGGTTCCGATCGGCTCGCCGAGCTCGTCGCGCACGGGCCGGCCGATCGCCTGGCTCAGATAGAGCATGTGCCACCTCGACGGCGGATCCGGCCCGCCTGTGGGTGGCGCGCGCCGGAGTGGCGCGGACCGCTTAGAGGGCGAAACGGACCAGAGAGCGGATGTCGGCGCCCCGGGCGCCGCAGGTACTGGGTCCGGTCTCCACTGAGGGAGAGATCCTCCGAAAGCGTGTTGGGGCTGGCCGAAGGCGCAGCTACATGCCCCTCCGACCACCTGGGAGTTTAGTCCCGGGCGCGGCCGAGGGTCAACGGCGCCACGGCCTGTGTGACGCTCCGGGATGGAGAACGTAAGTACGATTGCCGCCACGCCGAATGAACCCGCACCATGGCCGGGTGCGAGACCTCCGTTTGCTGCATCCTTTGAACGTGAGCCCGCGGTTTCGCTTTCGTGGCGACGACAGTTCGCCCAGACTCGACGCCCAATCGATCTCGCTGACCTGGACGCTGCTTTCGGTCGCAATCGCGCTCCTTCTTGGACAGGCCGTGGTCGGATTCGTGGTGGGTCGAAACAACCTGGCCGACCTCGCCCTGGCAATTGCGACCGCACTGCTCGTGGCCTCGGCCGTCCTGAATGCCCGGGCTTCGGGCATCCTCGTGGAGAGGCGCCACTCCGAGACGGAGAGCTTCACCCGGCTCCTCCAGGCCCTATCGCGGTCCGTGTCGCCGAACGCGGTCATCGAGGCCATCGTCCACGAACTCGGCACCGCCACTCGGGCGGACCACGTCGCGGTCGTGCGGCAGCGACCCGGCGGAACCGTCCTCGAAGTGAGCTTCGTCTCGATGCAGCCTGGCTCGCAGACCGCGACGTCGGTCATGCCGATCCAGCAGTTGGATCCCGTCGGGGCGCGAAAGCTCCCTACGACGCCGTGGCCCCAAGAGCTCGGCCTTCCCGACGCCGGGCGGGAAGAGGACGCGCGTGACCTGGCCAACCAGATCGCCTCCCGTCTGCGCGACGCACACGGTCTTCGTAACACTCTCGCCGCGCCGCTGCTGGAAGGCGATTCGATTGTCGGCGCGATCGTGCTGTCGCGCCGGACCAACGAGCCCTGGACGGACTCCTCGGTTCGGCTGTTGAACAGCGCGGCCGTCGAAACGACGGCCGCGCTGGCACGGGCCTACTCGCATCAGGCGGCCGCGGCCGAAGCTCGGACCGACCAGCTCACCGGGCTGCCGAACCGGCGCTACTTCGACGAGTACTGCACCCTCGTGGCCAGCCGGCGGCGGGTCTCCGATCGATCGGCGATCCTGGCCGTGGACGTCGACCACTTCAAGCGCGTCAACGACATGTACGGGCATCAGATCGGTGACCAGGTCCTTCGGGCGATCGGGGACGCAATCCAGATGTCGGTTCGAGATGAGGATCTTCCCGCGCGCTACGGCGGTGAGGAGTTCATGGTCCTGCTTCGCAACCCGACCTCAGGGGTGGCGCTCGAGGTGGGCGAGCGGATCCGCCAGACTGTCCGCGACACGGATCTGATCGACTCCGGAGTCACGGATCGAGTCACGGTCTCCGTCGGAGTGGCCTGCGGCCTTTCCGCCGACGAGCCGATCTCGGAGATCGTGGAGCGGGCGGATCGGGCGTTGTACGCGGCCAAGCGCACGGGCCGCGACCGGGTCGTAGAAGCCTGGCCTTCGGAGGGGTGATCCGGCCCGCCGGGCTACCATTCGGGCGTGGAGCCTTCGCCCTCAGTCGAGCCTTCGCGGGCCGCCCTTTCGAACGGCGAGCTGGCGCGCATCTTCCACGAGATCGGGGACATGCTCGAGGTCAAGGGCGAGCTCGTCTTCAAGACCGTGGCCTACCACAAGGCCGCCGACGCGATCGCCCATTCCCCGGTTGAGGTTTCGCGCGCCTACCTGGACGGCCGGCCGCCGCGGATTCCGGGCGTCGGAGAGGCGATAGCGAAGAAGATCGAGGAGCTGGCCCGAACCGGCCGCCTGGCCTTCTACGAAAAGCTGCGCGAGGAGGTGCCGCCGAGCCTGGTGGCGCTGCTGGATATCCCCGGCGTCGGGCCGCGGACCGTGAAGCAGCTGCACGAGGAGCTGGGCGTCGAGACGCTGGAGGATCTCCGGCGGGCGGCGGAGGCAGGTGCCCTACGGTCGCTCAAGGGTATGTCGCGCAAGACGGAGGAGCAGGTGCTGGCCGGCATCGCGGCCCTGGAGACCCGCCAGGAGCGGATGCGACTGGGCCAGGCCGAAGCGTTCGTGGAGTCGCTGCTGGCCGAGCTCTCGGACGTGCCGGGCATGCGATCGCTGCAGCCGGCCGGGTCCTACCGCCGCCGTCGCGAGACGATCGGGGACCTCGACCTGCTGGCGGAGACGGATCGCCCGGCGGAGCTGGTGGAGCGGTTCACCTCGCTCGGATCGGTCGAGTCGGTGCTGGCAAAGGGGCCGCACAAGGCGGCGATCCGTCTGTTGCGCGGGCCGCAGGTGGACCTGATGATCATGCCGCCCGGCGAGGCGGGCACGTACTTGATCCACTTCACGGGGTCGAAGGAGCACAACGTCCGGCTGCGCGGGATGGCTCGCGACCGCGGCTGGAGCCTCTCGGAGAAGGGCTACCTGCGGCTCGACGAAGAGGGCGAGCCGGCGGTGGGCCCGGCCGGCGAGGCAGCCGAGCTTCGAACCTTCCCGACCGAGGCGGAGGCGTACGGCTTCCTCGGCCTGCCGTTCATCGAGCCCGAGCTGCGCGAGGACCGGGGCGAGATCGAGGCCGCTCTGGCGGGCACGCTGCCGAGGCTCGTGGCGCGATCCGACCTGCGCGGCGATTGCCACAGCCACTCCGACTGGTCCGACGGGGTGCACGCCATCGAACGCATGGCTCTCGACGCGCGGCGACGCGGCTACTCCTACCTGGCCCTGACCGACCACACGGTCAGCCTGGCGATCGCCCGCGGGCTTGATCTCGAGCGGGTGGAGCGGCAGCGGCGGATCGTGGCGGCTCTCAACGAGGGATTCGCCCGCGAGGAGGCCGAGGGAACGGCTCCGCCCGAGACCTCGGCCGAGGGCTTCCGGCTGCTGCACGGCTGCGAGCTCGAGGTCCGCGCCGACGCCACGCTCGACTACCCGGACGAGCTGCTGGCTCGATACGATCTGGTCGTCGCCTCGCTCCACGTCGCTCGGCGTCAGACACGCGAGCAACTGACCGCCCGAACCCTGGCCGCGATCCGGAACCCCAACGTCGACATAATCGCCCACCCGGCCGGGCGCTACATCGGCAGCCGCGACGACCTCGAGCTCGACTGGGACGCCGTCTTCACCGAGGCCGCCCGGACCGGCACAGCCCTCGAGCTGAACGGCTCCGACGAACGGCTCGACCTCTCGGACGTTCGGGCCCGCCGCGCTTCCGAGTTCGGCTGCGTCTTCACGATCGACTCGGACGCCCACCGGACCGAGGAGCTCGACAACGTCCGCTGGGGCACCGCCATGGCCCGCCGCGCCTGGCTCGGCCCCGACCGGGTGATGAACACACGCTCCCGGGCGGAGCTGCTGGCGTGGGCCGCGGCGAAGCCGGCGCGGCTGCATCCATGACCGCGGGCACGCTCCGGCTCGGGCTCGGCCCGGAGATGCCTTCCGTGTCGTCGGTCGAGTCAGTCACGTACCATGCCCAAATGCAGCAACGCAATGGAGCCCGCGAGCTCGGGCTGATCGTGGCCACGCTGGCAGTGGTCAGCGGGTTCGTGACGGATGCGCCGCTCTGGGCGGCGACGGCGCTGACGGTGATCGTGGCAGCCGCCGGCACCGCCAGCCTTCTGGGCGAGCTTCGGCCGTGGCGCTGGCCGCTGGATCGTGTCTCGCTCCCCGCCATGGCAGCGTTCGTCTCGGTGGGTATCGCCTGCCTCGTCGACCCGGTGCCGTGGTTGGCAGTCGTCTTCGTGGGCTCGTGGGCGGTCACCGGATGGGTGGTTTCGATCGAGACGGCGGCGGCCACGGTGGGCGGCGAGCCCGGGTCGGTCGCGCCCGACGGCACTCACGCTCGACCAACTGCCGCGCGTCTTGGCGCCTTCGGGCTTGCGTTTCTGGCGTTCGCCGCGATTGGCGGAATCGTGCCCGGTGGCGTCGCCGGCGACGGACAGCCGCTGACCGTCGCGGCGTTCCTGGCCACCATCGTGCTGGACGTGGCCATCGGCGGGCTGGCCGGCTACCGGATCGCAGCCGTGCGTCCGCACACGCCGGGGCAGGCGGCTGTGGCCTTCTACCAGTACTCGATGGTCGTGGCTCCGGTCGGAGTCCTGGTCAGGGTCCTGGCCCTGCCGCGGCTCTTCGGGCCGGCGGTGCTTGTGCTGGCCACGTATCTCGTAACGTCGCTGCGCGAGTCCGACGAGCCGGTCCGCTTCAACGTCCGGCTGCTCGAGGAGACGCTGGTGCTCATATTGGCCGGGGCGGTGGTGGTGGCTATTGGCGTGGTCGTGAAGTAGGGGAGGGCTGCCACCCGGCGCCACGCCCCGTGCGCGGCGGGCCTGCGGCGCCGATGCTGCTGTCCAATGATCAGACGTGTGGCCGCTACCCGCGGCCGGCCGGTTCTTGCCGATTTCACATCACGACGACATTGAGCAACGGAATTGGCCGTCCGACCCGGCAAGATCCCGCCTGCGATCGGCGCGGGCCGTGATCGGCGGCTGGCGCAGAGACGATCCACGCTCGGGCGGGCCGTTCAGAGCGGCATCGCGGCCCGTCGGAGCCGGATGGCGGCCACGATCTGTGCCGAATGTCGCCTTGGTGTGAATCTGGAAACTACGGCCCGCGGGGAGGCCACGCCGCGGGTGCCCTCAGGAGGTCGCCAGGGCCGCGATCTCGGCCCCACGACCGGCCCGCGTTGACAGGGTCGGCGATGGATGCTAGAAAGCATGGTCCGGACGGGGCCACTCCCGTCAGAATTGGTATGCCTCCCGCGAGGCGGCGCCCCCGCCGTCCCGCAGCCCATCGCAGCACGGCCCATCGCCGCGCGTCGGTCTGGCGCAGTTGACGAAAGGAACCTCATCCTTGGCTTTCCCTGAGATCGAAAAGGGCACCGGCGGCAACGCCGTTCGGATCAAGCGCCAGCTGTGCGAGCTGGCGATAGCCCACGCATCGGACGGGCGCTGGGCGGAGGCTGCGGACACCAACCGCAAGATCCTGGAGATGGGACCCGACGCCGAGGCCGAGAATCGCCTGGCCAAATCCCTGTGGGAGCTCGGAGAGCTCGGCGAGGCGCGCGAGCACTACCAGATCGCCCTCGCCCTCGATCCCACGAACCGAATCGCCGAGCGCAACATCGAGCGCCTTAGGGTGCTGATGAGCGAGGCCGGCGACAAGACCGTGGCCGCGGAGAAAGCCGGCAAGGCGCCCGTCGCCATCTTCGTGGAGGAGACCGGCAAGACCGGCTTCGCGATGCTCACAGACCTGGCCGCGCCGCGGACCCTGGCCCACGTGAACCCGGGCGACGCCGTGGATCTCCTCCCGGACGGCAATCGGCTCTACGCCGTGGCCAACGGAACCCGCATCGGGATCGTCGAGCCGCGCGTCGCCGCGCGCCTGCTCAAGCTGCTCGCCGACGGCAACAAGTACTCGGCCGGGATCACCTCGCTGGGCGACCGCGACGTCCGCATCGTGATCCGCGAGATCTTCCAGGACCCCCGCAACTACGGCAAGGTCAGCTTCCCAACCGCTGCCCGCTCGTCGGACCTGCGCCCCTACACCAAGGGCACTCTCCTGCGCGAGGAAGAGCTGATGGAGGAGGAGCTCGAGGACGACGAGGAAGACGAGGAGATCGAAGATCTCGATCGAGTCCTGCCCGCCCAGGTCACCGGCGACGAGGCCTTCGAAGAGGAGCCCGACGAGCTCGAAGAGCCGTAAGTCGAACTTCGGCGCAGTGGGCGGCGCAGGCGCGCTGTAGCACCGATCGGCCGAAGGCTCGCCGCGGCCCGGCTTCGCGTGCGGGCGATCCGGGCCGGCGCGCGTCTGTCACAATTGGCCCATGGTCGGGCGCGCCGTCACCAACCGCGCCGAACGGCGCAGCGAAGGCAGCTCTTTGCTGCCGATCTTCGACCGACTCGCTCCGCCGGCGTCGATGGCCGACATCACCGCGCAGATCGAGGCGTGGACCAAGCCGGGCGAGGTCGTCCTCGATCTCAACGGCCGCGGCGGCTGGGTCGCCCGAGCTGCGATCGCCGGCCAGCGTCGTGCCGCCGACCTCGAATCCCTGTCGCTGACCCGCCTTCTGGCCGAGGTCGTGATTCGCCCGCCCGACGTTCGCCATCTCGACGCCGCGGCCCAGGCGATCTCGATCCGGCCACTCCTCGATGCCACCGTCAAGCAGACCATCGAGCAACTCTTCGCCAGCACGTGCCCGGTCTGCGGGCGGCCTGTCGTCCTCGAGTCGCTGGTTTGGGAGCCGGGCGATGGCCGCGGCAGGACTGGGGCGCGGCGCGCCGTGGCGAAGCCGGGCAGGGGCGCGAGTCGGGGCGGGGCGGGAACGGCGGCGCCCGGGGCGGCCGCAGGACGGGCCATCCGCCGCGAGTTCCGATGCCTTCCGTGTCACGAGCAGCTTGGCGGTCCGGAGCTGCGCCACGCCGAACCGGCGCCGGAGGACCTGACACTCGCCGCTTCCACGGACCTTCCGGATGCGGTGCGCGAGAACCTCCGCAAGCGTTTTCCGACGCCGGCGGCGACGTCGGCCGCGACAGCTGACCACGGGCTGCCGGACCAGCTCGTCGACCTGCACACGGCGCGGCAGCTGCTCGGGCTCAACGCGATCCTCGAGGGCATCGAGCTCGAGACGCGCTCGGCGCCGATGACGGCCGCCCTGCGGCTGGCGTTCCTCTACGCTGTCGCATCCGCCGGCAGGCTCAACTCATACCGCGGCCGGCCCCCGGCGCTCCGCATCTCGAAGGGCACGGTCCGGCTATCGGCGGCTCCTGCGTGGCGCGAGCGGAATCCCTGGCTCGCGTTCGAGGAAGGTTTGCGGACGGTGCGGAGCTTCGTGGTGCGCCTGGAGTCGGACGAGAAGCGGTCGGTGGCGGCACGCCTCGCGTCGGATCTGCTGGAGCTCCAGGAGGGGACTTCCAACGTGGTGATCGGCGAGGCGACACCTGGATCGCTGAGGCGGATCGGTCTGGCGGGCGAGCGCATCGCCCACTCCGGCACTCCCTCGCGGGTCCGGCTAGTCGTCGGCCAGGCCCCGTTGCGACTGACCCGCGACCGGCTCGCGGAGGCGTACCACGAGACTGCGTGGGCCCTGGGGGCTGGCGCCGCCTCAATGCTGCCCTTCGAGGAGCTGTTCCGGCCGGCACCGCGCGGTGCCGGCCGGAGCGCGGCCGAGGACCTGGCTCGCTCGGTGGGGCGGTCGCTGGCAATCGCCACTCCCGCGCTCGCGCAGAGCGGCCGGGCCGTCGTGCTTCTGGACGATGCCGAGCCACGGACCCTTGTCGCGGCGGCGATCGGCGGAGCGGCGGCGGGATGCCGCCTGGTAGAGGCGCGCCTGCACCGCAGCGACGAAGACAGCCCGGCCGTGGCCGTCTTCGTGCCGCCAACTGGGGTCGTCGCACCGGGGCCTCGCACGCGGGCCAACCGGCCACTCCCGCCGCTGGAAGGCGGCGCCGGCGACCCGGGCACGGTCACCGGGCAGGGGGTGTTCGCCGCTCCGGAGAAGCTCGACGAGGGGCCGTTCCGCCCTCCGGCGGCCGCGCAGGCCGTCAACGACACGGCTATCGAGCTGCTCAAGGCCAGAGGCGAGCCGGTCTGCTTCGAACACATGCTGGGCGATCTGCTGGTGGGGCTCGATCGCTCGGGGCAACTGGCCCGCTTCGCCCGTCAGTTCCGGCCACCGCGTGCCGACCAGGGCTGGGACGGCTGGGTCGACAGCGAGGCCGGTCCGACGGCCGCCCCGGGTGCGCCGGCCGCCGCGCCACTCCCCGGCGCCGCACCACCCGTGCCCGGCAGGCCGGCGGCGTCGAAGGAACCCTCCGGCGACGAGGCTGCAGAGGACGAAGAGCCGCCCGAGCCCACGGGCCCGGTGGACGAACTCCTGACGCTCATTCGCAACGAGCTCGACCGTGGCACGAACCGCCGCGTCCGCCAGATCGAGCCCGGTCAGTACTGGCTCGGCTCGGAGGAGGACCGCTTCGGCGCCGCCCAGCCGCTCGCCGATCGGACGGAGTGGGCCGTCTTCAGCCTCCTCTCGTCGTCGCGCCAGATGACCGAGGCGGCCGTCTTCGAGCGGACGACCGGCCTGTTCCAGGATCGCGACGCCCCCGATGGCGAGTTGATGCGGGCTTGCCTGGCGAGCTACAGCGCGCCGGGCAGCACGCCCGAGGCAGTGTCGACCGGCGATCGGCTGGAGCGACGCTCGGCCGAGCACGACGCCATGATCGCGGTCATCGCGGACCTGGGCCACCGCCTCGGGACGCGCGTCTGGATCGGGCGCCGCCAGCAGGTCCGCCGCGTGGATCGCCGCCCGCTCGCGGACCGGCTCGACATGGAAGAGCGCGACATCGTGCCGACCGTGATCGCCTGGGGCCCGGAGGCCGAGCTCGAGCGCGTGGACTGCGCCTGGTATATCCGCCACAAGGCGACGTTCCTCTTCGAGGTCGAGTGGACGGCCATGCTCGGCGATCCGGTCCTGGTTCGTCACAGCCGCTTCCCGAGTGACGACAAGGTCGTCCGCTTCCTGGTCGTCCCGCCCGAACGCGCCGAGCTGGTGCGATACAAACTCGCTCGTTCGCCGCTGCTTCGCCGCGCGTTCGCCGAGCGCAACTGGCACGTTCTCAAGTGGGACCAGCTGGCCGCCTTCGCGGCGCGCACGGACGTGTCGCTGGACGGCCTGGAGCCGTACCTGGGGCTCGACGCCGACGCGGCCGCCGGCGAGCAGCTGCCGTTGTTCGAAGCCTGAACGGCTGGCCGGGGTCCACCGCCAGCCGCGTGACCGGCGGATCCAGGCCGGAGTTACGCTAGCGCCAGAAGTCCAGCCGGGCGCCGCTTCCTTGTCCCGGTACATGTCAGACCACCAGGAGGTTCCAGTGAGCGAGGTCCGCAGCGCAGCCAATGCCGTCAACGACCTGGCCGAACGGTTCTGGAACGGCCTGCTCGAGCTGTCGCCGATCACGGCGACGGTGCTGGGCTACGAGCAGAACGACGATCGCCTCGACGACCCGGGCCCCGAGGGGCGGGACAGGGCGCGGAGGCTCTTCCGCGAGACGCTGCACGCGACCGACGCGATCGAAGCGCAAGTCGCCGACGGCGCGGCCCCCGGATCGGACGGCGGCGCGGGCCTCCCCGTCGAGGAGTCGATCACGCTCGACATCCTGACGGTCGTCTGCCGGTCCGAGCTGGAGCAGCAGGATCAGCGCATCGACCGGCTCAAGGCAGTCGACCAGATGGAGGGGCCGCAGACGATGATGCCGCTGCTGGCGACCTTTCAGCGGACCGATACTCCCGAGCGTTTCGATCGTTTCCTGGCGCGCATCGACGACTACCCGCGCTACATGGCGGCCGTCGCCGAGCTGACCCGGGAAGGTCTGGCGAGCGGGCTGACCGCGGCCCGGATCGTGACCGAGCGGGTCATCGGCCAGCTGGAGCGGCTGCTCGCCGTTCCGGACGAAGAGTCGCCGGTCGCAGTCGCCGTTACGCCGCCTGCGCCCTCGGACCGGGACAGGCTGGTCGCCGCTATCCGCCGGTCCATCAGACCGGCCGACGAGGCGTTCCTCGAGGCTCTTCGGGGCGCGTACCGCGAGGCCTCGCGCGAGGAGCCGGGGCTCTGGTCGGCGCCCGGCGGCGAGCAGCTGTACAGGACCCAGGTTCGAGCCTGGACATCGCTGGACCTGGATCCCGCGGATCTGCATCGCATCGGCCTCGAGGAGTTGGAGTCGATCGATGCGGAGCGGCGCGAGATCAGCCGCTCGCTCGGTCTGGGCAACGACACGAAGGCCGCTCGAGCCAGCATCGAGAAGAGCCCCGGAGCCGTCCCGACCACGGCCGACGACCTGCTGAACCACGCCCGCGGCCAGATCGAGCGGGCGCTGGCCCGGTCGCCGGAGTACTTCGGCCGCCTCCCAAAGGCTTCTGTCGAGGTCCGGGCGGTCGAGCCGTTCAAGGAAGCCGACGCGCCGTCCGCCTTCTACTACGCGCCCGCGGTCGACGGCAGCCGGCCCGGGATCTACTACGTAAACACGTACGACCTGCCGAGCCGCAGCTACTTGAGCCTGGCCAGCACCAGCTTCCACGAGGCCGTCCCCGGGCATCACTTCCAGATCGCGCTCCAGACCGAGATGGCAAACCTGAGCGCCTTCCGCCGCATGGGCGCCCGAATGGCCGGCATGGCCTACGTCGAGGGCTGGGGCCTGTACGCGGAACGCCTGGCGGACGAGATGGGGCTCTACCTCAATCCGACCGAACGATTTGGGATGCTCGACGGGCAGGCTCATCGGGCGGCACGCCTGGTCGTCGACACCGGGATCCACGCCTTCCGCTGGTCCCGCGAACGCTCGATGGCACAGTTGCTGGAGGCGGGCCTGTCGGAGACCGACGCCGGGATCGAGACCGACCGCTACATCTGCTGGCCGGCCCAGGCCCTGAGCTACAAAGTCGGTCAGCGCGAGATCGAGCGCCTTCGGAAGGAAGCGGCAGCGCGCCTGGGCTCGAGCTTCGATCTGCGGGCATTCCACGACGCCGTGCTGGGCCACGGCACACTGCCGCTGACCACTCTCGCCCGGGAGCTGCCGGGCTGGCTGACGACGCCGAGGTAGTCCCGGTTTCGGACAGCAACCCGGTGGCGGTGAAGTCAGGGCTTCGAGGCCTCGCGGAGCATGTCGGCCAGGGCGGCGTGCCCGCCTTCGTCGGCCAGGTCGGGCGGCGTGCGCCCATCGTCGGCGGGTCGAGTCGGATCGGCGCCGCGAAGGAGCAGCAGATCGACGATAGCCTCGTCGCCGTTGTGCGCGGCTGTGTGCAGCGGCGTCCAGCCGCCTTTCTGGACCGCGTTGGCCGAGGCGCCCAGGGCGAGCAGCAGACCCGCGACGTCGCGATGCCGCGCCGAAACGGCGCTGTGCAGCGGCGTCACTCGGGAGTCGTTGGCGGCCACGGCGTTGCGATCTGCGCCCCGCTCCAGCAGCAGCCTGGCGACTTCCAGCTGGCCGAAGTAGGCCGCCAGATGGAGGGGCGCGTACCCGTCGTTGCTTCTGTCTTCGATCTCCCAGCCCTCGGCCAGCCTGCGGCGGACCACCGCCACGTCGCCCACCGCCGCGGCCTCGAAAAGGTCGAGCTCCTCTGGCCCGACCTTGTCGGCCAGGTGTTCGGCCATTCGAGGATGACCGGCGTACGCGGCCACCAGCACGGGTGAGAGACCGGCCTTGGCACGAGCCTTGAGCAGGTTTGGGTCGGCCGCGAGCGCCTCGTCGACCGTCTTCTGGTCGCCCTTCCGGATCGTCTCGAAGAAGTCAGCCGTCATGCATGCCCCGTTCCGGCGCTCTTCCTGAGCGCGATTTCGCCCAGCGCCTCGACCAGCCGGTCGATCTCGGCGGCGGTGTTGTAGTGGACGAAGCCTACACGGACCATGCCGCCCGATTCGGCCAGTCCGAGCGCGCGGATCAACTCGTACGCGTAATAATCCCCGTCCCACACGGCAATGCCGCGCCGGCCGAGTTCCGTGGCGACCTCGCGCGGGGAGTGGCCTGCCAGCGTGAAGGCGAAGGTGGGGACGCGCTCGGCCAGGCGGTTCGGGTCGACGACGCCGCGCAACCTTAGTCCCGGCACATCGCCCAACGCCCTCAGCGCGCGCCGGGCCAGACCTCGCTCCGTGGCGCCGATGACCGCCATGGCGGCGCCGAGTCGGGCGCGCCGCGTCGTGGGCGCGCCGGCCCCGCCCGGGCCGCTCGCGCCCACGACACTCCCGCCGCTGCCGCCACTCATCTCGCCCAGCGATTCCAGGTAGCCGAACGTGGCGAGCAGCCCGGCCAGCGACTCGGCCGGGGGAGTGCCCGTCTCCCACTTGCCCGGCGGCTCGTTCGTGGCCGGGCGGACCTTGTACGCGGTCAGGTTCTGGAGCAGATCCCGCCGCCCGTAGAGGAGCCCCAGGTGCGGTCCGAAGAACTTGTAGGGGGAGCAGACCAGGAAATCGGTGCCCAGCGCTGCCACGTCCAGCGGCACGTGCGGCGCCGCATGGACCGCGTCCACGTACGTGAGCGCGCCGGCGGCATGGGCCATCTCCACTATCTGCCGAATGGGGTTGAGCGTGCCCACCGCGTTCGACGCGAGCCCGACGGCGACCAGGCGCGTCCGCGGCCCCAGCGATCGCTCCAGGCCATCCAGATCGAGTGTGCAGTCTTCCTCGTGGATGCCGACCCATCGCATTCGAATGCCCCGCTCCTCCTCGAGGGCGAGCCACGGCGCCACGTTGGCGTCGTGGTCGAGGCGCGTGACCACGATCTCGTCGCCCGCCTTGAGGGTCCGGCCGATCGCACGACTCAGCGCGAAGGTGAGCGTAGTCATGTTCTGCCCGAAGACGACCTCGCCGGCATCGGCCGCCCCGACGTAGTCCGCCGCGGCCGCGTGAACATCGGCCAGCATGGCGTCGCTCTCCTCGCTTGTCGGAAAAGCACCCTCGTGGTTGGCATTGCAACGCCCGAGGTAGTCCGCCATCGCGTCGATCGTCCGGCGAGGCACCTGCGTGCCCCCTGGGCCGTCCAGATAGACGTACGGCCGGCCGTCGTGTTGGCGCGAGAGCGCCGGGAACTGCGCCCGAACTGCACCGACCTCGGCCTCGGTCAGAGGAGCGGCAGCGGGCCCTTCGAGCGGCCCAGCCGGCGGGCCAGATGGGTGGGAGGCGATGCGATCGGCCGGCATGCTGCTCCGAGATGGGGGGCGTGATCTGCCGATGGTACGACGCGGGGGCCGATCTCGATTCGGCCCGGATGCGCCGACCTTCATCTGACCGGCAAACGGCCTGCGCCGCCGAGGTGTCAGACGAACGTCATCCGACCGCCCCGGACGGGCCGAAGCTGCAACGAAATCGCAGGGTCCTGGGCAACGTTGAGACGCCGGATTGACGGCTTTTCGCGTTCTATCCCACAAGTAAGGGTAGTAATGGTAGGGCCGTTCGATGGCAGCGCACCTGCCCCTTGACTAATCCCGAGTAACTATGTAAACATTACGACGTTCCACTGGACGAGACGAAAAGCCGGCGACCGAGTCGATCGGAAGAGCTGGATTGGTCGGTCAGCGGATCAAGTAGCAAACCACGCAGGCTCGCTCCGGTTCGGGCGCGGAGCGATAAAGAGGGTCAACTCTGCCGGCAAGCAGAGCGGTGGCCCACCAGCCGACAGCCCGTAAGGAGTAGAAGTGGTGCTCGACGGGAATGCGGTTCGGTCGGTTGACCGTGCCGCCTCACTCCTGATCGCTTTGGGCGAGTCGCAAGGCGAGGCAGGCGTAACGGAACTCGCCCGGCGCCTTGGACTCCACAAGTCCACCGCATCTCGTTTGCTCGCCACGCTCCAGAAGCGCGGCCTGGTGGAGCAGGACGACGACTCGGGCAAGTACCGGCTCGGACTCGCGGTCGTGCGGCTCGGCGGTCACGCCGAGCGGACTCTCGACCTGCGGTCGATTGCCATGCCGCAGCTCGAAGGGCTCGCCCGTGGCATCAGGGAAACCACCAGCCTGGAGATCCTCGAGGGCGACGCTGCCCTGACGATCGCGTACTCGGATGCCTCGGGAATGGGCCGCGACCGATCGGGTCGAAGCTCACCGCTCCATGCTACGGCCCCGGGCAAGGTTCTGCTGGCGAATCAGCCCGAACGTGAGGTCATCCGTCTCTCGAAGGTCGGCTTCACGCCGTACACCTCCCACACCATCGTTCGCGTCGATCTCCTGCTCGAAGAGTTGGCTCGCGTTCGCAGGCGCGGCTTCGCCACCGCCTTCGGGGAGTTCGAGCCGTCGGTGAATGCCATCTCCGTGCCCGTCTACGATCAGCGGACTTCGGTCGTGGCGGCGCTCGAGGTCAGAGCCTCGGGCAATCGGATCCTGCCCAGCCGCGTGCCCGAGCTGGTGGAGCGCGCACGTGACGCGGCAGCGGTGATCACGGAGCGCATCGGCGGGGTCGTCGCCGCGTCTGATCTCCGGCCCTCTCCTGCGGAGCCCGCTCCCCCAGGGGCGTAACCACACAAGTTCACCTTTCGCGGCCCCTCGGTCCCCCTCCCGAGGGGCCGCGCCATATCTGCCAGCAGCGTGGGCCGGCCCGGCGCTAGGCTATGGGCATGGCAACTCTCTATATCCCCGTTGCTTCGCCCTGGGGCGGGAAGCTGGATCTGGGTCCCTCCGTGGGCCTCACCGCGGCGATCCTGGGCATTCTGGTCGCGGCCGCGATCATCATCAGACTGACTCACGTCTTCGTCCGGGGCATCGTACGGGCGCTCCTCAACCGCGAGAACGTGGAGGGGACCGCCCACGAGCTGACCGCCGCCGAGATCAAGAAGCGCCAGGACACAATCGAGACTCTGGTTGTCAACGTCGTCCGCTTCTTCGTCGTCGTGATCGCAGCCCTGATGGTCCTTGAGACGGCTTTCAGCCTCGATGTCGGCCCAGCGATCGCCGGCCTCGGGATCATCGGCATCGCCGTCGGGCTGGGCACCCAGAGCCTGGTCCGCGACTACCTGAACGGCGCCCTGGTCTTGATCGAGAACCAGTACTCGATCGGCGATGTGGTCAAGATTGCCGGCGTCTCGGGCAAGGTCGAGGATTTCACCCTGCGCCGGACGACGCTGCGCGACCAGGACGGCGCCCTCCATACCGTGCCCAACGGACTGATCATGGTGGCGACGAACCTCACGCGGGAGTGGGCACGGGTGAACGAAGACGTGCGCGTGGTCTACGGCACGGACATCGAGAAGGCCACCGCCGTGGTGGACCACGTGGGGCGTCAGCTGGCGTCGGAATCGGATTGGGGCCCTCGGATCCTGGAAGCGCCGCGCGTAGAGCGAGTCTCGCAGCTGGGCGAATTCGGAGTGACGCTCAAGGTTCTGGGGACCGTCAGGGCGTCGGAACAGTGGGCCGTCAGCGGTGAGCTGCGCAAACGGATCCTGGCCGCGTTCGCGGAGAACGCCATCGAGATGCCGCAGCCCCAGCGGATCGTCCTGGCCGGCTCGAAAGCACCCGGTGGCGGACCCCGGGCGAAGACGGAATAGGTCGACGAGGGTCGAGCGAGGGGAGGGGAAGCCGTCCGAACGGCGGCGCCGACCGGCGCGATGACTTACGAGGCGCGGACCGACGGGTTGGTGTTCCGCCCGCCGCCGAAGATGCCCATGAAGCCGCTGCCGACCTTGGCCGCGCTTGGCTCGGCCGTGGCGATCAGGCGATCGCACAGGTCCTCGATGTCCTCGATGACCTTTTCCTTGGGGAAGCGCTCGACGGCGGAGCGGCCCTCGTTCGCTGCCCGGACGAACAGCATTCCGGCGGATCGAACCTCTGCCAGGGCGGGCATGCCCACGGTCCGCTCCATGTCGGCAACCGACACGCCGCTGTTGGCGCGATTCACGACCATCGCCAGGCGGTCGCGTATCTCGAGCTCAACCGCGACCTCACGGAACTGGACCGCGGCACGGATGGCGGGCACGTCGGGCGTGACCGGAACGATGATCTTGTCGGCCCGCTCGAAGATGACCTGGTTGAGAGGCCCGTAGTCCGGATGCATGTCAACGACGACCCAGTCGAAGGCCTGGCGAGCGGCCGTGATGGCCTCGGCCACGCGCTTCGGCTCGAGGATCTCTGTGTGGAGCGGTGACTCCGCCATGACCAGCACCGCCACACCGTTGTGGTGCGTGGAGGCGATCTCCGCGAAGGACTCGGCGACGGCGGTGGTGAGGTCTTCCGTCCATGCATCTGCGACGGTGCGGACGTTCTCCATGCCCAGCGACGAGGCCACGTGCCCGGTTACGGTGTCGCAGTCGACGAGCAACACGCGCTGGCCCTTGCGGATCTGCAGCATCGAGGCCACGTTGACGGCGATCGTCGTCTTGCCGACGCCGCCCTTGGGGTTGAACACGATGACGATCTGACCGCGGCGGGAGTCGGCGGTCTCCATCGCAGGTCCGCTCTCGGTAGCGATGACGCCGCCGGTGGAATCGTCCGTCGGGACCTCGGCACGGATGAGCATCGCCTCGACGCGCCAGCGCAGAGACTCGGCCGAGTAGGGGCGGGTGAAGTACTCGTCGCTGACGCGGGCTCGTCCAGCCAGCCCCATCCGGTCCAGGGCTCGCGCTGCCACGACCATCAACGCCGGGATGTTGCGGTCCTCGTCATGGAGGAGGCTGTACATCTCGATCGTTCGATTGAAGTCGTTCTCCCCGTCCAGGATGGCCACGCCGATGTCACGGCGCAGGTCGAGAAGAGTTTTGAGCTCCTCGGCGGTGTTGACGGCAATCGCGTCGTAGCCGGCCTCAGTCAGCTGCGCACTGACGGCAGCCAACTCCGCAGGCGGAAGGGCGATTGCGACTGCTGACCGGGGCACTGTGACGGGGTCTCCCTGTGGTGCGCGGACGCGACGCCGTAAGTCTAGCCTTCTGCCTCCGGGTCGTGTGCGGAGACGTTGAGCACTCCCTCGTCCTCAGAGACCACCCTGGCCTGGAAGTTGGGCAGGGTCGGGATGAGTGAACTCAGCGAGATCTCCGGGCTATGGCCCACGGTGAAGATGAACTCGCCGTCCGGGCCGGACGAAACACCGACATTCTTCACGCCGGGCAGACGGCCCAGCTGCCGCTTGAACGTGGCGATGCTGGCCACGCTGACGAGCCCGACGACGACGACCTGAGTCGATTCGGGGACTTCCGGCTTGGGGGCAGGAGGAGGCTCGGCCACGACGGCAGCCTCAGGCTCGGCGGCTTCGACGGCCGGCTCTGGGGCAGGACTGACTGCCTCTTCGGCCTCGCCGCCGAGGAGGTCTTCGGAGCGCATGATCTTCTCGCGTCGCGCCTTGATTTCGGTCGCGAGAGTGCCCCGATCGGCTTCCGCGAAAGTGGGCGGGTCCGGCATCTGGGCGGCCATGCTGGCGAAGATCGTCGGGTCGGCTTCCTGTAGGAGCTGCTCGAAGAACTGGGCGACTTCCTCCTCGAATCCCGAGACGCGCTTCTGGACGCGCTCGATCTCGAGCTCGATGGCGGAGTTGTACTCCTGCAACTCCTGCTCGAGGAGTTCGCGACGCCGGGCGATCCGCTGCTCAGTCTCGACGCGGATGCGCTCCACTTCTGCCTTGGACCAGTCGCGGATGGCGCTGACATCGGCCTCGGCGCCCTTGCGCAAGGACGCCGCCTCGTCGTCCGTGCGGGCGTGGAGCTTCTCGACGTACGCCTTCGCATCTGCCTGGCACTGATCGATCGTCGCCTGCCGCGCCGTCTCGGCGGTCGAACGCATGGCCTGCGTGAGGTCCGCCAGGAATCGGTTCGGATGACGCGCGGCCGTGTCGTTCACGCTCATCTCCCCGTTTGTTTCTCCGGGCCCCGGCCGGGCGCCGGAGTCTACCCGTGCACATTACTACCCCGCCTCGGTCTCAGGAACGTTACCGCAACAGACCCGCGTCTCCAAGCGCCATTATCGCGGGCCCAAGGCTGGCATCCGGAGACTTTCGCTCTGTTGGATCATGGGCCGGGCGTTGACGACGGGCACCCCGCTGGAGGTACCAGGACTAACCGCCCTTCCGTACCGCCTCACAACCGCTGCCGTCGCCACAGGCCGCGACCGAGCAAACGTGCGCCGAGGCGGCGGTTGCGGTGCGTCTGGGCGGTCCGGCGGGTTGCGACCCCCGGCGTGAGGCCCGAGGCCGCTTCTATCGGGGCTCTTCCGCGTGGGTTCGCGCTGACCCGGCGGCGGGGGACTTCGTCCACCAGCGACCCCGAGGCCCCTCCCCCTTCTCGCCGTCGGAGCCGGCCGTGCCGGGAACCTCTGATGTCGCGGCCATTTCAGCCTGTTGGGCCTGTTCGGCGCGCTCGGGGTGCTCGGCCCGTTCGCGCCTCGCCCGGAGCTCGTCGGCGAACGCGTCGCTGTCCAGATCGACGAAGGCGGGCGGATCGGGCATCTGAGACGCCATGCTGGCGAAGACGGTGGGGTCCGCGCCCTGGAGGAGTTGCTCGAAGAACTGGGAGACCTCGCTCTCGAAGGCCGCGACCCTTACCTGCACGCTTTCGATCTCGAGCTCGACTGCGGCGTGGAACTCCTCCAGCTGCTGATCGAGCAGCTCGCGGCGTCGCGACGTGCGCTGTTCCGCTTCCTGGCGAATCCGCTCCACCCTGGCCCTCGATCGCTCGCGGATCGTGGCCACGTCGGTCTCGGCTGCCTGGCGCAGTTCCTCCGCCTCGTCCAGCGTTCGGGCGTGGAGCTGCTCCACGTACGCCTTGGCCTCGGTCTGACACTGCTCGAGGGTCGCCAGGCGAGCCGTCTCAGCGATCGAACCCATGGCCTGCGCCAGATCCGCCAGGAGACGGTTCTGGTGGTGCGGCGCCGACTCGTTCACGCTGATCTCCATGGTCTCAGTCCCAGCGCCCTCGCGGAACGATGGAGACTAGAAATCCACGATACTACCCCGCGCCCGGCCCGGGCCCAGGAATGACACACCGGGCACCTCGAGACGCAGCCCATTGTGGCGAGTCCCCAGCCGGGCGGCGAGGGACTTTTGTTGAAGCATGGGCGGGGCGCTGCCCGGAACAACTCCGCCGGAGGTACCAGGACCATCGCCCTTACGTACCGCTGCATGCGCGGGATGCTGGTGCGCCCGGCGATGGTCGCCGACGCCGGCTCACGCCTCGGGCGGCTTCTGTCGATCGGTCTGGGCCCTCCCCGACCTGTCGGCCCAAGCCGCCAGGACCCTGTCCTTGTGCGGGCGGATGGGGCAATGCTCGTCCCGGTTGGCGGCCTCGTCGCAATAGCCCAGGGGCACGCACTTGGGGGCAAGGAAGCTGCCGAGGAAGGGGCTGACGGCGAAAACCTCGTGGCGAACGAGCTGGAAGAGCCTCCGGATCTCCCACTGGGCCATCGTGCACAGCCGCAGGCCTGACATGTATATGAGGGCGCGCAGATTCGCCGTCATGACCAGGTTCGTGCGCGTGGCGTTGGGAAAGACGAAGCGGGCGTCCTCGCCGGGAATGCCGGCCTCGAGGAGCTCCGAGTACAGCTCCAGCGCGCCTTCGACCTGCTCCTCGTACTGCTGCCGCAGCTCCGGATCGGCCTCGGCAATGGTCGCCGGCAGCATCGTGGACGCACCCTTCTTGTACGAGACGTACCGCTGGCTCTGCTGGTCGAAGGCGACGCCGGCTCTGTGTCGGACGAGCTGGTGGCTCAGCGTTCGGCTGACGCCGGTGATGGCGAAGGTGAAGACGATATGCTCGATGGTCGAGCCGTGCCCGGACTCGATCACCCGGCCGATCAGCTCACGTTGCTTCTCTGGGGTGATCCGGCCGTCGACCGCGCGCTCGAAGATGTCGTCCGGGGCCAGCTCCGAGTAGCAGGTCCGGCACGCCGTGTAGATGAGCGGCACGTAGTAGCGCTCGACGATCTCGCGGTTGGGGAAGATGAGTGTGGCCCTCATGCCCAGGTCGTGGCGACCCGGGTTGCGCGGGATCGCGGAGTTGGTCGGGGTTGGATCCTCAGATTCGGCCGTCACGAATTCAGGATAGCGAGTCCGGGCAGGTGAGGACCTTCGTCGGGCAAGATTGCGCATGCAATGCGACGCCAAGCCAGCCGTCCCCGCCGACGTCTCCTTCTGCAGCAAATAGCCGTTGACGGCTGACATCCTGGTCGACTAGCCTTCGGCTTGTGAAGGGGTCCCCACTCGGCCGTACGAAGGCCCGCGACGGCGCTGCCGCACGAATAGCGGAGCTGTCCGCCGTCGTCATTTTCGGCGACGTCGTCGGGTCGCGGCGCGACCCCTCCGCCGCCGCCGAGTGGCTGCGCCACCTCGTCGAGGAGTTGGACCAGGCTTATGGCGAGCAGCGGCTGGCCCCGTTCGGGTTCACCCAGGGCGATGAGTTGCAGGGGCTGCTGGTCGCCAACGCGGATCCATTGGAGGCGGTGCTGCACGCGGGGCTGAGCCCGGAGGCGCGGCCGATACGCTGGGTGTGCGTGATGGGCGGAGTGGACCCGGGGGAGGGGCCGGCCACGCAGCGAACGGGCCGCGCCTTCCTGGCAGCGCGCGACGCGATCGGGACGGCTCGAAAGCGGCACGATCGGCTGGTGATTCGAACCGGCAAGGCGGAGGCAGACGAGCTTCTGGCCGGCATGACGCCGGCTTTAGCCGATCTGCTCGAGGGCCTGACTCCGCGCCAGCGCGCGGTGGCCCGGATGGCCCTGATCGAAAGTCTGCGCCAGTCGGAAGTCGCGGACAGGCTTGGGGTGCGTCGGGCGACGATTTCGGTGTCGTTCATGCGGGCAAGGGTCCAAACGCTGCAGCGGCTCGTCGCCGCGATCCGCAAGGTCTATTCAGGCGCTGGCACGCCATCCGACTCTGGCGACGGTCTTGGCCATCTCCCATGACGGACCACGGGCTTGTCTGGGCGCTTGTTGCCTCGTGGTTGCTGGCCACCGACCTTGCCGTGCGGCATCTGCTCTATCCGTGGCTGTATAGGCGCTCGAGTTCAAGTGCCTTGCTGAAGCGGACGCCGCGTCCGTTGCTCCTTCCGGTGTCGGCCGCGATTGCGGGCGTGGGCGTGGCGGCATTGTTCGTCTCGCCTGCGTGGTCCATCGTGTATGGAGCAGCAATCGGTCTCTGTCATGTTGCCGCGGAAGCGGTTGCGTTCGCTGTGAGACCCAGGGCCAGCCCGGTGGCCGTCGATCAGGCCGAATGGTCGCCCCGATTTGGGGTCGCTGCCGCGACAGATCCGGTCTTGAGTGCCGCCGGCGTTCTGATGCTGGCCCGATTCATATCTGGCCCAGGTCGGGCGCTGGCGATTTGGTATCCCGGAGAGCCGCTCCAAAGGGTGATTGACGCGTTCGAGGTACACCTGTCCGGCGCGGAAGTGATGCGCGTGGGGCTGGCCGTGGGTGTGGCGATCGCATTGTTGATCGCCAACATTTGGCTGGCGTCCGATGTCGTCGGCAAGCTCCTGGGGCCCAAGTCGGCGTCGGTCGAGAGCCTGGCACCCGAGGAGTCGAAGTCCATCCCAGTCACCATAGGCGTTCTCGAGCGGCTTCTGATCGTCCTGTTGGCTCTGGTCGGGGACACCACTGCCGCTGGTTTCGTCGCGGCCGTGAAGGCGTTCGCCTCCAGCAAGCGGCTTGACCGGCAGTCGGCGTCGGCCCAGGGGATGTTGATTGGCACGCTCGCCAGCATGTTGATCGCGTTCACCACCGCCCTCGCGGCGCGGCAGATTCTGATCATCGGGGGTGTCCTGGCGTAGGCAGGTCGCGCCGGTCTGGCCCCGCTCCGTCAGCCGATGACGTGGGCCAGGCGCAGGCACAGCGCGCCGATCCCGGCCAGCGACCACGACACCCACAGCACGGCGATGAGCATCGGCACGCGGTTCTCGATGAGGCGGCGCGTGGCGCTGAACGGCTCGACCAGCCGGTCCAGGCCGATCTCGTCGAGTCCGGTCTCGGACAGCGCCAGGGCGGCGAGTTCGTCCGTGTCGGTGTGGTTGCGGGACCGCTGCAGCAGCTTGAAGCGCGTGAACACGCGCCGCTCCGGCGGAAGCTCCCGCTCGGCCCGGACGATCTCGCGATGCCAGAAGCGAACGTCGTCGCCCAGACCGAGGGCGGCCCGGCGCATTCGGGCGAGCAGCAGCAGGCTGCCGGTGGCGTCGACGAGCAGCAGCACGGCGGGGACCCAGGCCCGGCTGACTTCGAGGGTGAGGATCGAGACGAGCAGGCCGCCGGCCAGGCCCAGGAGGATGACCTCCATCACCAGGTACAGGCTGCGGAAGCCGTGCAGCCACGAGTCGCGCCACTGGGCGCCCGCAAGCATGAAGCCGAGCTGGGGCGCCGCGGCGTGGTGGCCGTCGAGGCCTTCGAGGCGCCGCTCCAGGGGGCTGCGTTCGGAGGCAGGGGAATCGGTCGGATGCGGAGGAAGGATGTGGGCCATGTCACGCTGCGTTGCCGCGGACTGTTGTGGACTCTCAGGCCACGATCTCGGCGTCCGTGTGGCGAAATCGTGCAATTGTCCAGAGCATCGCCCAGGGCGGTTCGTTCGCCGAGGGCCAACGGGCATCGGGCGGCGGTGCCGAAGGGCGGTGGGGCCGCCGCCAAAGGGCATCGAATCGGAGGCCGGCGCGGAGCCGTGAGCCGGCCCGGGTCCGTGGCCGCGGGCGGTTCGACGGCGATGCGTGTAGGCTGGCCGGACCGCAACAATGGTCAGGCGAGGAGGAATCGAGATGGCCGACGGCGCCGGCAAGCCGGTCACAGTTCAGTACTTCTACAAGATTCGCTGGGGCTACCAGGACGAGTTCGTCGAGCTCTTCGAGCGGAACCACTGGCCGCTGCTCCGGGCCCAGGTGGAGGCGGGCCGGCTGCTCGATGTTCGCGCCTATGCGCCGCGATTCCACGGCGACGGTCGCCAGGACTGGACCTTCGAGGTCACGATCACCTACCGCGACTGGGCCGTGATGGAAGAGCACACCGACCCGGCCATCATCGCCCGTCTCTACCCCGACGCCGAAAAGCTGGCGCGCGAGGAGCAGCGTCGCTTCGAGCTGGTCGAGGCTCACTGGGACACGCCACTCGAGGAGCACGCGCTGCCGCAGTAGGTGCAGTCGCCGGCTGGAGCGCCGCGTTCGAGCCTGGCGCGAGCGCCGCTCAGGCCGCATCTGGTCCAACTTGCGCCCCATCGGAATTGGGCGAGTGGATCCGGCGTGCGGCGCGTCGTAATCAGACCGGAGGGCGGGAGATCACGCTCGGACGCGGGCTCTGTCTGCCCTGGGTGGCGGGCTCAGGCCGGGTCGGTGGCGGCGGCGACCTCCAGCGACTCGATCGTCTGGCGCAGCACCTCGGCCGACTTGCGGACGCCGCGGGCTTCGCGCGGGCTCAGGTCCAGGCGAAGGACCCGCTCGATGCCACGCCGGCTGATGACCGTGGGCAGGCTCAGGCAGATGTTGTCGATGCCGTAGTAGTCCGTGACCAGGCTCGAGATCGACAGAACCGTGTTCTGGTCGCGCAGGATCGCCTCGGTGATGCGCATCAGCCCGGCGGCCACGGCGTAGTAGCTGGCGCCCTTGCGGCTGATGATCTCGTAAGCGGCGTCGCGGGTCTGGCGGAAGATCCGCTCCATCGTGTCGGGGCTGAGCGGGATGCCGTTCTCCGCGCAGAAGCTCGGCAGGCGCATGCCGGCCACATTGGCGAGCGACCAGACCGGCACCTCGCTGTCGCCGTGCTCGCCGATGATGTAGGCGTGGACGCTGCGCGGGTCGACGCCCAGATGCTCGCTCAGCATGTAGCGGAATCGGGCCGTGTCCAGGATCGTGCCCGACCCGAAGACGCGGTGCGCCGGGAGCCCGGCCAGGTTGAGCGTCACGTAGGTCAGGACGTCGACCGGGTTGGTGGCGACGACGATGATCCCCTCCGGGTTGGCCTCGGCCACGCGCGGAACGATCTGGCCGAAGATCGCGGCGTTGCGCTTGACCAGCTCCAGGCGCGTCTCGCCCGGGCGCTGGCCCACGCCCGCGGCGATGACGGTGATCGCCGCACCCTCGCAGTCGGCGTATTCGCCGGCGCAGATCTTCGTCGGATGCGCGAACGGGACGGCGTGGTTGAGGTCCATCGCCTCACCCTCGGCCCGCTCGTGATTGGCGTCGATGAGGACGATCTCCGAGGCGATGCCGGACAGCAGCAGGGTGTAGGCGAAGGTCGAGCCGACCATCCCCACGCCGACGATGGCGATCTTGGTGGGGCGGCCGGTCTGGTAATCCGGCTCGCGGGCCATCGAGGGCTCGCCGGTGGGACGGCGGCGGCGCGAGTGGCGGGCCTCGGCGGCGGGTGCCTCGGCCGGCGGCGGCGCAACAGGATCGACGGTCTCGGTCATGGACTCATCGTGACACGGCTTGGCCGACACAGCGCACCGAGTTTCAAGCACGGTCGCGGGGCGCGACTGCATAGCCGATTCGACTGTGGTGGTCGGTTCAACTCCACTAAGGCCGCTCGGCAGGACAGGGCGGTAGGTGGGTCTCCTCTGCCCTCAACCGGCGCGGCAGGACGCTGTGGGAACTTACGGCTGATACAGCTCGGCCGATGGCAGCGCCAGAGCCGTTACCATGCCGGGTCCAGGGGTTAAGCCGTCGGCGCCGCCGACGATGAGGACGCGCCCGTCGCGGAGCAGAGTCGCCGTCTGGAGCTGACGCGCGGTTGCCATCGAGCCGGCTGGGCTGAAAGTCCCGGTCTTCGGGTCATACAGCTCGGCAGAGGCCAGTATGTTGGCCGCGAGACTGTCGTCCGCGGAATCGGTGCCTCCGGCGATGAGCACGCGGCCGTCAGGGAGCAGCGTGGCTGTTTGGCCCCCGCGCTCGGTTGCCATCGATCCGGTCGAAATGAACGTGCCGGTCTTCGGGTCGTAGAGTTCGGCCGAGGCGAGGACGTTGCCGGAGCTGCCGTAGCCTCCGGCGATGAGCACGCGGCCGTCAGGGAGCAGCGTCGCGGTGTCCCCGGAACGGGCGGTGATCATCGTGCCGGTCGCGGTGAACTTGCCCGTCGCTGGGTTGTACAGCTCAGCCGACGCGAGCGGCGTCGAGCCGTAGCCCCCCGCAACCAGAACCAGGCCATTCGGCAGCNNGGGGTCATACAGCTCCGCTGTGGCGATAGCCTTCGAGCCAAGGTCGTAGATCGACCCGCCGACGAGGAGGACGCGGCCGTCGGGGAGCAGAGTCGCGGCCTGGTCATAGCGCCGGGTATTCATGGGGCCGGTCAGACTGAAGGTGCCCGTCTTGGGGTCGTACAGCTCGGCTGAGTAACCACGTTTGAGGACGTCCCCGATGCCGCTCCCGCCCGCGATGAGCACCTTACCGCCAGGGAGCAGTGTGGCGGTCGGGCTTATGTGCGGGTAGACCATCGGGCCAGTCGGGCTGAATGTGCCTGTCGCCGGGTCATACAGCTCGGCGGACGCCGACTCCCCGCCCGAGGCGTCCTGGCCCCCGGCGATCAGGACGCGGCCGTCGGGGAGCAAGGTCGCCGAGCTGTCGAAGCGACCTGTGGTCATCGAGCCGGTCGGGCTGAATCTAGATGCGGGGGTCGGCGACGGCGCGAGAGGCGTGGGAGTTGGGCCGGCTGTCGGCGATCCGCTGGACGAGCCCCCAGGCAGCACAGCGTTGAACCGTGGCAGCGCCCCCACGAAGACGGTCGTTGCGGCTACGACCGCAACGAGTGCCATCGCCGCGACTGCGGGGCGCATTCGCCCGCCGAACCGGCGGCCGTCGTGGGCACGCTGAGGATGCTCAGCTGGAATGGCCGCCACCCGCGAATGGAGCGTCCACGGCGCATCATGATCGGCGATTCGCCGCGCTACCTCGCGCACCTCGCCCTCGAACTGCTCGTCGTTCATGGGACCCGCTCCCGCGCCTCGGCATCAAGGACAGCGCGCAGGGCACGCAGCGCGTAGTGGAGCCTGCTCTTGACGGTGCCCGGCCGCTCACCCGTCCGGGCGGCGATCTCGTCGAGCGAGTAGTCGCTGACGTAGCGCAGGGCAACCACGACACGGTGCTTTGGCGATAGCGCCAGCATCGCCCGCTCCAGGGCATCGGCACGCACGAGTGCCTCCGCATGGTCGGGCGCCGCGCCGGGGATCGGATCGGCGAAGGTGAGCGGCCGGATCCGGCGCTCGCTCAGTCGATCACGGCACGTGTTAACCACGATCCGTGTGAACCAGGTCTCGAAGCGGGCGGCATCGCGCAGATCGCCAAAGTGCTCCCAGGCTCGCAGGGCCGCGTCGTTCACCGCGTCCTCGGCCTCTGAGGTGTCTCCGCCTAGGATGAAAGTCGCGAGGCGGTAGGCCGCATCGAGGCGGGCGTCCGCGAGGCGCGCGAACTCGACGGCCGGGTCGCCGGCGGCGGCTTCGCGGTCTCGGACTCCCATTCCTAGTTTCCCCCGCGTGGTAATCCCGTCCATCGCGCCCGACAAGACTGCCACGGATGCCGGAAGGTTCAATCTTGCGCGCGTCATGCCAGCGCGAATGCGGCCCCTTCGTCTAGGCCGCGGGCCCGTGCTGGCGCACCCGGCCGGTCGCTGGCTCGCTTGTTATCTCGGCCTCAAGTCTTCTCGCCCGGACCACTTTGCTGCGCCGCCGGCGCCCGCCTACCCCTTGGCCTTGCCGAGTTCCGTCAGCACCGAGCGGAACGGCTCCGCGTAGCCGGTGAAGCCGGCGAAGAGACGCCAGACCTCCTCCGGCGGGCGGCCCGACCGCATCAGTCCCGCGCTCCAGCTCTTCGCATTGGCGCCAATCCGGGGCCCGAAGCAGCCGTAGCAGCCCCGGCCGTAGGTGGGGCAAAGCGCGTTGCAGCCGGAGCTGGTGACGGGGCCCATGCAAGCCTCGCCGGAGGCCACGACGATGCAGACGATACCCTTGCGCTTGCACTCGCGGCAGACCACTTCCTCGCGGATCTGTGGCCGGCGGCCCACCAGGACGGACGTCAGCAGCTCCAGGAGCTGCCCGCCGTCGATGGGGCAGCCACGCAACTCGGCGTCGACCTTGACGTGGTCCGAGACCGCCGTGGCCATGGCCAGCGACTCGACCCATTCCGGGTGCTCGTAGATCGCGGCGCGATAGGCGTCGTGGTCCGCCCAGTTGCGCATCGCCTGAATGCCGCCGGCCGTGGCACACGCCCCGATGGTGACGAGGACGCGGGCCTGCTTGCGCAGGGCCTTGATCTGGTCCAGGTGCTCCGGCGCGCTGATCGAGCCCTCCACGAAGACGACGTCGTACGGTCCGGGGGAGTGGCGAGACGTGGCCTCGGGGAACTCGACGATGTCGAACCGGGTCACGATCTCCAGAAGCTTATCCTCGAGGTCGAGGAGCGTGAGCTGGCAGCCGTCGCAGGAGGCGAACTTGGCGACGGCGACTCGGGGTCGGACGGCCTTTCCGGTCGATGCCATCAGATGCCCTCCCGGACGTAGAGGTCCCCGAGCTCACTCAGGCGGAACACCGGGCCGTCCTTGCAGACGAAGTACGGCCCCGTCTGGCAGTGGCCGCACAGCCCTATGCCGCACTCCATGTGGCGCTCCATCGAGACGTTGATCCGCTCGGGCGGGACGCCCTTGGATATGAGCGATTGGACCGAGGCCTGCATCATCCGCTCCGGTCCCACGACGAAGGCCGTGATCCGCGAGCAGTCGCACGACATCATGTCGAAGAGAGTGGTGACGACACCGACCCGGCCCTTCCACTCTGGCCCGGCCCGGTCCACCGTCACGGCCACGTCGATGGACTTACCGGCCGACCAGGCAACGAGGTCGTCACGGAAGAGCTGGTCCTCCGGCGTGCGGGAGCCGTAGTACAGCGAAACCGACTCGAAGCGGTCGCGGTTGGCCACGAGCGCCTCGACCAGGCCGTGCAGCGGCGAAAGACCGACGCCCCCGGCGACGACCACGGCGTGCCTGCCGTATGCGTCTTCGATCGGCCAGAAGGTGCCGAGCGGCCCGCGGACGCCGACCTTGGCGCCCGGATGCAGGTTCACCAGCGCGGTGGACGTTGGCCCGACGGCGCGGATCGTCAGGTCGATTCCATTCGAGCGGAACCGTGAGATCGAGATTGGGACGGCCGGGAAGGCGGGCAGGGCGACCATCACGAACTGGCCCGGCCGGCCGCCGAGGAAGGCGGGGTCGAGGTCGGTCAGCGACAGCGTCGTCGTGTCCTCGGTCTCTTCCTTGACCGACGCAAGTCGAGCGAGCGAATAGCGGCCGGGACTCGCGGCCACGGGCTCGACTGCGACGGGCCGCTCGATCGGCTGGATGACCGGGGCGATCGCCTGGAGTTCCTCGCGGACGTCGATCTGGACGGGGCACCAGGTGATGCAGCGGCCGCAGCCGACGCAGCCGAAGCTGCCGAACTGGTCCATCCACGTGGAGAACTTGTGGGTCAGCCACTGGCGGTAGCGGTCGCGCGGCCGGGCGCGGAAGTCACCGCCGGCGACCCTGGCGAAGTTGACGTCGAAGCAGGAGTCCCACTGACGTTCCGTGACGCTGGTGCGACCCTCCATGTCCGACCGCTCAGTCACCGATGTGCAGAAGCAGGTGGGGCACGACATCGTACAGTTGCCGCATTCGACGCAGCGTTCCGCCACGACACTCCAGCGGGGATTGTCCAGCTGGCGCTTGAGGCGCTGGTCGATGCCGGCAATCGGCAGCGGCTCGCCGATCTGTGTGCGGACGGCCTCGACGACGTCCACGGCCGCGCCGGTTTCGGCGTGCGTAGGCCGGCGGGTGGGCAGGTGGGCCACAATTGCGGCCCCGGCCGGCGAGCCGGCCTGGACGACGAAGCCCTCGTCGATCTCGGTCAGGAGGATGTCGTAGCCGCTGCGAACCTCCGGCCCCGTTCCCATGGACGAGCAGAAGCAGGTGCTCGAACACGTGGTGCATTGCACGGCCACGATCAGCGCGGCCTTGCGTCGGGCTCGGAAGTCCTCGTCCGTGAACGGGCTGCCGAGGAAGACGCGGTCCTGCATGCCGAGGGCCGCGATTTCGCAGGCGCGAACGCCGAGGAATGCCAGCTGCGGGGCGACGATCTTTGGCTGCTCGAAACCGAAGCTGCCGGACACATGGGCCGTCGCGATCGGGAGGATTGGCGGGAACGTGAAGCGCTTCCAGGGCGTCGGTCCGACGGTGTAGCCGAAGACTCGCTCATCCGAGCGCTCGGCCAGCCGGTAGCGACCGGCGGTCTGTTCGTCTCTGACGCCCGCCGGCAGATCCGCCGCCGACTGGATCTCGTCGTTGACGATGGCTCCATCGCGGACAGTTGGACCGATGACGATGCGCCCCGCCTTGCGCAGTGCCTGAATCAGATCATCCAGGTCGGAGTGCGCCAGGAACCACTGCCTGGCCACGGCCGCCGGGCTAGGGACAGGGTTGGTGATCACGGATCCAGAAACCTCCCGGGCTCGAATCCCAAGCTGGTGCGAATGCGACCCTCAGCGGGCGAACAGATCCAGGAGCTGCAGCCGAGTAGCTCGGAGGCGTCTGGCCACAGCCTTGAGGACTCGAGGGTAGAGACTGGCGGCGAGGGCATGATCTTCCTTGAGTGCCGCTCGGAGTTTCACGCCGTCGATGACGAGGGCCCGGCTGGCCTCGGTGGCCACGACCGTGGATTGGGCCTGGCCGTCGTTTAGCACGGCGGACCAACCGAAGATGTCGCCTGGCTCGACGCTCAGGATCGTGACCGGCCCGCGTTCGGGAACGAGCGTCCGCAGGGCCAGTCTGCCGGACACGAGGATGCCCATCGCCCTGGTCTCGTCGCCCTCGTGGAGGATCACCTCGTCCACTTCGAAGTCCTGGATATCGCCGAGCCTGGCCAGACGCTCCTGCGTCTCGGGCGCGAGCTCGGCTCCAAACCACGTGTGGTTGAGCATGGCGATGACTGCCGCGTAATCGTCCATTGCGCGAGCATGCATTTAGGCCCCGGCCGCGGGCAGTGCCATCAGGTCGGCGAGCGTGGGCCATTCGGCCCCGTTGCCCCGGGTGGCCGCCCGCACCGGGCCGGGGCTGCCGCGTCTATACCGGCCGCAGGCCCTCCGCGGCTAACACGGCCACATCCATGACGCGGATCGTCTCTACCCCCTTGTCCTTGAGCCCGTCCTCGAACATGGATCGATCTGCACTTGAGTCGTATCAGGAACCTGCTTGACACATGTGACT
>PLOC01000008.1 GCA_003141955.1 Chloroflexota bacterium
ATCGAGTCGAGGCACGACTGCTTCCGCTCCATCATCTGGGAGGCAGCCATGATCTCATTGTTATTGCCGACGGCCCTCCACCAGAACTTCCCTGACTCGTTGCGAAGGATCACGAATCTCATCCGGGTGCTCCTCGTCTGCGACCGAAGATCGAGCTGTGGGTAGTGTCGCACCGCCCGGCAAGCTGAAATGGAGCGGTTGTTCAGCCAGGCCGGTGGCGCGCCGGTCGTGGGGTCGGCCCGGGCCATCGCAGCACGGCGAAGAGGCTCCGACGCGCCTCGACTTCAGGTGAGCCGAGGGGTCTTCATCCTCACGGCCGGCGGCCATGGAGGTTCAGACTCTAAGTGGGCCTAATCCGACTCTGGCCGTGTCGGTCGAGCGGGCCGGGCCCCCAGAAGAACTCCCGGAGGCTCGCAACAGCATGTTCAGAAACCCCAAGTCGCTGTTCATCATCGTGGCCTGTATCTGCTTCGCGATCGCCGTGCTCACGGTGGCCGGAATCCTCTCGATCGGCAGCAAGATCGACTGGACCGACCTGGGCCTGTTCTTTGGCTTCTTGTCCTTCATCGTCTGATAGAACAAGCGCCAGATAGGCGGCGCCTACGAGGGTCGGCTCGGATCGGGTCCGTTCTGTGCCCGGGCGATGCCGGACGACGGTAAGCGAGCCCCGCGCGTAGGCTGCGGCAGGCGTCCCGACCCCTTTCACCGAGAGTGGCCCGGAGGCCACCCGGCTCGCCACGATCGATAGCGAGTTGGAAGAGCAGCACCATCTCGACCGCCCAGGAAGCGACCCCGCGGTCACTGTGGCGCGGCTTGGGGGACCGGCCGCCCGTCAGCTCGTCTCAGTTGTGGACGGCGGCTCCGAACGGTCCGGCTCCGAAACGGCCGGTCCTGGGCCCTCCCCACGACTGCGCACGCCCGCCCTCACGGTCGCCACACCGATGATGTGGCTGCGCTGCAGGAGCGCGAGATCGAAACGGCCGGCCAGACGGCGATCGGCGAGCCAGCGGACGCGGACGTTGGTCATGGGCACGAAGCGGGGGTAGGAGGCGTCCACGAACGCGGTCACCGACCCGAGCTCGTACAGATGCGCGTAGCCGTAGATCTCGTGGGCTGCGGTCATTACCACGAGCTTCTGCCGCTGCTTTAGCACGTAGTCGCCGCCAGATTCGGAACCCGGCGCCGCGCCACCGGCAGTCCGTGGCTCGCCGACGATGGTGATGTCGTCCAAGCGTATCCGCAACTCCGGCAGGACGACTCGCGTGAGGGCTCCGTTCCGCGCACGCAGGACGACATCTTCGATACGGAAGAAGCCCTCCAGGAGATTGACGTAGTCGGACAGGCGCTGGTGGCCGTTCACACGCAAGATGCCGGCGGCCCGCAGCTGAGTCCCGATCAACTCCACGGCATAGGGCACGGCAAGCTCACTGCCCTGCTCGTCTAGGTGCGGCGCCAAACCCCAGTCCATTCCGTCCATGGCGGGGTCATTATGGGGCGGATGTCGCGGCCCGCGTGAGGCCTTCAGGCAGCGTCCGGCTACATCATCCACTCGGCTGTTACGTCCGGGTTCTGTCGCGATGTGGTAGTGAGAAGGTGGCGGTGACGCCGAGACGAAGCGCCACGGGGGAAGCGGGGCAGCGGGGTCGGCGAGCGCCAGTCCGGCTAGCGCCTGACGGCCAGCTCGAAGCGCATGGCCTCTGCAGTGAGTCGGTCGAGCTCTTCCCGGCTGAGTTGGAGTTCTGCCGCGGCGACGTTCTCCTCTAGCTGCGCCACCGTGTGTGCGCCCGGGATGGCCACGACATTGCCGTGCCCGATGAGCCAGGCGAGGGCCACCTGCGCCGACGTGACGGCGTGGGCGGCGGCCGTATCGCGGAGCGTGGCGAGCAGCGGCTGGGCCAGGCGTACCGACCGCGTCTGGAACAATCGATTGCGCCCGCGCACGTCGGCCGGCGCCGGGCTGCTCAGGCTGTGGCTCCCGCTCAAGAGCCCCTGACCCAGCGGGCTGTAGGCGATGACGACGCGCCCGGTCTCACGGGCATAGGGCACGAGCTCCCAATGTGGCATGGGCGCGGCCAGGCTGAAGCGGACCTGGTTGGTCAGGACGGGATGGCCGAGGCCGCGCTCGGCGGCGCGCCAGCGTCCGAGCGGGTAGTTGCTGACGCCGACGTGGCGAATGAGCCCATTCTCCAGAAGCGTTCGCATGGGTGCCATGGTCGAGCGGGGCGAGACGAGTGGGTTGGGGAAATGGACCTGGTACAGGTCGATCGCCTCGATTCCGAGACGCCGCAGGCTGCCGCGCACCTGCCAATCGACGACCGATGGCAGGGGCAGCGCCGGTACGAACTTCGAGGCAATGACCAGCCCGTCGCGCCGGTCGCGGATTGCCTCGCCGACGATGCGCTCCGAGCGCCCAAAGCCATAGATCTCGGCAGTGTCGATGAGCGTTACGCCGAGGTCGATCGCCCGTCGCACGATGGCGGGAGCGGTGTCGCTCGCGTAGGTTGCTCCATATCGCCATTCGCGCGACCCGAACTGCCACGTCCCAAGGCCGATCACCGAGAGCCGCAGGCCGCCGACCTCCACGTAACGCATAACGTCAGCCTCCCGGTGCTGCTACTGAATACCGCGACCGCCGCAGCAGGTTGGACTCGTTCCTGCCGGACGCCGCGACAACGCCTCCGAGAGACGATATGGCAAAGGTCTCAAGGGCACCGGCATTGTAGCCGTCGCTTGCCACGACCAGGCCATCGTGATGATCACCAAAGCCGATCCAGTCCCCAGCCCGGGTGGCAACTGCTACCTCCGCGCTATTGCGAGCAGAGAAAGTCCGCGTCGAAGCCGCCGGCGAGATACTGGGCTAATGCGACACGGCCGCCGGTGAAGCCTTTGGCGCTGCAGTCGGTTACCGCCTGCCGGGCGGAGCTGGCACCGGCCACCCAGCTCGGATAGGCAGAGAAGGCAGACGTGCCGCCGGTGATCTGGTTCCACTGGTATTGATTCGAATAGAAACCGATGCCGGCCGTGTTCATTGATTGAAGATACGCGACCGCGCCCCCGAGGGCCGCCACGTTGAGGGTGACGTCGGTCCGCCAGCTGTTGTTGATCTCGACGTCGAGCCACCACACGTTCGGGGACGGCGTGCTGATTGCGCCCGGAGAGGCCAGGCCCAGGGAGACGTAGGCGCTGGCCGCCGTGCTGTAGGAGTCGGCCGCCGCGTTCCAGCCGTAGTCGTAGGCGCAATTGGCGGTATCTGATCCCGGCACCGCTGATGTGTTGCATTCGCGCGGTGACGTTTGGCCATCGGGCCAGCGCGAGGAAAGAGCAGGTCCGGGGTTAGCGGTGTTGGCGTAGAGCTGCGCCTTTACCCCGCCCGCCCACGTGAGCTCGGGCGGGCCATCGCCCGCACCCTGACATGGGTTGGGGCTGAAGACGATCCCCTTGTTCACGCCCACGATCCCGAACTCGGCGTCGGTGGGGAATGGGCGGCCGCACTGCGGGTAGGAGATGTCGTACCAGCACGGTGTCGCTGCGGTACGGCAGTCGAGAGCATGCTGCCAGCTCATGTCGACTTCGGCCACGGCCGCGTGGACCCCGATGATGCCTGTCAGAAGGACGCCGACGCCGACTCCGACAACCCACTTGCTCGGGGACGCGCCTAG
>PLOC01000054.1:0-1213 GCA_003141955.1 Chloroflexota bacterium
CGAATTCGATGGTCGCGGGGCCGGTCGGGATGGCAACGGCATCCGGCTTCTCCGCAATCATGGGTTCGAGGTCGAGCACCTCGAAGACGCGGTCGAAGCTGACCAGGGCGGTCATTATGTCGACCTGCACGTTCGAAAGGGCCGTCAAGGGGGCGTACAGCCGGTTGAGGTACGCGGTCAGCGCGACGACCGTGCCGACCTGCAGCGCGCCCGTGGCGGCCAGCACGCCGCCCCAGCCGTAGACGAGGGCGGTGGCAAGCGAGGCGGTGAGCAGAATCGCGGCCATGAACACCCGCGTGTACATGGCCTGCGTGACCCCGATGTCGCGCACCCGGCCGGCNNGGATCTCGCGCATGGGCTCGCCGAAAAGCTTCACCAGGAGCGCCCCGGCCACGTTGAAGCGCTCGGTCATCATCGAGGTCATCTTGGCGTTGAGGTTGTAGCTCTCGCGAGTGAGCGCCTGGATCCGACGGCCCACCCAGCGGGCCGGCAGCAGGATGATCGGCAGGAGCGCGAGCGCCACCAGCGTGATCTGCCACGACAGCAGCAGCATGGCAGCGAGGGTGATGGCCACGGTGATGACATTGCCGACTACCGACGAGAACGTGTCGGTGAACGCCTGCTGCGCGTCCAGCACGTCGTTGTTGAGCCGGCTCACCAGCGCGCCGGTCTGAGTCCTGGTGAAGAAGGCGATGGGCATGCGCTGGAAGTGCGCGAACACCTGCGTGCGCATGTCGAAGATGAGGCCCTCGCCGACCCGCGCCGAGATCCACCGCTCCCAGAGGGACAGGGCGGCGTCCGACACTGCCAGCACGCCGAGCAGGAGGGCCAGCTGCACCACCAGGCCGGAGTCGTGGGGCAGGATGCCGTCGTCGATGATGGCCCGGTAGATGAGCGGGTTCGCGGCGCCCAACAGGGCGTCGAGGATGATGAGAACGAGGAAGATCAGAAGCATCCGCCGGTACGGCGCGGCAAAGCGCGCGATCCGCCGGATGATGCCCGGTGAGAGCTTCTGGGAGGTCACCGACTCGTCCCGACGGAACGAGCGCATGAGCCCCCAGCCGCCGCCTCCTCCGCCGCCCATGCCCCGGCGCATGCTCATCGGGCGCGCCTCGCTGACTGCTCGGCGAGCGTGGGTGCGATTGATCGGGCGAAGCGGTGGCGATCACCGCCGAGGAAAGACATCGAGACTCCAGTGCGCGTACACACGCTA
>PLOC01000054.1:1259-5243 GCA_003141955.1 Chloroflexota bacterium
GAGATAGCCCCTTTCGTCCGTCTCGAGCCAGTCACGGAACACTGCCACGCTTGGCCGATGGCCGATGGCGACGAAGAACCCGTCGACCGGCAGGAGCTCCTCGCCCGCGCCGTCGGTCCTGCCGAGCCTCAGCCCCTCGACGTGTTGGGAGCCCAGCACCTCTTCGACCGTCCGGTTCAGGTGGAGCTGGATCTTGGGGTGAGCGGCGGCCCTGGCCGCCATGATCTTGCTGCCGCGGAACGCATCGCGGCGATGGATCAGGTGCACCTTGCTGGCGAAGCGGGTGAGGAAGAGGGCCTCTTCGAGGGCGCTGTCGCCGCCGCCGACGACCCCGACCTCCTTGTCCCGGAAGAAGAAGCCGTCGCACGTGGCGCACGCGCTCACGCCCCGGCCGCGAAGGCGCGTCTCACTCTCGATGCCGAGCCAGATCGCCTCGGCACCGGTGGCCACGATCACGGCCTGGGCGCGGTACTCCACGCCGGCGGCCCAGACCCGGAACGGGCGGCCGCCCAGGTCCGCGCGCTCCACGTCCGCGTCCACAATCCGCGCCCCAAAGCGCTCGGCCTGCCTGCGGAACAGTGCCATCAGCTCCGGGCCCTGGACTCCATCCGGGAAGCCCGGGTAGTTCTCGACCTCGCTCGTGATCATGAGCTGCCCGCCGGCCGCGACGCCGCCGAGGACGATCGGCTCCAGGTTGGCGCGCGCGGCGTAGATCGCGGCGGTGAGTCCGGCCGGACCGGATCCGACGATGACGACGCGAGTCTCTACCGGTTTGCCGGTTCCGCTGGCGACGGACTGGCTGACGGGCGCGCTGCCGTCTCCCGCGGGGATGAAGTTCAGGCTGATGCCACCCAATGGGCGAGTGGTCTTGGGGGTCGCGTCGTCGCTCATGCCCTCATCCTAGCACCGGGCCGATACTCCTGGGGAGTATGCCGGGCCGCGCTGCGAGCCGGTCATCGGACCGCCGTCTCGCGGGCTCGGCCGGGCGGTCCTAGATCTCCTGCGGCGCTATGGCGTGGACCGCCGGGATGACGTCGCGGCCGATGGCCTCGATGTTTCGCGCGTCCCAGGCGTTGGCGAGGTTGAAGACCACGTGCTGGACGCCGACCCGGGCCAGGCCGCCGAAGCGATCGACCACCTGGGCCGCCGTCTCGCGGCCGAGGTCGACCGACTGGAGGTTCGTTCGCTCGATCTCCTCGAACGGCCGGCCCACCTCCGCGCAGCGCTCGCGCAGGACCGCGAACTTGTGGGTCAGCTGATCCGGCCCGCCGAAGATGTTGCACGCGTCGGCGTATTTGGCCACGAGGCGCAGCGTCTTCTGCTCGCCGCCGCCGCCGATGAGGATCTTCGGGTGCGGCTTGCTGATCGATTGCGGCGAGTTGAGCAGGCGGGTCGCCTGGTAGTGCTTGCCCTCGAATGCCGCCTGCGAGCCGCGCTCCTCCTTCCACATCTCATGGCAGATGCGCAGCGTCTCTTCGAGCATCTCGAATCGGACCCCGAGCGGAGGCATCGGGAAGCCCAGGCCGTGGCTTTCTTCCTCGTTCCAGGCGGCGCCGATGCCCAGGTAGGCGCGCCCGCCGCTCAGAACGTCCAGCGTCGTTGCGGCCTTGGCCCACAGCCCGGCCTCGCGGTAGTGGACGCCGCCCACCATCAGCCCCAGCGTCGCCTTCTTCGAATGCGCGGCCATGTAGCCGAGGGCGGTCCAGCCTTCGAGCATCGGCTCGTCGGGCTTTCCGACGCCGCGGATCTGATAGAAGTGGTCCATCACCCACAGCGAGTCGAAACCGGCCGCGTCGGCGGTCTCGGCGATGCGAGCGAGAGTCGGGCCGATGGCCGCGTCCCCGCCCGGCCAGGTGAAAGAGGGAACCTGCAGACCGATCTTCACAGCGAGCCTCCGAGGGCAATCGGCGGTGCCGGCGCGCGAGCCGTCGGCATTGATGGCAACGGCGACAGGTTAGCACCGGGGCCGCGGTCGTCCTCCCGCGCCGGCCGATTCGCACGCCGTCGCGGCCGATCGGGTCACTGGAAGAGGTCGAACTCGCGCGGCATCAGNNGGCCGGCGGGCGGTCTTGCCGAAGGCCAGCTCCGCGGCCGTGGCGATCTCGTCGGCGGTGGCTCGGATCGTGCTCTTCATCACGCGCCCGTCCGCGTCCGGCGTGCCGCGCAGGTCGTCGATCGGCCGCATGCCGCTCACGCCGATCGCTACGTCCGTGATTCCCCACCGCCACGGCCGCCCGAAGCTGTCGGAGACGATGACCGGCACGTCGACGCCGAAGGCGGCGCGAACCGCGGCTCGGATTCGGTCGGCGGAGGCATCCGGGTCGACCGGGAGCAGGGTCACGATGCCGCCACTCTCCGGGCCCACGTTCGACGCGTCGACGCCGCCGTTGGCGCAGACGAAGCCGTGGGGCGTCTCCGTGATCAGGACGCCGTTCTGCCACCGCACGACGCGGCGGGCCTGCCGCAGCACGACTTCGAGCTGGCGCGGGTCGCGATCCCAGCGTCTGGCGAACTCGACGGCCTCCGGGCGCGGCTCGATGGTCGTCAGGTCGACGACCGCACCCTCGGCCTTCGAGACGATCTTCTGGGTCACGACCAGGACGTCGTCCTCGCGCAACGGCAGGATGTCGGTCAGGCGGCGAAGCGCCGCGACGAGCAGCGCCGGCAGGTCGTCGCCCGGCCGAACCTCGGGAATACCTTCGAGGGCGAAGACTTCCACATGGCCGCCCGGATGCCCGCCGCTCACCGGCCGGCCTCATGATCCAGGCCGGTTCTGTAAGCCTCGAGCAGGTCCTCCGGCGTATCCACGTCGAACGAGAGTGGGCCGCCCAGCTCCACGTACGCCGCCCCTGCAGCTGCCGCCTCGGCCGCGTGGGCCGCTCGACTGCCCTCGCCGAAGCGGAACGGAATGGCATCGAACGGTGCCACGAGCAAGGCATTCGTGCCCGTCCCGTGTCGGTCCGAAACCAGCACCACCACCGCCCGGCCGGGGGTCCGCGCGGCCGTCTCGCCGGCCACCTCGGCCAGCCGATCGATCGCCTCGGCGCTTACGGCGGGCAGATCCGCCGGCAGCACGAGCAGGGCCGTCGCCTCGGCGCAGACCGAGTCTCGCGTCTCCGTCAGCCCCTCGTTCAGCCCGTCGCTCTGCTGCAGCAGCGAGGCCGCGCCCATCGCCCGGGCCTGCGCCAGCAGGTCGGCGTCCTGGGAAACCACGGCCACTCCGTCCAGGCGCCGCGACGCCAGGGCCGCGGCCACTGTCCGCCGCAGCATGGCCAGGACCAGGTCGGCCCGCTCTTCGGGGTCGAGCGGCTCACCCAGGCGCGACTTCGCCCCGCTCAGCGATCGCACCGGCACGACGGCCACGATTCGGGATAGATCAGCTCCACTCACGCCCCGGCCGCCTTCGCCGCGGTCAGAACGTCGCGCGCCAGCCGGACGCGAGCCGCGACGTCGGTCATCACCGTGTCGGTGACCACGACTTCGAGTCCGAGCGCCCTCACGTCGCCGGCCAGCGACTCGTCCAGCCGATCGATCACGAACGCATCCAGCAACTGCGCCGACGCATACCGCCGGGCGACACCGAGCGCGGTCGCATCCTCGCCCAGGCTGGCCATCATCCTGTCGGCCGGTCCGCGCAAAGCCCTGCCGCCGACGATCCCCGAAACCCCGACCGCCCGAACGCCTCGCCGCCTGGCCGCGCCGATTTCCTCGAGCAAACCTCGAACCGCGAGGATCGGCCCGATCGAGACGATCGGGTTGGAAGGCGCCACCACGATCGCCTCGGCAGCCTGGAATGCCGCCGCGATCTCGGGCGTGATCTTCGCGCCGCCCGCGCCCTCGAAGCGCACCTCGCGCACCTCGGGCACCTGCTCCAGGCGGACGAAGTAGTCCTGGAAGTCGAGCCAGCCGTCGTCCGTTCGGACCCGGGTTCGGACGGGCTCGTCGGTCATCGGCAGGACGCGCGAGGGAACGCCCAGCGCTCGA
>PLOC01000034.1 GCA_003141955.1 Chloroflexota bacterium
CTAGCTACTGGCTGGCTACCGGACGGCGCCAGGTCAACCGCCAAGCCATAGACTTGAACGCGTGAGCCGTTCGTGGGTGCTGCTGATCTTGTCGGCGCTGGCTGGCGCGCTGTTGGGCTTGTTCATGTCGTCGCTCCCGGCACCGTCCGATACCGGGACGTTCTGGGTCGGCAACTTCTCGGCTCCATGGGCAGTCCTCGCGTTCGGTGCGGGTTGGGCTCAACGGTCCAGGCTTTGGGCCGCCATCGGAGGAGTGGCCGCGGAAGTTGCCTGCGTGGTTGGTTTCTATGCCCAGTTCCTCGTCGTCGATCCCAGCCGTCTCGGCCTCCTGCGCTCGACAGGACTTCTCACGCTCATCGAGACCGGTCTCTCTCAGTGGCTGTGGTTCATCGCTCCCTGGGTAGCCGTTGCGATGGGGGCGGGTGTTCTCTATGGCCTGCTGGGCCGGTGGTGGGGCCAGTCTCGCTCGATTGTTGCCGGCGTTGCGATCGCGCTGCCGTTCATCGTTGAGCCGGTCGCGTGGCGCGTATACGTCGGCTTCGGTCAGGGTCCGCTCGTCGTGTGGTTCGTCGAGATAACCGTCGGCATCACGCTCCTCGGATGGGTTCTCATGGCGAGGAGATCGCTGACTGGCCGATAACTCGCGTCGCTCTGCAGGCCTCAAGGCCCGCGGCGGTCGCTATCGCATCCCGTGCCACCTCGCGATGGCAGTTCCTCTTGCGGGTGAGGCAGCCCCGCCAACAACGGGTCCTCACACTTTGCTGCCGTACCGGCCGACCGGCGACCTCGCCGCTCATGGGGCGACGAACCCTCGCCGGGCGCCGTCGCCCCTACCCCCGCCAGCCCCACCGGACAACGCCCCGGGGCGCCACGGTCAAATGAGGCCGGGTGATGCCTCCGGAACTCTGTCAGCGCCTCCTCTGTGCGCGCGGCTTCGGCATCTAGTCTCTCAATCTCGGCTCGGACGACCGGATCGTGGGGTCGTTCTCGCCGGTGCCGGAAACCTGGGGGCTGTGCTCCCCAGTGGCACGCCCGCTTTGATGGAGCCGCCGTTCCAGTAGCTCGCGTGCGCCGGGCTCGCGGTACGCTTCACGCGAGTGCCGGAGTGGCGGAACAGGCAGACGCAGCGGACTTAAACTCCGCGGCCCGCNNCCCTGCTCCGGCACCAGCCCTTCGCGAGTCGACCCAGAGCGCCCGCCCGGGTCAGGGGAGGCGAGTAGGGGAGGATCCTCGAACGGGTACGTTGTGGGCCGCCGCCGTTGCGGCAGCAACGAACTCCGGGATCAGGACCGCAACTCGCAGGGCGAGGACCTCGGGCGGCTCGGGGTCGTCCATGTTCAGCGTCAGGTCGGGCGAGGCAGGCTCGTGCCAGGGGATGTCGACGCCGCCGACGTTGCTCCTCTGCCCGGCGTTCGCTCGGGCATAGACACCCCGGAGATCGCGGCGCGCGAGCTTCGCGAGAGAGGCTCGCAGGAGCACCTCCCGATAGCCCGGCAGGTTCGCCCTGTTCCAGGCCAGCCTCTCCGGGTCCGAGCATGAGTCGGCCACGACGACGATGAGCTTCTGCATTGCCAGCAGGCGCGCGATCCGGCCGAGGCGGGCCGACTGAGTGCCACGGTCCTCCGGCGAGTAGCCGAGGTCGTCGTCCACGGCCGCGCGAACGGCGTCGCCATCGAGGACGGCGACCGAGGCGATCGGAGCCAGCGCGCCGTGCAGCGCCTGCGCCAGGGTCGACTTGCCCGAGCCGGAGAGCCCCACGAGCCAGACGACGCTCATCGGCTCGCGGCCGGCCAGCGGCTTTCCCGTGCCGGCACGGAAGGAAGCGCGGGAGGCGTGGGCGAAGGCTGGCGAATCATCGGCGAAGCAGTCATCCAATTGCACGGAGGCTTGAGTCTTCGGTCCGTTAGGTAGCTGGGCCCCATGTTCGGGCGGGTCGGGGGCGCCGTAAAGGCGGCATCCGGGGCCCCGGCCCGGGGTGGTGCGGACGTCCCAGCAGGCGCCTCTGATACCAAAAAAGGCGGGCCGCTTGCGCGGCCCGCCTCACTCCAGCCCGTGACGTCCCTAAATGCTGGCCCCAATGTGGCTGATCTCGGAATTCAGATTGCCGCCGAAGAACAAGAGTGCGGCAACGGCGAGAATCGCGATCAAAGAAAGGATGAGTGCGTATTCCGCGAGACCCTGCCCTTCCTCGCGGTGAAGGAACAAGAACAAGAACGGCCTCCTTTCACCAGGACTGCCTGGCGACTCCGAACCGTGGCTGGTTGGGGCTCGGATCGGTCAGGCGACTTGCGGGTCGTCGGTGGCGTGGATGCTCATCAGAAAGCCTACCCAGGAAAGCTGGGGCTGGGTAGGGTTACTATCGTTTACCCCATTCGGGCGACGAGCGGATGGCTTCGCTCGTGGCTTGCGCCCGGGTCCGCTCTAGAGGCTGTGACCGATGACGCTGAGGATGGTGTCGATCCGGCCGCTCAAGAAGAGCAGCGCGGTAATGGCGAGAATGGCGATGAGGGCGAGGATGAGTGCGTATTCCGCAAGGCCTTGCCCGCGGCGACGGACCCTCCGTGCGATGGAGGGCATATAGGCCTCCCAACGACGGCCCAATGAGCGACTGAATGGACCGAATGGCGCTGGCAAGCGTATGGGCGAGGCCGCCGGGCGGCAATGGCCCATACGCCGGGCGCGGAGGGACTTGGGTCCTTCGGCGGATGCGGTGGGCGCCCGCGGGAGTAGCCGCACCGGGCCGCTTCGCCATCGGCTTCGCCGGCCGCGCGAGATGGCGGGCGGCGCGAGATGGCGGGCGGCGCGACGGGCATGGCACTGCTAGAATGCGTCGGTCCTTTCGGCTCCGACCGGATGGCGTTGCCGTGCGCGCATCGGAGCATTTCCCATGGGAAGGAGTATTTGGCGCATGCGCCGTTACGAACTCATGCTCGTGCTGCGCCCGGATCTTGCGGATGACAAGGTCCAGGCCTCACTCGAGCGAACCGCCCGAGCCATCGCGGCAGGCGGCGGTCAGATCGTCAAGCAGGCCCCCTGGGGTCGGCGGCGGCTGGCCTATCCCATCGACCACCATCGCGAAGGGTCGTACTACGTCGTTCTCTTCGAGGCGCCGGCGACGGCGATCGCCGAGCTGGAGCGCGGCTTGATGATCAGCGAGGAAGTCCTGCGCCACCTCGTTACCCGCGTCGAGCGCCCGGTGCGGGCGGCTCGCGGACGTGACGTCGAGGGCGACGTCGAGGTCGAGCCTCCGAGCGACGACGAGGAGCTCGAGGACGAGGCGCTCATCGACGAGTCGGAGAGCGAAGCGGCGCCTGCCGCGATCGACTGAGGCCCGCGCGACGCGGAGCTGGAGGCACGCTCGATGTCGCTGAACAAGGCAATGATCATCGGCAATCTCGGCAAGGACCCCGAGATGCGGTACACGCCCAACGGCCAGGCGGTCACGCAGTTCACGGTTGCTGTCAACCGCAACTACAAGGACGCCAGCGGGGAGTGGAAGGAAGAGACCGAGTGGTTCCGGGTGGTTGCCTGGGCCGCGCTCGCCGAGCGGACGGCGGAGTACCTCCGCAAGGGCCGCAAGGTCTACGTCGAAGGTCGACTCCAGACACGCACCTGGGAAGGCCAGGACGGGCAGAAGCACTACACCACGGAGCTGATCGCCAGCACCGTCACAGGTCTGGACCCTCGACCGCGCGAGGACGGAGCCCAGGAACCCGCGGGCGCGCGACCAGCGCGCGGCGCCGCTCCGGCGGGGTCGTCCGAGGATCTCGGCTCGAGCGACCTGGACGAGCTGCCCTTCTGAACATCGCCGGCCGGTTGCCGGCGTCCACGAACCCAATCGCCGCGCCGCGAGCGTGGCCCTGCTGACAAAGGAACGACACGGATGCCTGCATACACTCGAGAGAAGCCCAAGGGCAAGCGCGACGACTACTACCGCGATCGGCGCCGTCGCAAGGTCTGCACGTTCTGTGCGGACAAGACCGTCATGATCGACTACAAGGAAGTGAACCGGTTGCGGCGCTACCTCTCCGAGCGTGCCAAGATCGAGCCGCGACGCAAGACCGGGACCTGCGCCAATCACCAGCGCCAGCTCGCCGTCGCCTTGAAGCGTGCCCGCATCGTCGCCTTGCTGCCGTACGCGCCCCAGCACGTCCGGCCCTGACCCCGTGGAGCCTGGCGCGCCGGCTCGACTCGGTTGCGCCGGGACGGGCTGATCCGCGGCCGTGGCTGAGCTGCTGCTGATCGTCGGCGGCGTGGCCGCGGGCGCATTCGGCGCGCTGCTCGGCCTGGGCGGCGGGGTGTTGATCGTGCCGCTGCTCACCCTGGGCTTCGGGTTGCCACTTCGAGAGTCGGTCGGCGCCAGTCTGGTCTGCGTCATCGTGACCAGCAGCGCAGCCGCCTCAGTCTATCTCCAGCGCGACGTCGCGAATCTGCGGCTCGGCATGACGCTGGAGATGTTCACGGCGATCGCGGCGATGGCGGGCGGGCTGGTGGCGTTTCTCGTGCCAGATCGTGTCCTGGCCCTGATGTTCGCGGCCCTGCTCGCATATGTTGCGGTCACGATGGCCCGCGCCCGGGACGCCAGGGACGGCCGAGTTGCCCAAGACGCCGCCGATGCGCCAGGCGACGCCCCCCGAGAAGCAGCTGAGGACGCCGAGCGGCGACCAGGCGGCACGAATACTGCGGGCGACGGCGGGCTGATCGCCTCCCTGTCGGGTCCCGGCTATCGTGTTCGCAACCTCGGCCTCGGCGTGCTCGGGAGCCTGGTGGCCGGGGTAGTCAGCGCCCTGTTCGGGGTCGGAGGCGGGATCGTCAAGGTGCCGGTCATGAACCTGATCATGGGCGTGCCGATTCGGGTGGCCACGGCAACGAGCAACCTCATGATCGGCGTGACCGCCTCGGCGGGCGCTCTGATCTACCTGTTCCGCGGGGGCATCGACCCATACGTGGCCGCGCCTACGGCCCTGGGTGTCTTCGCCGGGGCGAGCCTGGCGTCGCGCCTGTCCCACCGGGTCGACCTGGGCACTCTTCGGCTGCTGTTCGTCGCCGTGCTGGTTGTCACTGCCGCCCAGATGGCGCTGCGGGGAATCGGATGAAGGCCGGGCGGCTGGAGCGGACCGTCGGCCTCGTGCTCGGGGTCGGGGCGATCGTCAGCGTCGCGCTGCTTGCGATGGGCATCGCCGGCATGTGGGCCGCGCACGTCGGGCCGCTGGATCGGCCCTTTCCGCCATTCGACCTCGGGAGATTGCCCGTCGATCTGGCGTCCCTGAAGGCGGCGGGGTTCCTGTGGCTCGGGCTCCTTGCTGTGATACTTACCCCGTCGTTCCGGGTGATCGCATCGCTGGTGGGCTTTGCCGCGGCAGGCGAGCGACGGATGGTCGCGGTGGCCGTCGTCGTGCTGGCGGCCATCTGCCTGAGTGCCGCGCTGGGGGCTGGAGGCTGAGTTTGGACGTCGTCTTCCTGGCCGTGTCGTTCGGGGTCATTCTCGCCGGAGCCGAGCTCTTCACAAACGGCATCGAGTGGTTCGGCCACAAGCTCGAGCTGGCGGAAGGCGCGATCGGGTCAGTGCTGGCCGCCGTCGGCACGGCGCTACCGGAGACGATGATCCCGTTCATCGCGATCGTTTTCGGCGGCGGTGCGGCAGCCAGTGAGGTTGGCGTCGGCGCGATTCTGGGCGCGCCATTCATGCTCTCGACCCTGGCGATGTTCGTGACCGGCGCAGCCGTTCTGGTGATGCGAGATCGCCGGGCGAACCGGGAGGACCTCGTCGTCGATCCGGACGTTCTCGGCCACGACATCGCCTACTTCGGGGTGGCCTACGCGATCGCGGTCGGCGCGGCCCTCTTGCCCGCCGACCTGCTCCTCCCGCGCCAGCTGACGGCGGTCCTTTTGATCGGCCTCTACGCTTGGTACGTGATCGGGCACTTGCGGGCCGAGGCCGCCCAGGAGGCCGAGCTGGCGCCGTTGCGGTTTCACAGGCTGGATCGGCGGGCGCCGGCGCATCCTGCGCCGCCGCGGCTCCGGATCGTGACCGTGCAGGTTCTCGTCGCCCTCGGCTGCATCGTCGGAGGGGCCTGGGGCTTCGTTCATGCGGTGGAGGGTCTGTCGTCCTCGCTTGGCCTCAACGGCACGCTCCTCGCCCTGCTCGTGGCCCCGATTGCCACCGAGCTTCCCGAGAAGCTGAACAGCGTCATCTGGGTCCGGCAGGGCAAGGACACCCTGGCCATGGGCAACATCACCGGCGCCATGGTCTTCCAGAGCGCGTTTCCGACCTCCGTCGGTCTCGTGTTCGCGCCGCAGATCTGGTCGGCATCGGCAGCGGGAGTTGCCTTCGCTTCGGCCGGGATCACTTTCCTGTCGGCGGCGGCGATCGTTCTGCCGATGCTCGTTCGGCGCCGGCTCGATGGCCGGGCGCTGCTCGTCGGAGGCGTTTTCTACGTGGCCTACGTGGCGGTCGTGGTGGCGTCGCTGGCCGGCGGCCACGTCTGATCTCCGGGCGAATCGACCTAGCGGTCGGTCGAGTTCCTCCGAGGAAAGGGTCGGGCGGTATACTCGGGGGCACGCTGGTCTATACCGGCGGTCAGCACCAGGAGCGACGATCGATGGTCACTGAGCACGCCCAGGCCCCCGCCGCTGGCGCGGCGGCCACGCCCGATCAGTCCAACCTCATCTGCTACTTCCAGGGCGGATACGTAAGGCTGGGCGAGGCACGTATTCCGCTCATGACCCACGCCTTCCTGTACGGCACGGGTGTGTTCGAGGGGATCCGGGCGTATTGGAACCCGGACGAGAAGCAGCTCTACGGGCTCCGGATCAAGGAGCACATCGTCCGGCTGCGAAACTCCAGCAAGATCATGCTCATGGCGGATGTGCCGACGGTCGACGAGTTCACCGAGATCGTCAAGCAAGTCCTGCGGCGCAACAACTTTCACGAAGACGCGTACTGCCGCCCCTCGGTCTACAAGAGCACCGAGGCCATCGGTGTCAAGCTCCACGGCCTGACCCACGACTTCTACGTCCTGGCCGTTCCGATGGGCGACTACATCGACACGGAGAAGGGAATCCCCACGGGCACGGTGTCATGGCGGCGCACCAGCGATACCTCGATCCCGTCGCGCAGCAAGATCACGGGCAGCTACGTGAATCCTGCCTTCTCCAAGAGTGAGGCCATGCTCAACGGCTTCGAGGAGGCGATCGTCCTGACTGCCGACGGGCATGTCTCGGAGGGCTCGGCGGAGAACCTGTTCATGGTCCGTGACGGCATCCTGATCACACCTTCGGTCAGCGAAGACATCCTCGAGGGGATCACGCGGGCCGGGATCATGGAGATCGCGAAGTACCTGGACATCCCGGTCAAGGAACGCCAGATCGACCGGTCCGAGCTCTACATAGCCGACGAGATCTTCCTCTGCGGCACCGGCGCTCAGGTCTCGCCGGTGGCGTCGGTCGACCACCGGCCGGTTGGCGATGGGCACGTCGGTCCGATGGCGAAGAAGATCAGCCGGACCTACTTCGACGCCGTGCGGGGGCGACTGGACGCCTTCCGGCATTGGGTCACGCCCATCTACACGAGTGAGTGAGGTAGCCGCGCGCGACTCATCGGCCGTTCGACCAGGCTTCTCCGCCGTTCGGGCGGAGGGGCAGGTCGAGAAGAGGGCTGCGCGCCGATACCGGGTCCTGGAGATCATTCCCGGTCTTGTCACCTGGCTGCTGATCCTGGGACCCATCCCTCTGTCGCTGCGCTACCCGCAGGTCGTGGGCTGGTTCGTCCTGTGCTTCGACTGCTACTGGCTCTATCGCGCGGCGGAGCTGGCGGTAAGCGTGTGCATCTCGTTCCGGAGGGTGCGCAGGGTCATGGCGGTCGATTGGCGCGAGCGCGCCTTCGCCCTGGCGGATCCGCAGGCTCGATACGACGAGCTGCCCGGCCTGATCGAGGTCATCGGTCAGCGCGTCTCGGGGCTGCGCCGGACCGGAAACGAGCTGGCCGCGCAAGGCGGGCTTCGGGAGCAACGACGCCTGATCGCGGAGAGGCGCGACCTTGGCCGGCTACTGCGGTCGCTCGCCCCGGGACAGCAGCTGCCGGACCCACGCCAGCTCTGGCACGTTGCCCTCATTCCTACATACACGGAGCCGTACGAGAAGCTGTACGAGACAGTCAAGGCGCTGGCTGAATCCGACTTCCCGCGAGACCTGAAGATGGTCGCGATCATCACCCGGGAGACGGACCTCCAGGGCCGCGAGAACGTGGTCAAGCTGCAGGAGGTATTCGGGTCGGAGTTCCGCCACTTCTTCCACATCCTCGATCCGCTCGAGCCCGGCGTCGTGGTTGGCAAGTCGAGCGCGATGGCCTATGGCGGACGGTGGCTGTACCGGGAGCTCTCTGATCTGGGCTTCGATCCCAGGAAGGTCATCGTCACGGATCTGGACTCGGACTACCGCGTCCACCGGCAGTACTTCGGCTACCTGACCTACACGTTCGTGACGGACCCGGACCGCTACCATCGGCTATACCAGCCGATCCCGATGTTCCACAACAACCTGTGGCAGTGCCCGCTGCCGGTCCGGCTGGTCGCCGTGACCACGACCCACGTCCAGATGTGGCGGCACCTGACCCCGGAGCGATTGGTGAGTTTCAGCTCCTACGCCGTGTCGCTGCAGACGATCCACGACGTGGATTACTGGGCGACGGACGCAATTCCCGAGGACAGCCGGTTCTACTGGAAGAGCTTCTTCCGATATAGCGGTAAGTTTCAGTCGGTCCCGCTTTTCATGCCGGTGTATGGCGATGCTGTCCGGGCCCGCTCGTATCCGCGCAGCCTGGTCCAGCAGTACACGCAGATCAGGCGCTGGGCCTGGGGCATCACGGACATCCCGTACTACATAGACAATGCCCTGGACCACCCAGAGATCCCGCGGCTTCAGCGGATCACGAGGCTGCTCTCCCTCTGGGCAGACCACATCAACTGGGCGGTGGCGCCGTTCGTCTTGATGTTCGGGCCCACCCTGCCGCTGCTTCTGAACGACTCGTTCCGACCGACCACGCTTGGTCAGCAGCTGCCGGTGTACGCGGCCTGGCTGCTCACCGGCGCCCTCGCGTCGCTGATCGTGCTGGTCTTCATCGAGGATCAGCTTGCCCCACCGCGCCCGAAGGAGTGGGGGATCGGGATGAAGCTCGTGTCGTGGCTGCAGTGGCTGTGCTTGCCTGCGGTGGGGGTTGTCTTCACCAACCTGCCGGCGCTTGACGCACAGACACGTCTCTTGACCGGGCGCTACCTGGAGTACCGCGTAACCGAGAAGGCCTGACCGCGGGCTGGCGGCGCGCTGCCACCGTTAGTTTGCGCGAATCGTCGTCAGTTCGGCGCCGCCGAAAGTGTGGGCATGTTCGCGCCGGTCACGACCACGAACTCGGTTTCCTCGTTGAGGTCTCTGATGATCTGGACGGGTGCAGACAGGTTGACCGACGGCGCAGACGTCAGGCCCAGCGTCTGCTGCAGGAACGCCAGCGTCGCGGGGTACTCTGTGTCGGCGCCGTTGACGCACAGGAGCTCGGTCGGACCGCCCAGCTGCGCCGGATGGTCGGCGCTCGGCTGGGCGTCGAGGCCCTGGTTCTGGAGGAAGGTAGCAACCGTCGTGTCCTGCCCTGAGATACCGGTGCCGTTCTCGACGATGATGGGCGCACTCTCGGCGACCGCCGCCTGAAGGGCGTTGGGGACACTGCTGGCGGGGGCGATCGCGGCCTTCACGGTGGCCCGGATTGCCGCGTAGTTGGGGTTGGACGTGGCCCAGACGTAGCTCTTGATATCGTCCGCTTTGATGGTCTCGGCCAGCTGGATCATGGGCCCGAGCACGTCGGGTCCCTCTGGAATGTCCGTGTGAACGGTCTGGCCCAGCGTATCCACCAGATCGCCAAGGTGGGCGGAGATGTCGCTGAAGTTGTCCTGCTGCTCTAGGGCGACGACGACCTGCTGCTGGCGAATGGTCCTGGCGTAGACGCTGGAGCCAAGCACGTGACCTATGCGAGCGTAGGTGAGCGCCTCGTTCCCGTCCATGTGCTGAATGCCGGCGGGAAAGTAGACGCGCAGGTGCACGCTGTCGCTCGCGTTGCTGGGGAAGCCGTTGTCAAATACGGGGGCGGGAACGTTGATCGTCACGCCGCCCAGGGTGTCGACCACCTTCTCGAATCCGCTGAAGCCGACCTCAACGTAGTACTGGATGGCGTTCTGATCGCCGAAGAAGGTGTAGCCGAGAGCCTGCTTGAGCGCGTCGGCGCCGCCGCCGGGGAACAGATTCCTGTACTTGTCCGCATCTTCCCAGAGGTTGGTGAGTTTCGAGTTGAACGTTGGGCCGAAGAGCAGCGAGAGCGGTGACTTGGGCGGCATCGGCACGCCTGTCGCGTCACGCAAGATGCTGAACAAAGCGACCTGATGGCTCACCGGGTCGATGCTGACGACGATCATCGAGTCCGTTCGGATGCCGCCCCGGGTGTCCGCGCCGACCAGCAGGATGTTCAGGCGACTCGTTCCAGTCCACGGCTGGATGGTCGCTGCCGGAGCCAGTGTCTCCTGAGGCGGGAATGTGACCGTCGGCTCCGGTGAGGCCGAAGGGCCGAGGGTCGGTTGCTCGATCACGAGGGGTGCGTGAATTTCCCTGGTGACGTTGTAGAACTTGAGATCCCAGTAGCCCACGATGATGTGGCCCGAGACGAGTATGGCCAGGATCAAGCCCAAGCCGATGATGGACAGCGGATCGATCTGGCCGGACTTGCGGCCGAAACGCCGAATTCCGGCGGCCGACGGCGCGGCTGGCTCGATGGCGAGCCGGTAGGCGTCCAGGCAGGCGAGGGCCCGGTAGGCCAGGAGGACGATGTTCACGATCGCCAGGGGTCCGAGGACCGAGGACTGGCTGAGCCACAGGCCGAAGTCGACGATCCCGCTGGCGAGAACGTAGACGACCAAGATCGCCGCGGCGATCAGGAGAGGGGCTGCCAGCGCCAGCCCTCGGACGTATGCGCCGGCGTATGCCTGGCCCAATCCCGGGAAGAGGAAGGATAGGAAGGCAGCGCTAAAGGCGGATCGATGAGACGGGGAGCGGACGGTGGTGGTCACTGGTTCGTTAGGATAGCCGCGAACGCATTGCTTCGCCACGAAACTGGCGTGCAGAGGCAGGGCACAGCGGCGCCGAAACGTCAGTCGACGTGGGCGAAGTCGTTGCCCAGCCAGTCCACGCGCCCACGAGCACTCAGAGCACCGAGGACCATGTTTCGACCAGTCAGCTCCAAGCCCGATCTCGTCGCTCAGGAGCACGAGATCCTGAACCTCTGGCACGATCGCCGGATATTCGCTCGCCTGCGAGCCCAGAACGCGGGCCGCGAGCGCTGGAGCTTCCTGGACGGACCGATCACAGCCAACAACCCGATGGGCGTCCATCACGCTTGGGGCCGCGCCTACAAGGACCTCTTCCAGCGGTTCTGGGCGATGCACGGCCGCGATCAGCGCTATCAGAACGGCTTCGACTGTCAGGGCCTCTGGGTCGAGGTCAACGTGGAGCGGGATCTCGGGTTCACGAGCAAGCGTGACATCGAGGACTACGGCATCGCCGAGTTCGTCAGCCTGTGCAAGCAGCGCGTCCTCACCTATGCCGCGCGCCAGACCGAGCAGTCGATCCGGCTCGGCATGTGGATGGACTGGAATGACCCGCACGAGCTGCGCCGGCTGCGCGATCGGCTGGCGGAGGACCCGAGCCAGAAGGTCACGATCAGCGGCACCGGCGGCACCGAAGTCACCGACACGGCCGAGATGCTGGTCGGACGGCTGGGGCTGCCGGAGCTGGGCGGCAGCTACTTCACCTTCTCCAACGAGAACAACTTCCTGATCTGGTCGTTCCTGGCCGAGTGCCACCGCCGCGGCTGGCTGTACAAGGGCCACGACACCATGCCCTGGTGCGCCCGGTGCGGCACGGGCATAAGCCAGCACGAGATGACGGAGGGCTATGCCGACCGCCAGGACCCCGGCCTGACGATCAAGTTCCCGCTTACCGAGCGCCCCGGTGAGTCGCTCCTGGTCTGGACGACGACGCCCTGGACCCTCACCTCAAACGTGGCCGCGGCCGTCGGCGAGGACCTGCGCTACGTCAAGGTCCGCCAGGGCGACGAGGTCTACTGGCTGGGCCGCGGGACGGTGAAGCATGCCCTGGAAGGCCCCTTCCAGGTCCTGGAAGAGCGGCCCGGGCGCGAGCTCGAAGGCTGGCGATACGCCGGCCCGTTCGACGAGCTGCCGGCCGTCCAGACCGCCTTCGCAGGCTCGGACGGCAAGCCTTCCTACGAGCACCGCGTGGTTGTCTGGGACGAGGTGGGTGAGGAGGAGGGCACCGGCATCGTCCACATAGCCCCCGGCTGCGGCGCCGAGGACTTCGCTCTGGGCAAGTCGCTCGACCTGCCGATGATCGCCCCGCTCGACGAGAACGGCGTCGTCATCCCGGGCTTCGGGCCGTACTCGGGCCGGGATGTGCGGGACGTCGCCGAGCCGATCCTCGAGTCGCTGCGGCACAAGCACCGCTTCTACCGCCTGGAGACGATCACCCACCGCTACCCGCACTGCTGGCGCTGCGGCACGCCCCTCGTCTTCCGCCTGGTCGACGAGTGGTACATCAGCATGGGGCCGGTCTACGACGTGCCGCGCGACCAGCTGACGCCCGAGCAGGTGGACGCCAGCCTGCGCTACCAGATCATGGAGTCGGTCGACGGGATCAAATGGATCCCGGGCTTCGGGTATGAGCGGGAGCTCGACTGGCTCCTGAACATGCACGACTGGATGATCAGCAAGAAGCGCTACTGGGGCCTGGCGCTGCCGATCTACGACTGCGCTTGCGGCACGATCAACGTCGTTGGCAGCCGCGAGGATCTGGCCGAACGCGCCGTCGAGGGTTGGGACCAGTTCGACGGCCACACGCCCCATCGGCCGTACGTCGACGCCGTCAAGATCCGCTGCACCGGCTGCGGCGAGCCCGTGGCCCGCATCGCCGACGTCGGCAATCCCTGGCTGGACGCCGGCATCGTGCCATTCTCGACGATGCACTACCGCTCCGAGCCGGACTTCTGGAGGCAGTGGTTCCCCGCCGACTTCGTGACCGAGAGCTTCCCGGGCCAGTTCCGCAACTGGTTCTACTCGCTGCTGGCGATGAGCACCGTGCTCCGCCGCGAGCCTCCGTTCAGGACGCTCTTCGGATATGCCCTGGTCTTCGGCGAGGACGGCCGCCAGATGCACAAGAGCTGGGGCAACGCCATCGAGTTCGACGAGGCGGCCGAGCGGATGGGCGTGGACGTCATGCGCTGGATGTTCGCCAACGCCCGGCCGGAGGACAACATCAACTTCGGCTGGCACGCCGCGGACGAGGCGCGCCGGCGGCTGCTCGTCCTGTGGAACGTGTACTCCTTCTTCGTCACGTACGCGCGTCTGGCCGACTGGGAGCCGACCGCGAAGGCGCCGACCGTGGCGAAGCGCGGGCCGCTCGATCGCTGGATCCTCTCTCGAGTGGCCGGGCTCGCGGCCGAGGTCGAGGAGGACTTGCGGGAATACGACGCCCTCGATGCGGCGAGGGCGATCGACGCCTTCATTGAGGAGCTCTCGACCTGGTATCTGCGCCGCTCGCGCAAGCGCTTCTCTCGCGGGGCCGGTGCCGCCGACCGCGCGGCGGCCTTCGCCACGATGCACGCGACCCTGGTCGCGCTGGTCCGCGTCCTGGCCCCGATCCTGCCGTTCATGGCCGACGCCGTGTATCAGAACATCGTCGTCGCCGGCGAAGTTCCCAACGTCCCCGACAGCGTCCACCTCACGGGCTGGCCCACCGCCGAGCTCTCGGGCCTGCGGGATCGCTCGCTCGAAACGGCCATGGCGGTCGTGATGCGCGTCGTAGACCTGGTGCGGACGCTCCGCGGCCAGGCCGGGATCAAGGTCCGCCAGCCGCTGGCTCGGATGTGGATCGCGCTGCCCGGCGCCGAGCTCGTGGAGCGCGAGACGCTCCTGGCGCTGGCGGCGGACGAGGTGAACGTCAAGTCGATCGAGCTGATCGGCGACGAATCGGAGCTGGTGGATCGGCGGGTCAAGCCGCTGCTTCCGAAGATCGGCAAGAAGCTCGGATCGGCCATTCCCGCGGTCATGGCTGCCGCCCGTGAGAACCGGTTCGAGATCCTGGCCGACGGTTCCGTCCGTATGGGCGGCGTGACGCTCGCTGCCGACGAGGTCGAGATCCTCGCCACGCCCAGGCCGGGGACCGTGGTCGCCCATGACGAAGGCCTGGTCGTCGTCATCGACACCGAGCTGACGCCGGAGCTGCGAGCCGAAGGCGATGCCCGCGAGCTGCAGCGCGCCATCCAGGATGCCCGCAAGGAGAGCGGCGTCGAGCTCGACGACGAGGTCAGGATCAAGGTCGATGCGCCGGCCGCCGCCCGCACAACCCTGGAGCCGTTCATCCGCTCGGTCCAGGCCGAGACGCGCAGCACGATAGTTTTCGGAGCGGTCCCGCCGTCCGTCGAGACAATCGCCGTGGAGCTCGACTCCGGTGCGGTCACGATTTGGTTGGCGGGGAAGGCCGTCGCACCTTAGGCTTATTGGAACATCCACGGAGGCCACGTAACTGGACCCTATCGAAACGCACCCTGAGCCATCCACCGACGGCCCCGCGGCCGGCCCATCCCAGGAGCGTCGCCGCCACGCGGCCTGGACGCTCTTCGCCGCCATCGCTGCGGCGATCGTGGTGAGCGACCAGCTGCTCAAGCAGTGGATCGTGGCCAACTACGCGCCCTACAGGATCTACCCGGTCGTCGGCGATTGGCTGCGCATCGATCTCATCCACAACGCCGGCGGGCTCTTCGGCTTCTTCCAGGGCACGGCCGTCGTCTTCGCCGTCGTGACGGTCGCTGTCGTGGGCCTGATCTCCTGGCTGCAGCTCCGATGGGGGTGGCGGAGCTGGCCGATCACGCTGGCCCTGGGCCTCCTGCTCGGTGGCGCGATCGGCAACTTCATCGACCGAATCCGGTTCGGGTACGTGGTCGACTTTGCGGACATCGGCATCGGCACGTGGCGCTGGTACGTCTTCAACATCGCCGACATGGCGGTGACCTGCTTCTTCCTGCTGCTGATCGCGATCTGGCTCTTCGCACCCAGGCTGCTGTCGGGCGACGATGGCGGCGATGAGCCCGCCACCGTGCCGAGCGATGCCGGGGCATCGAGCGACGCCAAGGGGCCGGTAGCGGAATGAGGCGGCAAACGATCGTCGTGCCCGAGACCGCTCAGGGTCGTGTCGATCGTTTCGTCGCCGATGTCTCCGGCCTGTCGCGCAGCTACGTCCAGAAGCTCATCACCGAGGGCCACGTGACCGCCGCCGGTTGCGCAATCAAGGCCAACGACACGATCATCCCCGGCTGGGTTCTGGATCTCGATGTGCCCGATCCGAAGCCCCTCGAGCTGGAGGCGGAGCCGATCCCTCTCTCCGTGGTGTACGAGGACGGCGACCTGCTGATCGTCGACAAGGCGGCGGGGCTTGTCGTCCATCCGGCTGTGGGGCATCAAAGCGGCACGCTGGTCAACGCGCTCCTGGCGCGCGACACGGAATACGGCGGCATCGCTGGGGTCCAGCGGCCGGGCATCGTCCATCGCCTGGACCGGGACACGAGCGGCTTGCTCATGGTCGCCAAGAACGACAGGGCCCAGGCCAGCCTGATGGCCCAGCTCAAGGCGCGCGGCGTCAAGAAGACCTACCTCGGGCTCGTCCTCGGGGCGGTTGCGGCGACGACGGGGCGCATCGAGGCTCCGATAGGTCGCGATCCGAGCCATCGAACCCGAATGGCCGTCGTGCCCGACGGACGGGCGTCGGTGACCGGCTACCGGGTTCGCGAGCGACTGGGCGCCTGGACGCTCCTCGAGCTCGATCTCGTGACCGGCCGAACCCACCAGATTCGGGTTCACCTGGCCGCAATAGGCCATCCGCTGGCGGGCGATTCCGTGTATGGGAATGGCACGTCGCGGCGGGGTCCGGAGGGCACGACCCGGCTGTTCCTGCACAGCTGGCGGATCGAGCTGCAGTCGCCGGGGGACGGCCACCTGATCCGTGCCACGGCGCCGCTGCCGCCGGAGCTGGAGGTGGTGCTCACCGGCCTGCGGGCGCAGTCGCAGGGCTCGATGGGCGTCGCGCCGATCGACGAAGGGGAGCCGGCATGACCGCGAATCCTCTCGACCGCTCCGGGGGCGACGCCTGGGCCGCCGACAGGGCCCCGGCGATCGAGGCATCGGATCCGCCGAACCCGATGCTCGTGATCATCTCGGGGCCGTCCGGCGTGGGCAAGGACACCATCATCGAGGCCCTCCAGAGACGGGGCCACCTCCCGGCGTACCACTACGTCGTGACGTGCACCACGCGGCCCCGGCGCGCGAACGAGATCGACGGCGTCAGCTACAAGTTCGTCAGCGTGTCGGCGTTCCTGGCGATGCGCGACGCCGGCGAGCTGCTGGAGGCGAACGAAGTCCACGGCAACTGGTACGGCACCCCGCGGGCCGGCGTTCGCGACGCGCTCGCGCGGGGCCAGCACGCCATTCTCAAGATCGACGTCCAGGGGGCCGAGGTGGTGAAGCGACTGGTTCCCGCCGCGCTTCTGATCTTCGTCCTGCCGCCGTCGCTGGAAACCCTCGTCGAGCACCTCAAGGCTCGGCGCACCGAATCGGCCGAGCAGCTGGAGATTCGCCAGCGCAACGCCGCGCTCGAGCTTGCCCGCAAGGACGACTACGACTACGTGGTAGTCAATCAAGAGAACCGCGTGGACGCAACGGCGGAGAACATCGAGCAGATCATCAGTCAGGAAGAGCGGCGTGGGCCGCGCCAGGTGACCGTCTGAGGAGGCCGACGGTGGAATCGGTCTGGGGAGCGCTCGACGAGGGCGGCGACGAAGGCGAGGCAGCGGCCGAGGCCGGAGCCGGGTTCGACGACGGCCGGCGAGACGAAGGTGGACCCCGGCCGGTTGAAGTCGCGGTCGATGCGCCCGGCGCCTCGCGGACCTATACCTATCTGCTGCCGCGGCGGTTGGCCGACATTGTGGCCGGCGAGGCAGTGCTGGTCGAGTTCGGGCGGGGTCGGCAGGCCCTGGGCGTTGTTCTCGGGCCTGCTGCCGGCGAGCTTGTCGGCGAAGCGAAACCCATTCTGGCGCGCGTCAGGGCCGACGGGCCGCTCCTGCCGGCACTGTCGCTGGCCTTCGCGCGGTGGATCTCGGAAGAGTACCTGGCGCCCCCTGCCGCCGTTCTGCGATCGATGCTGCCCCCCGGAATGCTGGAACGCATCGACCTCGTGGCGGAGCGGCTTCCACCACCTGCCGGCGACGTGGCCGGGGAGACGCTGGGGGTAGCGGCAGTCGATCGGGCGGAGGCGGAACTGCTGGAGCGACTGGAGAACGGGCCCCGCGCCGTCCGCGATCTCGGGGGCGAGGATGGGCGTGCGGCCACGTTGAGGCGGCTGAGGGCGATGGCGGCGCGCGCCCTCGTCCGGCTCGAATGGACCCTTACGGGGGCGACGGCAGGGCCACGGTACGAGCGCTGGCTGACACTGACCGAGGACGGGAGGGGAGCGGCGGGGGCCGCGACCGGGGCCGGGCCGCGGCTGGGGCCGCGGCAACGGGCGCTGCTGGCCGATCTCGCGGCCGCCGGTGAGAGCGGCCTGGCCGGTCCCGCGGCGGCGGAGCACCACGGGACGGGGACGGCGACGAGCCTCGAACGGCGCGGCCTGGTGGCGGCGGAGTTGCGCGAGAGGCGGCGCCGACCGCTCGATCGACGAAAGGCCGGAAGGCGCGGGACGCGGCCGGAGGGAGTGGCCCTCACGACGCCGCAGCAAGCGGCGCTCGACGCGATCCTGGCGGCGGTTGCGAGTCGGGACGCCACGCCACTGCTCCTCGAAGGAGTCACGGGCGCTGGCAAGACGACTGTCTACGCCGAGGCGATAGCCGAGACCCTGATCGCCGGCCGGCCGGCCCTGATCCTCGTGCCGGAGATCGCGCTGGCGATGCCGCTGGTCGACCGGCTCCGGGCGGACCTCGATGCTGAGGTCGCGATCCTGCATTCGGGGCTGGGAGAGGGTGAGCGCGCCGACGAGTGGCGCCGAATCCGAGCCGGGGGCGCGGACGTGGTCGTGGGAACGCGCATTGCTCTGACCGCGCCTCTCGCCGACGTCGGCCTCATCGTCGTCGATGAAGAACACGACGCCGCGTACAAGAGCGACCGCACGCCGCGGCTGCAGGCCCGCGATGCGGCTCTGGCGCTCGGCCGCCTTGCCGGTGCCGCGGTGGTTCTCGGCAGCGCAACCCCGTCGGTGGAGAGCGTCGGCCGCGCCAGAGAGGGTCGCTATCGCCATGCGGTGCTGCCGGAGCGGCCCAGCGGCGCGCCGCCCCGTGTGGAGGTAGTTGACCTTCGGGCCGAGCTCGCCGCCGGCAATCGCGGTCTCCTTTCCGGCGCCTTGAGTGCCGCCCTGGCAACCCTGCCCGAGGGCGAGCGCGCCATCCTCGTCATCAATCGCCGTGGCACGGCCTCGGTCGTGGTCTGCCGGGACTGCGGCCACGTTCAGCGCTGTCCCGAGTGCGAGCGAACCCTCGTATTCCACCAGGCCGGCGTCACCCTGCGCTGCCATCACTGCGGGACCGCGACGCCGCTGGCCACCCGCTGTCCCGTCTGCCGTTCGCCGCGCATCCGCTACCTTGGCGGCGGAACCCAGAGGGTGGAAGAGGAGGTCAGGACAGCCTTCCCGCATCTTCGGGTCGGCCGCCTGGACCGCGACGTGGCCGAGCGCAAGGGCGCCGCAGAGCGGGTCCTCGACGCCTTTGCCGAAGGTCGCCTGGACGTCCTTGTCGGCACGAGCCTGGTTGCCAAGGGCCTGGACATTGCCGAGGTGACCCTGGTCGGAGTCGTCTCGGCCGACATCGCACTCAACCTGCCCGACGAGCGAGCCGCCGAGCGGACTTATCAGCTGCTGACCCAGGCCGTCGGCCGCGCCGGGCGCGGAGGGCGGCCGGGGCGGGCCATCATCCAGACGTACCAGCCCGACCACGCCGCGATTCAGGCCGTCGCCACCGCCGACGCCGCCGGCTTCTACGACGCCGAGCTCGATGTTCGTCGCCGATTCGGTTCGCCGCCCTTCGGCCGCCTGGTGAAGCTCACCGTCGGACTGCCCGACCATCTGGCGGCCGAGCAGGAAGCCGGCGCAATGGCTGATCGCCTGCGGGCCGCAGCTTCGGCGCGCGGTCTCCCGGTCGCGGTGCTCGGGCCGGCGCTGGCCTACATCGCCCGCCGCTCAGGCCGCTGGCGCTGGAACGTCGTGCTCCGCGGCGACCGGCCGCTGGAGTTGCTCAATCCTTTGCCGGGCGCCGCCTGGTCGATCGACGTGGACCCCGACTCGCTGCTGTAGGCGTCTCGGGAGGCGGGGCGGGGGCAGGACTCTGCGCCGGCTGCGCGCCGGAATCCGCGGCCGGCCGGGGAGCCACGACCTTGTACCACTGTTGCTTTCGGACCTGGCTCCGCGCGAACATGTCATGGATGCCGATTCCCTTGCCGCCGCGCCGGGTGCTGACGATCAGCTCGGCGAACCAGGCCAGGAACAGAACCGTGCAGGGCCACGTCACGGCCGGAATGGTGGACGTGGATGCCATGCCGGGAAAGGTCCAGCCATAGAGAACCAGCCACCTGATCGCCGCCTGGCGCCAGGAAAGGGCACTCGGCACCTCGAGGCCGAAGACGCGCAGGCCCAGGAGCCGCTGACCGAGCGTGCCGCGGGCCAGTCGCCACAGCGGAATGGCGTAGACCGCCGACGCGATGGCGAGCAGCAGCTCGAGCCACAGCGTCGGGAGGTAGGTGCCGCTGGCCGTGACCACGGTCCCGTCCAGGTCGGTCCAGCTGCCGTGTCTCGGTTGTGCGAGCCCTAGCAGGGTCGCTACGAGGAGCACCATCGCCATCAGCAGGGCGAGGTCGATCAGCCAGGCGGACAGCCGGCGCGCCAGGGAGGCTCGGTCCCATGCCTCCTGCCTGACGTAGTTTCGGGTCTGCGCTCCTGGACTCCTGGAAAACGCCATCCTTGGCGCAACTCCCTACCGGTCCGGCCGTCATCGGCGCGGTCTCAGGGACCATACCTCACCCACGCCCGAAAAGGTGCTCGCCGTCGTTTCGACTACCCGAAACGGGGCGGATGCCTCCGTGGCGGCGCTCGGTATACTCTGCGGCCATGAGCGTCCGACCCATCGTTCTTCTCGGTGACCCCCGGCTGCGCATCAAGGGCGAGCCCGTTGACAGCTTCGGCAAGTACCTCCATGAGCTGCTCGACGATCTGACCGACTCGATGCGCCATGCTCCCGGCGTCGGCCTGGCCGCGCCCCAGATCGGCGAGGCCCAGCGCGCCTGCGTCGTCGAGGTCGCCGGCCAGCTGCACGAGCTGGTCAATCCGCGCATCGTGCGGGCGGATGGTGACAACCGCGACCTGGAGGGATGCCTCTCGATTCCGGGTTACGTGGCATACGTGACTCGGCGCGAGAAGATCTGGGTCGTGGCCCAGAACCGGCACGGCAAGAAGATCAAGGTGGCCGGCGGCGGTCTCCTGTCGCGGGGAATGCAGCACGAGATCGACCACCTGGACGGCAAGCTCTACATCGACTACCTCGACACGCTCGACGACCTGATCTCGACCGAGCACGGCGACGATGAGGACGAGGAAGGTCGATCGGCAGCCGCGCGCACCGCCGTCGGGTGAGCGACAGGGCAACGGCCGAACCTTCGACCATCGTTCGCGCCGTCTTCTTCGGCAGCGGCTCGTTCGCCGTCCCGATCCTCGATGCGCTCGTCGCCCTGCCGGGCATTCGGGTCGAGGCCGTCGTCTCGGTGCCCGATCGACCTGTCGGCCGAAAGGCGATCCCGACGCCGACTCCCGTTACCGTCCGGGCGCGAGACCTGGGACTGCCGCTCCTGCAGCCGATGCGAGTTCGAAAGCCCCAGGCCGTCGACGCCCTGGCGGCGGTGGCGCCCGACCTGGTCGTCCTGGCCGACTACGGCCAGCTCATACCGCGGGTGCTGCTCGACCTTCCGCCGCGTGGCTTTCTGAACCTGCATCCGTCTGCGCTGCCGCGGTGGCGCGGAGCGGCGCCGATCGCGGCCACGATTCTGGCGGGGGACATAGAGTCGGCGGTGACGCTCATGGTCGTAACCGATGAGATGGATGCCGGTCCGATCGTGGCGGTGGAGGCGCTGTATGTCCGGGCCGACGACACCGCCGTGACCCTGGAGGAGAGGGCATCCGCGGCCGCGGCTCGATTGCTGGTTCGCGCCCTGCCGGAGTGGCTGGCGGGGCGGCTCGTGGCTCGACCGCAGCCGGCGGAGGGCGTGACGTTCACGCGGCCCCTTCGCCGTGAGGACGGGCTGCTGGATCCGGAGCGTCCTGCTGCGGAGCTGGAGCGGCAGGTTCGCGCGTACCAGCCCTGGCCGGGCAGCTATATCCAGAGCGCCAGGACCGGAGAGGTGCGATTGATCGTGTCGAAGGCGCACGTGGCTGAGAGCGAGCCGGGCGATGTGGCAGGGCGGTTCGTCACCACCCCCGACCGCCGCCTGGCACTTGTGACCGCGGATGACCGCCTGGTGCTCGATGTGGCGCAGCGGGCCGGCGGGCGTGAGATGTCATCTGCCGAACTGCTCCGTGGCTGGCCAGGCCTGACCCGCTGACCGATCGGCCTGCCCGGCGTGCGATAATCGCGGCCCTGTGACTGAGCCATCGACGGCGGCGCGTGCCCCGCGCCGATCCAAACCCGCCACCGACCCTCGCCCCGGCCTGAGTGGCCTGCCAGACGGCGCGCTGGAGGCGTGGGTCGCGGCCCAGGGACAATCGCCGTACCGGGCCGGTCAGATCCGCGACGGCGTCTGGCGCCAGAACATCGTCGCCGCGGAGGAGCTTGGGACCCTTCCGGCCGGATTGCGTGGGAGCCTGGACCGGGCCTTCCGCGTCGACACGATCGCCGCCGACGAGGTGACCGTCTCCGACAAAGGGTTGACCGAGAAGACGCTCCACCTGCTCTCCGACGGAGGGCTGATCGAGTCGGTGCTGATGCACTACCCGGCGCGCGGGCGCCGCGAGGACGGCCGGCCCGAGCACCGCGAGCGGCACACCCTGTGCATCTCCAGCCAGGCCGGCTGCGCCGTCGGCTGTCCGTTCTGTGCCACGGGCGAGCTGGGCCTTGGACGCGATCTCGAGACCGCGGAGATCCTGGACCAGGTCCGGCACGCTGCCCGGCGTCTGGCGCCCGGCGGGGCCCACCTGACCAACGTCGTCTTCATGGGCATGGGCGAGCCGCTGCTGAACCTTGATCGCGTGCTGGAGGCGGTGGCCGCGCTTTCGGACCCACACCGGTTCGGCCTGGGCGCTCGCCACGTCGTGGTTTCGACCTCCGGGGTCGTGCCCGGGATCCGCCGCCTGACGGAGCTCAACCCGCAGTTCACGCTGGCGATCAGCCTGCACGCCGCCCGAGATCCCCTGCGCGACGTCCTCGTCCCGCTGAACCGCCGCTGGCCCGTGGCCGAGGTCGTCGCAGCTGCACGCGCCTGCGCCCGCACAACCGGCCGGCGCGTGAGTTACGAGTACGTGATGATCTCCGGTGTGAACGACACCGACGTCGACGCGGATGCACTGGCCGGCTTGTTGCGCGGCGACCTGGCCCACGTCAACCTGATCCCGATGAATCCCGTCGCCCACACGCCCTGGCAGGCCAGCAGCCCACAGCGGGTCGCGCAGTTCGCCGCCCGCCTCCAACAGGGCGGCGTCGGCGCCACGGTCCGGCGCAACCGCGGCCAGGACGCCGGCGCGGCGTGCGGCCAGCTGGCGGCCGATCGGGCCGGCGAGCCGCCTGCTCCGACGGTAGCCCACCGGCGCGCGGTGATCGTCCGCCAGAGCGAGATGGCGCTTCGGGGCGACCGAAGCGCCGAGCGCCTCCCGGCGGATCTCGAGGCGGCAGTGGCAGGCTGGGCGGGGAATCGCTGATGGCCCGGCGCCGCACCCTGGTGAGCACGAGCATTCTCGATTGCGACCTCTCGGACCTGGCCCGAGAATCGCTGCGGGCGTTCAAGGCCGGTTCCGACCGCCTCCATCTCGACGTCATGGACGGGCACTTCGTCCCTAACATCACCTTCGGCCCGACGGTAATCAAGCGCCTGCGGCACGTCGGCAAGCAGCCGTTCGACGCTCACCTGATGATCTCCGAGCCGGGCCGCTACGTGGACCAGTTCATCGATGCCGGCTGCGACTCGATCACGTTCCATGTGGAGGTCGAGGAGCCGATCGAGCCGACGCTGCTCAAGATTCGAAAGGCCGGCCGGCAGGCGGGGCTGGCGCTGAGACCGGCAACTCCGCTGGCGACGCTGGAGCCGTACCGCGAGCTGCTCGACATCGTCATGGTGATGACCGTCGAGCCGGGCTTCGGCGGGCAATCGTTCATGACCGACGCAGCCACCAAGATCCTGCCGGCGCATGAGCTATTCCGCGACCGCGAGGTGGGGCGGCCCCGCGGACAGGTCCACGTGGACGGCGGGGTCAATCGCCACTCTGCGAAGTTGTGCGGCGAGCTCGGAGCGGAAGTGCTGGTGGTCGGCTCCACGCTGTGGCAGAAGGGCGTCGACATCGCCCGGGAGATGCGGTTGATCAGGGCCCTCGCCGACGAAGGCTATGAGAACGGCGCGGGCCGGGGCGAAGCGGATGCCGGGGCGCGAACTGAGCGAGGAGAGACCGCGTGAGCGAAGAAGCGGCCCCGGGTCGGGAACTGGCGGCGACGGAGCCGTCGCCGCCAGGGGCCGTGGGCGTGGACGGCACATCGGCCGAGGTCGGGGCGCAGCTGCCGCACACCCACCCGGGACGCCGCAACGACCGGCTGCTGCTGGCCGCGGTGGCATCCTACGCGGTCCTGCTCTCCATCCTGATGATCGCGCGCGGCATCTCGGTCACGCCCGAGCTGATCGTCGTCGCCTTTGGGCTCGCCGCGCTGCTGCTCGGCCGTGGGAAGCTCTTCCTGCGAGACTGGATCCCGTTCCTGGCCCTGTTCTTCGCCTACGAGCTGATGCGTGGCTACGCCGACAAGTTCGGTCTGCCGATCCACGTCACCGACGTGATCTCGATCGAGCGGATCATCGGCCTCGGTGGCCTGCCCACCACCTATCTGCAGGAGCTCCTCCACCATGGTCCGGCTTCCGCCCCGGACAACGTGGCGACGATCTCGGTCGTCTTCTACTTCCTGCACTTCCCCCTGCCGCTGGCCGTCGGATTCTTGCTGTGGATCCACCAGCGCCGTTTCTACTACGACTACGTGGCCGCCTTGATCCTCCTTTCCATGGCGGCCTTCGTGACGTTCCTGCTGCTGCCCGTGGCGCCGCCCTGGTGGGCCGCGCAGAACGGCTACGTAACTGGAGTTCTGCACCTGCGCGACACAGGCTTCGACGGGTTGGTGAGTCTCTTCGGCTTCGGCAAGAACAACTACCTCTACACGTACTCGCTCTACAGCATCAGCTCCAACGACGTGGCGGCATTTCCGTCGCTCCACGCCGCCTATCCGTTCCTGGCGTTCCTCTTCGCCCGGCGCGCCTTCGGCAGGGTTGGTTGGCTGATGGCGGCCTACACGGCCTGCGTCTGGTTCTCGATCGTCTACTTGGGCGAGCACTGGGTCGTCGACATCATCGGCGGGGTGGTCTACGCGTCGGTCGCATACCTGGTCATCCTGCACGGGCCGGCGTGGGGGCGGCGATTCCTGAAGCAGGTTGCAGACGAGGAGATCGAAGCCGGCGTGGAGGCGGAGGACGCCGGCGACGTGGGCGCGCTGCGGAGGATAGGCCGGCGGGTGCGTTGGGCGCTGGTCATCCAGGGTGCGGTGGTGGCCGTGCTGGGTCTGGCCGTCGCCATCGGGATCGACACGCAGGGGTGGTTCGGCGGCTCGCAGAGCGGGCTCTACCTGGTCGCGTGTCTGGTGGTGCTCGGCGGGTTGTGGCGGGCCGCCGTCGGCCTAGTCAGCCGCTGAGCCGGCCGGGGCAGGAGGGTCGCAGATGCGCGCGCTGCTGCAGCGGGTGTCCCGGGCGGAGGTCCGGATCGACGGCGAGTCCGTCGCTTCGATCGGGCCGGGGCTGCTGGTCCTGCTGGGCGTGGGCCCCGCCGACGACGAGTGGGTCGCCTCCGGCCTGGCGGCCAAGGTGGCTGGTCTGCGGATCTTCGCCGACTCGGACGGGCTGACGAACCTGTCCCTGACCGAGGTGGGTGGAGCAGCCCTGGTGGTGAGCCAGTTCACGCTGTACGCGGACTCACGCCGGGGACGGCGACCCTCGTTCATCCGCGCCGCCGGGCCGATCATGGGAGAGCGGTTGTACGAGGTCTTCTGCGAGATCTTGGCCAGCTCCGGCATCCCCGTGGCGCAGGGCCGCTTCGGCGCCGAGATGGCAGTCGAGCTGGTCAACGAGGGGCCGTTCACGGTGTGGCTGGACTCGGACGAGCTCGGCATTCAGCCGAAGCCAGCATCCTGAGCCGCGATCCACGGGTCAAGCGCCGCAGCTCGCCGGTCCGGCGAGCTGCGGCCGGGGCGGCGACAAGCCCTTGAGCGAACTGCAGGCGGCGACCCTGTGGATGCCGGGTCAGGTAGAGTCGAGTCGGCCGGCTTCTCGCCTGGCCTAAGGCCGCCGGCACACCCACACCTGTTCGCCGCCGTAGGCAGGTGGGGAACCCGCAAAGTCCGAGTACTCAACGATCCGGTCGAACCCGGCCAGGGCCAGCATGTGGCGCATTTCGTATCGGTAGGTCCATCGCAGGACGAGCTCTTCCTCCTCAACGCGAATGACCGTCCCCGATGGGTCGATCTCGGAAAAGCGCCAGGCCTCCCGCAGCACCTGAGCGACCGTCTCGTTGTGCCGCGAGAGGACCTCCACGCGGATCACTCGGCCGGTCGAAGGGTCTGAGGCCGTCTCGGTGCGACCGCCCGTGACCCCAGGCACGCAGAGGTCGAGTCGCGGGTCGAACAAGTGGATCGACAGGACGCCCTCCGGACGAAGGTGCTCGAAGATTCGCTCCAGACACGCGCGTTGGGCTTCTGGAGTGAGGAGGAAGGCGAAGCCTCGAGCCGGAACCTGGACGCTGTCGAAGGTTGCTCGGAGTGCGAAGTCGGTCATGTCGCCCTGGACGAAGCTCAACCGCGCTGCGGTCGCATGGTCGAGCCGCGCCAGCTTCGAGGCGGCCTCTCGCAGCATCCCGGGAGAACGATCCAGGCCGGTCGCCTCGAGTCCGGCTTGAGCAAGGGCGATCGTGACGCGGCCGGTGCCGCAGCCGAGCTCCAGGACACGCGGCCCGGACGCTGCCGCAAGGTCGCGGTAGAAGGGAACGTCCACGTCGGTCCCGGGACCACCGCGACCGACGCCGAGGTCGTAGGTCTGCGTGTTCAGGTCGGTTGAGTAGAACGGGGCGGGTCGCATCTCATCGCGATGCTCGTTGTCGGGCTGCCACTCGTCAAGGGTGAGCCAGCCTCGATCGTCACTCAAGCGAGAGTGAAGGGCCATGGGTCCGTTGCGGCCTGGGCCTGGGGGCCGGTGCCTGGGCGGCTGCCGGAGCGACGGGTTCCCCTGCTCCGGTCGCGGTGAGAGCGGGCTAAGTACCCACGAACATGATCGGCGCCGAGCCTGGGGCTCGACGCCGGGTGAGTCGCGTATGGCCGGCCGCAGCGGGCCGGCGTGGGCCTACCGGGCGCCGCGCGAAAGGGTGCGCTGGCAGCGGGTGCAGACCAGGGTCTTCACCATCTTGCCGTTCTGCTCGATGGTGGTCTGCTGGAGGTTCGGGCGGAAGCGCCTGTGGGCGCGGACCCGGTTCATTCCGGACGACTGCGGGTTGAAGCCGTCCATGGAGACCTTCCCGCAGACGGCACAGGAGCGAGCCATTAGGTCCTCTCGGGTTCGTGGATCAAGGAGCGACCCCGACTGGGGCCGACCGGGGCGGTATGATAGCACACCGTTTCCGTCCCCCAGGCTGGGAGTCGCACCCATATGCCCGAGCGCTCGGTGGCCGGCAGATCGATCGTAACGCGCCGCGCCATCGTCGACATCGTCCGAACGGCCGTTCAGAGCAGCTATGGCGTGACCGGCTTTAGCGACCCGTCGTTCGCACGTCGGCTCTCTCGCTGGATCGGCCTCGATCGACCCGGGATCGAGCTCGCGACCGAAGGCGGCCTGAGCCTCGACCTGTACATAAAGGTGGCCTTCGGGGTGCCGGTCGCCGAGGTCGCGCGCCAGGTCGATTCGGCCGTGCGCTACTCGCTTCGCAGCCTGGCCGGGGTGGAAATTGCCAGCATGACGATCCACGTCGACGGCCTTGGATACCAGCCTGCCGCCGTGGAGCGTGCCGCGGCGATCGGACGGGAGTCGAGCGAGCTGGACGAACCGGCACGGGATGCCGCCCAGGAGCTGCCCGGCGCGGACCAGGCCCACAAGACACCGGCCGAGGGACAGACGGCTCCGAGACGACGCAGGACCAGATGATCTACCGAGCTTCCCGATGACGCGCCGCGCCGGTGACGGAGCCGGTCTCCTCGCGGCCTTCCGAGCGGCCGTCGACAACCTCGCCGAGCATGTCGACGAGGTGAATGCCCTGAACGTCTTCCCTGTGCCCGACGGCGACACTGGCAGCAACATGCTGGCCACGGTCCGCGCGGCCTTGGCGGAGGCGGAGGGAGTGGCCGAACCGTCCGCCGATCGCGTGGCCACGGCAATCAGCTTCGGGGCCCTCATGGGTGCCCGAGGCAACTCCGGCGTCATCGCTTCGCAGATCTTCCGGGGCATGGCCGAGGGGCTGGGCGGGAAGGAGCGCTTCGACGGCGCGGACCTTGCGCGGTCGCTGACACAGGGGACGGCGACCGCCTACAAGGCCGTCGTCAAGCCGGTCGAAGGAACGATTCTCACGGTTGTCAGGGAAGCTTCGGCAGCTGCCGTGGTCGTGGCCGAAGAGGGCGGCGATCTCGAATCGGTCCTGATCGCGGCGGTCCGTGGGGCCGAGGGAGCCGTCGCGAAGACGCCGTCGATGCTGCCGATCCTGCGGGATGCCGGCGTGGTCGACGCGGGCGGGCAGGGCCTGCTGCGGCTGCTCCAGGGCGCGCTCCAGTACATCGTCGCCCACAACCCGGCCCCGGCTCCGGCGGCCGAGAGGGCCGCGGCGCACAAGCGGACCACCAGGCCGGCTGTCCCGGCCGCAGCTGAATTCGGCTACGAGACGATGTTCCTGCTCCACACCCGGGACAAGCCACTGGAACTGGACCGCCTGCGGGCCGACCTGGAGCGAATGGGCGACTCAGTTTTGGTGGCGGGCGACGGTCGGGCGGTGAAGGTGCACGTTCACAACGACCGACCGGATCACGTCATCGCGCTCGGGCTGTCGATGGGTTCGCTCACGCGCATCACCGTCGAGAACCTCGACTCACAGAGCCAGGAAGTCCGCGACCATAGGGAGACTGAGCTGAGGGTCGATCAGCTCCTGGCGCAGGTCGGGGCCGCGGACGGGCCCGAGCCTCACGGTGCCGGCAGTACCGGTGGCGCCGGCCACGGGCGCGGCGGCCATCACGAGGCTCGGCCGCATGTCGACCTCGAGACATACGGCGCCGAGATGGAGGCGGCCCCGGGTGGACTGAACGGCTCCAATGGGACGGGCAACGGGGCCGCGCTCGAGGCGACGGTGCCACTGGCCGTAGTGGCCGTAGCCGCCGGCGACGGGCTGGCGCGCATCTTCGACTCGTACGGCGTCGCCGCGGTCGTACACGGCGGCCAGACGAACAACCCGTCAACCGGCGAGCTGCTCGACGCCGTCGAGAAGATAGCCGCGGACGAGATCCTGCTGCTGCCCAACAACCCCAACGTCGTCCTGGCAGCGCGCCAGGCCTCCGAGATGAGCACACGCAGGGTGCGAGTCGTGCCCACCCGAAACGCCGCCGAAGGCTTCGCGGCCCTTCTAGCGCTCGATCCCGATCGCGATGCCACCGCCAATGCAGAGGTCATGACCCTGGCCGGTCGGGCGGTGCAGACGCTGCAGGTCACCGAAGCCGTCCGCGACGCCATGATCGGGGGCCGAAAGGTCCGCATGGGGCAGACGATCGTGCTCGACCCCGACGACGGCCTGCTGGCCGTGAACAGCGATCGAATGAAGGCGATCCTCGCCGCTCTGCGCGCCCTGGAGCCCGGCTTCGAGCTGGTGACGGTCTACTACGGCGATGGGGCAGACCTCGTGGAAGCCGAAACCGTGGCCGGCCGGATCGGGGAGTCGCGTCCCGGCGTGGAGGTGGAGGTGATCCATGGTGGGCAGCCCCACTACCGGTACCTGATCGCGGCGGAGTAAGGCGGTGGCGACGCGGGGGCCCGGGCGTTCGACGTCGCGTGCCGGTACTTCGAAAGTCACCGTAGCGCGCGCTCCCGTCGGCCCCGCCACGAAGATTGGGGAGAGCGGCTTCGCGGGCGCGACGGCGCTGCGGCGGGTTGGCTCGAGGCTCGGCATCTACACGGTCCGCGACCTGCTCTTCCATTTGCCCCGCCGCTACGACGACCTGCGGGCCCTGAGCACCGCGCGGGAGCTGGCCTGGGTGGCCGACGGCGAGCCGGCCAGCGCCAGGCTGCAGGTTCGCGGGATCCGCGTCGCGCCGACATTCCGCCGGCATGTCGAGCGGACGACGGTCTATCTGGGCGACGACACGGGCGAAGCCGAGGCCACGTGGTTCGGGCGGCGCTTCATCGCCAACCGGCTGCGCGAGGGGCAGTGGATCGTGATCAGCGGCAAGATCCGCCGCCGCGGTTTCAAGACCAGCTTCGACAACCCCGAGTTCCAGCTCGACGACGGCTCGGCTCTCCTGCACGCGGGCCGAATCGTGCCCGTATACAAGCTCACGGCGGGGCTGACGGCGGCCACTCTCCGGCGGGCGATCCGGCAGGCTCTTGACGCGGTCGGCGCCACATATTCGGAGTATCTGCCGGCCGAGGCCCTGGCGGTGGCCGATGCCGGCGCCGCGGTTGCAGCCGGCTCCGCGGGCCAACCGAGCGCGATGCCGATCTCGGCGGCCCTGGAAAGCGCCCACTATCCGGATGACTTCGGGCGGCGCGATGCCGCCCTGCGCCGTCTCGGGTTCGACGAGCTCCTGGCGTTGCAGATCGGCATGGTCGCCCGCGACCGGCAGCGGAGGGTCGCCGTCGGCGAACCCGTGGCCGTCCCGCCGGCTCGTGTGCTCGAGGCGATCGAGGCGGTGGAGGCGGCCCTGACGGAGCAAGTCCACGCTCGAATGGGTGCCGCCGATCCTGCTCGCCTGACGCCGGACCAGGCGGCGGCAGTGGAGGCGATCGTCTCCGACCTGGGCCAGGCGCGGCCGATGATGCGGCTTCTCCAGGGCGACGTGGGATCCGGCAAGACCGCGGTCGCGGCGCTGGCGCTGGCCTTCGTCGCCGACGCGGGGCGCCAGGGCGCGCTGCTCGCGCCGACGGACCTGCTCGCCCGCCAGCACGCTGTGGCGCTGCGCCGGCTCGTCGAGCCGCTCGGCCACGGAGTGACGCTGCTGACCGGGTCGCTCCCCGCTGGTGAGCGGCGCGAGGCGCTCAAGGTGCTGGCCGCGCCGCCCGCCGGCGGCGGCCTGCTCGGCCTCACGAGCGGCCGGGTAGTCGTGGGCACGCACGCGCTCGTGCAGGAAGCGGTCCAGTTCGCCGATCTGGCGCTGGCCGTGGTCGACGAGCAGCACCGCTTCGGCGTCGCGCAGCGCGAGGCGCTCGCCACCAAGGGCCGCTCGCCACATGTCCTGCTTATGACCGCCACGCCGATCCCGCGAACCCTGGGTCAGATCGTGCTGGCCGACCTGGACGTGTCGGATCTGCGGACCCCGCCGGCCGGCCGCCTCAAGGTCAGGACCGGCATTCGCCACACCGAGGAGCTGGCCGGGACGGCGGCGGATCCGCCCAGAGGCACCTACCAGCTCATCGTTCGCGAGGTCCGCGACGAGCACCGGGCTTTCGTAGTCGTGCCGCTCATCGAGGAGGACGAGGAGTCGGCCGCTCGCTCCGCCGACGAGGTCGCCGCGGCGCTGCCGGCCCAGCTCGCGGAGGCCGCCGCGCGAATGAGCGTCCCCGCCCAGCCGGCGCCGCGGGTCGGCGTCGTGCACGGGCAGATGAAGGCAGCCGATCGCGACGCCACGATGGACCTCTTCCGCCGCGGCGAGCTCGACGTGCTCGTGGGCACCACGGTGCTGGAGGTCGGGGTGGACGTGCCCGAGGCCACGGTCATGGTGATCCTCGACGCCGATCGCTTCGGCCTGGCCCAGCTCCACCAGCTGCGCGGCCGCGTGGGCCGGGGAGAGGCCCAGGCCTACTGCATCCTCGTCTCGGACTCGAACGACGAGACTGCGAAGGCGCGCCTCGACGCGCTCGCAACCACCAACGACGGCTTCGTGCTGGCCGAGCTCGACCTGGAGCTGCGCCGCGAGGGCGAGCTGCTGGGCCTGCACCAGAGTGGACTGCCTACCCTGCGGATCGCGTCGCTGCGGAACAAGGAGGACCGTGAGCGCGCTGCCCAGGCGCGGGCCATGGCCGAGCGGCTGCTCGACGAGCGAGGCGCGCTGCTGGCGGGCCATGACGCCCTCGCGACGGAGCTTCGGAACGGCTGGCTTGCCCGGGTGGGCGCGGGCGAGGTGCTGGCGGAAGTCGCGGACGCGGCCGAGATGGGCGCCGCCGCGGCGGCGCCGGAGGCGTCCGAATGAGCGAGGCTGGAAGGGTCATCGCCGGGACCGCCAGGGGCACCCGGCTGACGGCGCCGGGCGAGGGCACCAGGCCCCTCGCCGATCGAGTGAAGGAGACCCTCTTCGCGATCCTGGAGCCGGATCTGCCGGGCGCACGGGTTCTCGACCTGTTCGCCGGCTCGGGCGCCGGCGGCATCGAAGCCCTGTCACGGGGAGCGGCCCACGCTGTCTTCGTGGAACGCGACGCCATCGCCGGCCGCGTCATCGGCGACAACCTGACGAAGACTCATCTCGCCGACCGCGGGCACGTCGCCCGCGCCGACGTGCTCACATACCTTGGCGCTCGAGCCGCCGCCGACGGCCCATTCGACCTCGTCCTCGTCGACCCGCCGTACGCCGAGTTCAAGCTTCTTGAGTCGGCTATGGCTCGATTGGCCGCCCCGCCGGCTCCGCTGCTCACCGCCTCGGCGTGGGTTGTGGCCAAGCACTTCTGGCGGACCCCTCCACCGCCGGCCCTGGGGCTGCTAGCATCGGTCCGAACCAGACGGTTTGGAGAGACCGCCCTGACGTTCTACCGTCGGACGGGCGCCGAGCCGCCGGTCGCGGAAGAGTCGGTCGCCGTTACCCCGGATCGGCCCGCCGCCGAGGCGGAGGAGGCAGGCAGGTGAAGATCGCCGTTTACCCGGGCTCGTTCGACCCGATGACGAACGGCCACCTCGATGTCGTCGCCCGCGCGGCCGCCGTCTTCGACCGGGTCGTGTTCGCCGTCCTGGTCAATCCTCGCAAGTCGGAGCCGATCTTCCCGACCGACGTCCGCCTGGCGGTCATCCGCGAAGCCGTCGACGAGTGCTGTCCGGCCGATGTCGCCGCCCGCATCGACGTCGAGTCGTTTGACGGGCTGACGGTCGAGTTCTGTCGCAGGCGCGGCGCCAACTTCGTCGTGCGCGGGCTGCGTGCCATCTCGGACTTCGAGTCCGAGTTGCAGATGGCCCACATGAATCGCAAGCTGGACCCCGAGGTCGACACCGTGTTCTTCATGAGCGCCCTCGAACACAGCTACCTGAGCTCCAGCCTGGTCAAGGAGATCGCCACTTTCGGTGGCGATGTGACTCAGATGGTGCCCCCGGCGGTCGCAAGGCGCCTGGCGGCGCGAATCCCGAGTCTATAATCGACGAAACCGGCAGCCCGAAACCTCGCCCCAGGAGGGCCAGTCCGATCGACATCATCCACCTCGTCGAGCGACTCGAGTCGCTGCTGGCGGACGGCCGGAAGCTTCCCTTCACCAGCAGCGTCATGGTTGATCAGGCGTACGCGCTGGACCTGATCGATCAGCTCCGGATGACGATCCCCGAAGAGATCAAGACCGCCAAGCGGGTCAACTCGGAGGTGGATCGGCTGCTCGAGCAGGCGCGCGAGGAAGCGGAGCAGATCCTCGCCCGCGCCCAGGAGCAGGCAACGTATCTGATCGAGGAACGTGAGCTGACGCGTCAGGCCGAGGAGATGAGCCTGGAAATCGTGCGCCAGGCCAGATCCGAGGCGGACGTCGTGCGCCGCGGCGCAGACGACTACGCCGCCGAGGTGCTCTCCAAGCTCGAAGTCGAAGTCATGAGGACCCTCAAGAGCATCAGGCTGGGGTTGGACCTGCTCGATGAGAGGCGCGCCGTCCCCGCGGTCGCGGACGACACCGATGGAGAAGGGGCGCTCGATGAATACGAAGAGTCGGCAGGCGCAGAAGAGCCAATCAGTCGCTGAGGCGCTGACCTTCAACGTGGCCGGCCTGCTAGGCGAGCCGGTCGGGTCGATCCGCGATCTCGATGTCGGCTCGCCGCCGTTGAACCTCGGGCCCGACCTGCGCCAGGGCAGCGGCGTGGTTGGGCAGCTGCGTCTGACCCGCACGAACCGCGGGCTGCTGGTCAGGGGCACGCTCGCCACGTCGATCGAACAGGAGTGCAGCCGCTGCCTGCGCGAGATCGACTACCCCCTCGAGCTGGAGATCGAGGAAGAGGCTCTGCCGACCATCGACCTGGCGAGCGGCCTCCCGCTCGACACATCGGCCGAGCCGGACGTTCTGCGGCTCACGGACCACCACGAGCTCCAGCTCGAGGAGGAGGTCCGCGAAGCGATTCTTCTGGCCGAGCCGATCGCGCCGCTCTGCCGGGAGGACTGCCCGGGGCTGTGTGTGGTCTGCGGGCAGGAGCTGGGCAGCGGTCCGCACGATCACCCCGATGCGGACATCGATCCGCGGCTGGAGGCGCTGCGGCAGTTTCGGTCGCCGGCCGAAGGCTGAACCGGGATCCTGCCTGCACTTGACGCGGTGAACCGGCGGTCAGCTATAGTCGGCCAACCGGTCCCACGTCTGTCTCGAGCCGTCGCTCAGGGCGATGGACCCCGGGCGATCCAGCCGGCAGGAGGCTTATGTGCCCGACGAGCTCATTCGTCCCGAGGAAGTGAGTTCGACCTCGCTCAAGCAGCTGTTCGATGACGCCTACATGGAGACGTCGATCGACAGCGATGGCGACGTACGGATTAAAGACAAGTACAGCTGCTTCCTGCGCCCGGATCCCGACGGCAAGATGATCGCCATCTACGCCATCTTCGGCGTCAACGCCAGCGCCCAGCCGGCTGCCAAGCTGGAGTACGTGAATCGGGTCAACGACCAGGTCAAGCTCATCCGGGCCTCGGTCATGGGTGACGGCCGGTTCTTCCTCGACTACTACATTCCCGTCGATGGGGGCATCACCAAGCGGGCCGTGGTCCTGGCCGCCCGCCGCTTCCTCTCCTGTATCGAGGCTGCCATTTCGCAGGACACGGGCAACGTCGTCGCCTGACGGAGTGTCCGCGGGGGCTCAGGCCGGGGCCCGGACCCTCGCGCCGCCCACGTCCTCGTCTGCCGGTTGGAAGCGCCGCCCAGCCGCTAGACTTCGGCCATGCCGTCATTTCGAGCCCCCAGGGGCACCCGCGACCTGCTCCCCGATGTCAGCTCGGGACTGAATCGACTCGAGGGAATCGCCCGCTCGCTGGCCGGCCGCTACGGCTATCGCGAGATGGAGATCCCGATGTTCGAGCAGACGGCCGTCTTCGAGCGCGGGATCGGCGAAGTGACCGACGTCGTCGAGAAGGAGTTGTTCCGGCTCGCGCCTCGAACCGAGGAGGCGGAGGCGTGGGCGCTCCGGCCCGAGGCCACGGCCGGGATCGTCAGGGCGTTCGTGCAGCACGGCATGCAGACGTGGCCGCAGCCGGTGAAGCTGACCGTGGTCGGTCCGATGTTCCGCTACGACCGGCCGCAGGCCGGCCGCTACCGTCAGTTCTGGCAGTGGGACGCGGAGGCGATCGGCGATCCGGGGCCGGCTGTGGACGCCGAGATGATCGAGATGGGCTACCGCTTCTACGTGGAGGCGGGCGTGCCCGACGTGCAGGTTCTGCTGAACTCGATCGGCGACGGGGCCTGCCGGCCGGCTTACCTGGCGCAGCTGACGGCCTACTTCCGGCGCCACGAGGCGGAGTTGCCCGAACTCGAGCGGCGACGGCTGGACGCGAACCCGCTTCGCCTGCTGGATTCGAAGGATGCGGCGATGGCGGCCCTGGTGGCGGCCGCGCCCAGGATCGGCGACTGCCTGTGCGAAGCCTGCGCGGCCCATTTCGCCGCCGTGAGGGCCCACCTGGAGGCGATCGGCGTGCCCTATCGCGTGGAGCCGACGCTCGTGCGCGGCCTGGACTACTACACCCGGACGACCTTCGAGTACTACCGCCGCGGCGCCGAGGGGCAACAGCAGGCCCTGGGTGGCGGCGGCCGATACGACGGCCTGGTCGAGTTGCTGGGCGGCCGGCCAACGCCCGGTATCGGCTTTGCCCTCGGCCTGGACCGCGTCCTGCTGGCGCTCGACGAGACGCGGGCCATGGCCGCGGCCATGGCTCCGCCGCTGGCGGTCGTCGTCGGGGCTGATCCGGCCGACACGATCGCGCGCCTGCGGGTGGCCAGCCTGCTTCGCGCCGAGGGGCTGTGCGTTCGGGCGGAGCTGGCGCAGCGCAAGCTGGGTCGGCAGCTCGAGACGGCGTCGCGCGACCACGCCCACTTTGCGGTGATCATCGGCGACGAGCTCAACGAGGGGCACGTCCAGCTCAAGGACCTCGAGGCCGGCACGCAGCGGCTGGTGCCGCTCGGGGAACTCGCCCGCGAATTGGCCCGGGCGGCGAAGAGCCATCATCACGGGTAGCTGAAGCGCCTGGAAGGCCGCGGCAGGGCCTCCGGGAACGAATCGCCCGTGCGGACGGTCATAGGTGGTGACAGGCCAATGGAGGGAGCGGTGGAGCTGGAGCTGGTGCTCGCGGCCCGGCGTGGCGACGAGGTCGCCTTCGCTCGGCTAGTCGAAGCGGAAGCTCCGCGCACCTATCGCGCCGTTCTGGCGATCGTCCGCTCCCCCGAGGATGCGCAGGAGGTGATGCAGGATGCGTCGATGCGAGCCTGGCGTCAGCTTCGGGGTCTGCGGGAGGCCGACAGCTGGCCGGCCTGGTTTCGTCGAATCGCCGTTCGACAGGCATTCGATCGCGCGGGCCGACAGGGGCGTACCCGCCTGCGTGAGGTCAGCCTGGAATCTGCCGAGGGCGAGGCCGGGCACGATCCGAGCTCGGGTTGGGCATACCGGGCGACCGTAATGGCTGCGTTGCATCACCTGTCCAGCGAGGATCGAGCTCTGCTCGGCTTGCGATTCGGTGCCGACCTCGCGGTGCCGGACGTCGCCGCGGCTCTCGGGATTCCGCTAGGCACGGCGAAGTCGAGGCTCCACCGGGCGCTCGGCCGTCTGGCGGCGGCGATGGGAGAAGACGATGTCCGACGATGAGCCGGTCCTCAAGGCCCGAGAAGAGCGTGCCGCCGCCGGGCTGCGGCTTGCGCTCCGCGCCACGAGTGAGGAATGGCCTTTGCGAGTGGATGCGGCCGCGTGGGTGGCGAGCGTGCCGAATCGACGATCGATCGGGCGTCGTCTCCCGGTCGGCATCGCCGCGACGCTGGTCGTGATAGTCGTGGGCACCGTGGCGTTCGCCGCGTGGTCTCGGGGTGCGCCCGAAGGTGGAGGGGCTTCTCCCTCGGCGGGACCCTCGATCCCGGGGACCCCTGGCCACTTCGACAACGGCGAGCTGTCCTTCGACTACCCTGCCGACTGGCCGGTCCTCGCAGGGGGGTTCTCCAGCGGTGGCGTGGAATACGTGCTGGCGGTGCTCGGCAACGGCACCTGGCGAGAAGGATGTGTTTACACGGCCAATTCAATGACGTGCGGCCCCGACACATTCGACGTCTCGCGCGGTGGGATTCTCGTGAAGGTATACCGGTGGTGGGGCGGGCCCATGGTGCCGTGCCGCGGCGACACGCAGGCCAACGCCACTTTCGGCGACCTTGCCGTGCGCAAGACTGTCGACGGGACGATGACGACGTGGGAGATCCGACTCCCCGGAAACGAGTTCGGCCAGCCCAACAACATCTTCGTTGAAGTACACACGAGCAGCTCGAGCCAGCTGACTCGAGCCGAAGACCTGGTCGCGAGCTTCCAGTGGATCGATACCTCGGGCAACTTCGCATGCCCGACCGGACTGCCGACTGGAATGCCCGGCCCAAGCTAGTCAACCGAGGCCGGAAGATACCGCCTCCGTTCCGGTACGATGCGCGGCATGAGTGAGCCCACGCCGTCCTCGACCTCGCCCGAAGCAGCCTTCAGCCTGACTACGCCGTATCGCGACGTGACGTGCGGCGAGCTGCGCGCTGGCGACGCCGGGCGCGAAGTGCGAATAGCCGGCTGGGTCCATCGACGCCGGGACCACGGCCAGCTCATCTTCCTGGACCTGCGCGATCGCTACGGCATCACCCAGGTGGTTGTCAACCAGGCGGAGACACCTCAGGCCGCTTCGGTGGCCGCGAGGGTCCGCAACGAGTTCGTACTCGAGATCCGAGGCGCGGTCGCTCACAGGCTGGCCGGGATGGAGAACGCGAAGCTGGCAACCGGCGAGATCGAAGTTCAGGCCCAATCGGTCGAGATCCTGAGCGAGGCGGAGACCCCACCCTTCTACATCAACGAGCCCGACGCGCCGGTCGACGAGAGCCTGCGGCTGAAGTATCGATACCTCGACATTCGGCGGCGGCCGATGCTCGAGCGGCTGATGCTGCGCTCGGAGCTTGTCCACGCCATCCGCGAGGCCCACTACCGGGCCGGCTTCGTCGAGGTTGAGACGCCGATCCTGCTCAAGTCCACGCCCGAGGGTGCGCGCGATTTCATCGTCCCCAGCCGGCTTCAGCCCGGCACCGTGTACGCGCTGCCCCAGAGCCCGCAGCAGCTCAAGCAGCTGTTGATGGTCGCCGGCATGGACCGCTACTTCCAGATCGCCCGCTGCTTCCGCGACGAGGACTTGCGCGGCGATCGCCAGCTCGAGTTCACCCAGCTTGACTTGGAGATGAGCTTCGTCACCGAACAGCGGGTGATGGACTTCGTCGAGGCAATGATCGTCGAGGTCAGCCGCAAGGTCGTGCCGGATCGGCCGATCCAGCAGCTGCCGTTTCCCCGGATCGACTATGCCGAGGCGCTCGAACGTTTCGGCTCCGACAAGCCCGACCTTCGGTTCGGCATGGAGCTGGTGGATCTCGCGCCGGCCCTGGGAGAGGGGAGCACGGGCTTCCACGTCTTTGACGAGGCCCTCGCCGCCGGAGGGCGCGTCAAAGCGATCGCGGCCCCGGGCATGGCCGATGCCAGCCGCTCACAGATCGATGAGCTGGTGCAGTTTGCGCGCCTGTACGGGGCCGGGGGCCTGGCCCATGTCTCGGTGGATGCCGACGGCGCGGCGCACTCGCCGATCGCGAAGTTCCTGGGCGAGGAGCGGATCGCGGCGGTGATTTCGGCCGCGGCGGCCGGGCCGGGCGACCTGGTCCTCATCGTCGCCAACGCGAACCATGAGATCGTGGCCGACGTGCTCGGCCGCCTGCGCCAGGAGCTGGGCCAGCGTCTCAGCCTGGCCGACCCGAACGTCCTGGCCTACTGCTGGGTGTACCACTTCCCGATGTACCAGTGGGATTCCGAGCGAGGACGCTGGGACGCCACTCACAATCCATTCAGCGGGGTCTTGCCCGACGACGAGGGGCTTCTCGTCACCGCGTCCGGCGATCCGTACAGGCCGTCGCGCGGGGATCCGGCCGGTCGGGCGCGGGCGATGCAGTACGACATCGCCCTCAACGGCTGGGAGCTCGGCGGCGGGTCGGTTCGGATCCACAGGCGCGAGCTGCTGCAGCGCAGCTTCGCGCTGCAGGGCTACTCGCTCGAGAAGATGCACGACCTGTTCGGTGGGATCCTGGAGGCCTTCGACTACGGTGCGCCGCCGCACGGCGGGATCGCCATGGGCATCGACCGCTGGGCCGCTCTCTTCTCGAATCAGACCAACATTCGTGAGGTCATGGCCTTCCCGAAGACCCAGTCCGGGACCGACTTGATGCTGGAAGCCCCTTCACAGCCCGATCCGGAGCAGTACGCTGAGCTCGGCCTGCGGTTTGAGGGTGTTAGCTCGCAGCAAATCGGCGGCCGCTAGGACACGAACACTCGGACGCGGCCGCGCGGCCGCGCGGCCGGAGAAGGAGAGGGCGGAGTTTGGAATCAGAGACGGATCAGAGATACGTTCGCTCCCGGCGCTGCCACGGCGTTTTCGAGGCGGGGCTTCCCAACTGCTCGAGGTGCGGAGCGGCCTACGTCCCGTCCCCCGATGCACCGGAGGCCCAGCCCGGTTCGTACGCGGAGAAGTACATGGGCTCGGAGTTTGCCCCGTCGCCGGACGTGCCGCCATCGATCCCGCCGGCCAATCGGTCGGGGCTGGGCTTTCTGCTCGCGATTGGCGTGGTCCTGGTCATCACCGCGCTGGCTGTGGGTGGGTTGGTCGCGATGGGCGCCTTCGACAATCCGGCGCCGACGCCGCGCCAGGACATCGTCGTGGCCAAGCCGCCGACGCCGACTCCTGTGCCCACCCTGCCACCGATCGTAACCAAGACGCTCCAGGAGCTCGCCGATCCCGACCTGAACATACACGTCTCGATCCGGACGACCGTATCGGTCAATGCCCGCGTAAACGGTCGTTCGGTATCGATGAACGTGAACATGGAGGTCGATTGCGCGGGCGGCAATGAATCGGGCACGGACACCACTGGCGGAGTCACCTATGACTGGCGTCTGGTCGACGGAACGTACTACCTGCGGCGAGAGCCCACCGGAACGTGGAAGGCCCAGGGTACGGTTTCTCCTTTCGTGGTCCTGAGCCCGCTGTTTTCGCTCACCGAACCTCGAATGCTCCAATACGATGGCCCCGACGAGGTGAATGGGGTACAGGCCGACAAGCTGGAGAGCACGCCCTGGTGGACTCCGGACTCCGGCAAATTGAGCGGCCTGGACGTTGCCACCCTGGACATCAGCCCCCAGCACACCCAGCTCGTGCTTTGGGTCGCCGGTGACGGCTCGCCGGTCTACGCCACCTTCAGGGCGTGGACGGACGCCAGCGACGGGACCAACCTGCTCAACATCTCGACGACGTACACGTTCTCGAATGAGGGCGTAGTAATGCCTATCCCCACGCCGACGATGAAGTAGCCGGCGCCGCGATCCAAAGGCCAGCGGCGATCCGCTGTCCGAGGTGCTCGGCCGGCACGAGCTACCGAGGCGGGTCGCCGGCTTGCGCCGGGAGCGCGGAGCTCCAATCCGTGGGCGGCGCGCTCGCCGGCTCGGGCGGGCCCTGGTAGCGGGGCAGATCGGCGCGGGACGTTGATATGTCGTGGACGATCCCCGGGTCGCCCAGCTCGATCTGGCGAATGGCAACGGCTGCGGCCGCGAGCGATTGGACCGCTTCTTCGGCCTGGAGTCCGGACAGGGCGGCCAAACGGTCGACCAGGGCCACGGGGAAAAGCATCGGGAAGCCGGGCTGCCCGCCGTAGGCCGCCCGAACGATCGCGTCTGGAGTGGCCCCATGCGCCTCCACGAGTGAGGTGACGGTCTCCGGATCGACCCACACGAACTTGAAAGGCCACAGCAGCGCGGCCGATGTCTCTGCCACGCCGGCGACGGCGGTCCGCATCCCGTGCACGAACCAGCCGATGCCGCGCGGCTCGTCCGGCCCGGGCCTGGTCAGGGTAACGCCGACACCGGCGGCCGCGCGACGCAGGTCTTCGGTAACCTCCGGGACGACGACCACCGTGGGGAGGGCGCCTCCTGACCACGCGGCCTGGGCCAGGCGGCGAAGAGCGGGTTCCCCGTCGGCCGGGGCGAGGGCGGCCGACGGCTCCGGGACAATGACGACGGCGGCAACGGTCATGGGCTATCTCCTTGGCCGAGTGTAGCGCCTGTCGACGCTGGCGCTAATCGAGGCCAGGGGCGGCCGTTCTCCTGGGACTGTGCGACAATTCCGCCGCCCATGAGTGACTCACGCAGTTCCGGCACGCCCGCGAGCCCTGGCTCGGCCACGCGATCCGATGTCCGGAATCTGGCCATCGTCGCTCACGTCGACCACGGCAAGACCACCCTCGTCGACGCCATGCTTCGCCAGGCCGGGGCCTTCCGCGCCAACCAGATCGTGATGGAGCGGGTCATGGACTCCAACGACCTGGAGCGTGAGAAGGGGATCACCATCCTCGCCAAGCAGACTGCGGTCGACTACGACGGGATTCGCCTGAACATCGTCGACACGCCCGGCCANNCCCGGCCACGCCGACTTCGGCGGAGAGGTCGAGCGAAGCCTCAACATGGTCGATTCCGTCCTGCTGCTGGTCGACGCGGCCGAGGGGCCCCTGCCGCAGACGCGCTACGTGCTCCAGAAGGCGATGTCGCACAACCTGCCGGTGGTCGTGGCGATCAACAAGATCGACCGCTCGGACGCGCGCTCGGCGGAGGTGCTCGACGCGGTCTACGAGCTGTTCATGGACCTCGGCGCGGATGCCACTCAAATCGACTTCCCCGTCGTCTACACAAATGCCAAGACGGGCACGGCGACGCTGCGCATCGACGAGCCAGGGACGGATCTGCGGCCGCTCTTCGAGCTGCTGATTCAGCACACGCCGGCGCCGCGGTACGTACCGGACCACCCATTGCAGTTGCTCGTCACGAATCTTTCGGCGAACGACTACGTGGGCCGGATGGCGATCGGGCGAATCTGGAACGGCACGATCAAGATGGGCCAGAAGATTGTCATTGTTCGCGAGGAGGCCGAGGATACGGCCGGCACGGTCGAGCCCGGGCGGACGGTCACGCTGACCGGCACAGTCACGAGCCTCACCACCGCCCATGGGATCGAGCGCGTCGACATCGACCGGGCGAGCGCGGGCGACATAGTGGCAGTCGCCGGCATCCCGGACGTCACCATCGGCGACACGCTCACCGATCCGGGCGATCCGCGGCCGATGCCGCGCCTGGACATGGACGCACCCACGCTCCACATGACGTTTGGGGCCAACACGTCGCCCCTCTCCGGCCGCGCAGGACGCTACGTCACCAGCCGCCACATCCGCCAGCGTCTCGAGCGCGAGGTTCTGGGCAACGTCTCGATCGAGTTCTCGCCTACGGAATCCGCCGACACGTACGAGGTCCGCGGCCGCGGCGAGCTGCAGCTGGCCATCCTGATCGAGCAGATGCGCCGCGAGGGCTACGAACTGCAGGCCAGCCGGCCAGAGGTCATCCTCCGCGAGATCGGCGGTGAGACCCAGGAGCCATACGAGCGCATCACCGTGGACATCCCGCCCGACTTCATCGGGCCCGTGCAGGCGGCGCTCGCCGATCGCAAGGCGCGCCTCGAGCAGATGAGCACCGACGCCGACGGACGCGTCCGGATGGAGTACGTCATTCCGGTTCGCGGGTTGATCGGTTTCCGGGGCCAGCTCCTGACCGAAACCAGGGGCACGGCCCTGATGCACCAGATCGGCGAGGGCTACGGGCCGTGGGCCGGCGAGGTGACCCACCGTACGACGGGCGTGATCGTGGCCGATCGGCCGGGAGTCTCGAACGCCTACGCGCTCTTCAACATCCAGGAGCGCTCCGAGCTGTTCGTCGGCGTCGGCGCGGACGTCTACGAGGGCATGATCATCGGCGAGAACTCCCGTCCCGACGACATGGACGTCAACGCGACGAAGGAGAAGAAGCTGACCAACATGCGGACCCACGCCCATGACGAGGCTCTCCGCCTGACGCCGCCCCGCGAGCTGACCCTGGAGTCGGCGATCGAGTTCATCGGGGTCGACGAACTGGTCGAGGTGACGCCGAAGTCGATCCGATTGCGCAAGCGGGTCCTCTCGCAGCATGACCGGCGCCGGATCGCCGGACGCGAATACGACCGGGCGATGGCGGAGCGCGAGGCTCGGTAGTCGCTTTTAGGAGCATGCCGGGCGGCTCGCCGGCGGGTGGTCGTTGCCCATCTTCGCCCGTGGCGGAACTTAGCTTGCGATTTAACGACCGTAA
>PLOC01000098.1 GCA_003141955.1 Chloroflexota bacterium
AACCAACTGAGCTAACCGCCCGGTGTTTCACGCTCACCTAGAGCGCATAACCCGCAGTTCTTGCCGTTTGGGTATTGCCTACATCGCTCGAATGCCGCATGCTGGTCGCAGTCACACTAGCAGCGGAGGCAACCGACCGATGACAGACAATCCCGTTGGGCATGCCGTGCATTCTACGGCACCCGACGCCCTGGCCGCTCTGGCGACTTCCTGGCGCCGCTCCCTCGCTGCCCGGCGCGTCAGCCCCGCGACCATCGACACCTACGGGACGGCGGTGGCGCAGCTCGCCGCCTTCCTCCATGACCACGGGATGCCCGAGAACGTCGGCGCGATCCGTCGCGAGCACGTGGAAGCGTTCGTGCTCGACGTGCTCCAGCGCCGGGCTCCTGCGACCGCTCACAACCGCTTCAGAGGGTGTCAGGCCTTCTTTCGCTGGGCTCTGGACGAAGGCGAGGTACGCACCTCGCCGATGGAGCGAATGAAGCCGCCCCGGCTGCCCGAGGCGCCTGTCCCTGTGCTGCGCGATCCCGAGCTGCGCCGGTTGGTAGCGGCTTGCACGCGCGAGCATTCCTTCACCGGCCGGCGAGACGAGGCGATCCTGCGATGCCTGCTCGACTCCGGCATCCGCCGCGCCGAGCTACTCGGGCTGACACTGCCGGACGTTGACCTCGACGGCGGGCTCCTGAAGGTGACCGGCAAGGGTTCGCGCACCCGCGTCGTGCCGATCGGGGCGAGCACGGTTCAGGCCATCGACCGATACCTCCGCCTCCGGGCGAAACGTGCCGATGCCGACTCCCCTACCGTCTGGCTCGGTCGCAAGGGTTCGCTCGGCGAGACTGGCCTAGCCGGCCTCGTCCGGCTCCGCGGGCAGCAGGCCGGGCTCGGCGACCACGTGCATCCTCATCAACTGCGCCACAGCTACGCCCATTCGATGCTCGCGGGCGGTATGGCCGAGTCGGACCTTATGGCCCTCGCGGGCTGGAAGAGTCGCGACATGCTGACCCGCTACGCCGCATCGACACGAGCCGAGCGCGCCATTGCCGCCGGCCGGGCCATGTCGCCCGGCGATCGGCTGGAGACGAAGCGATGAGCGACTCGCTCGACATCATCCATGAGATGCAAGCCGAGGCCGATGCGTTCGCGCAAGATCCCAACCGAAAGGCCATCGCCGCGGCCATCATCGCGGAGCGTGACGCGCTCTTGAAGGCTCTGCGGCGCGTCCAGAGTCACCATGCCATCGCGAGCCGTGACGACGATCTAATGTGCCGGTTGGTCCTGCTGCAAGGCATCATTGGCGGCTACGGCCGGTCGGATGAGGCCACTATCATCCGAGCCTTGGCCGAGCTAGCCGGCATCCGGCGCGAGACGCTCCTGGCAGTGGGCCAGACTCGCCGCCGGCAAGCTGACGCCCTGGCCGCCGACGTCGCGAGGCTCACTGCTGAAGGGCTGTCCGCGCCCCAGATCGCCATGAGGGTGCATCGCACCGAGGGGACTGTACGGCGACTGCGAAAGAGGGCACGGAGCCTGTAGGGCCACCACAAACCCCTACTGCGACGCGAGATAGTAGGGGCCACACCGCGCCGCGCTCCCGAAGAATCAGGAGGCAATGAGCGATGTACGGCAAGCAGCAGCCTGGGGACGGATCGGCGGGCTAACCGCCTGGTCCCGGAACGACGCCGAGACGATGACCGGCGCCGCTCACCGCGGTTTTCGCGCCCGCTTCGAACGCGAGGTAGACCCCGAGGGCATCCTGCCGGCGGCCGAGCGCGCAGCGCGGTCCGAGCGCGCCCGTCGGGCCTACATGTTGGGCCTGGCCGCTCGCTCGGCCGCCGCCAGACGAAAGAAAACCGGCTCGGAGATTAGTCGTCCCGAGCCGGTCACGACGGAGGGTCACGGCAATGACCGACCGTCGACCTAACGGTACGCCCCCCGTCGCCGCGCCGCAAGCGGCCGCAACCCTCGACCCGACCGTTACGTATAGCCCGCGCGCAGGCAAACGTAACGCGGGAGTCCGGGAACGTCCCGATGCTCGGCCGCTGCTGACTTTCAAGGGTGGTGAGGTTCTCTTCGAGATCAAGTGCCCGGGCTGTCCCGCCGGGCTGGACTACATCGACCGCAATGGTCGGGTGAACCGCTCCTTCCGCCGTCACTGCACAACCTGTCACGGCCGCGATCACAACGCCTGCGAGTCGTGCGGAAAGTGTCTAACCGAGAGTGTGCGGCGACTTGACCGCTACCAGGGCCGGATCTACGGCAGTCATGAAACCGACCCGCGGACCGACCGCGCCTACTGCGGGCCAGCCTGCCGCCAGAGAGCCTACCGAGCCCGGAAGGCGGCCACGGCATGACCGCCGATCGACTCGGTCCCGTCACCGTCGACGGCGTGCGCGGTTGGCCGATGCCCGACTGTTCGGGCGATGCCTGCTCGTTTGACCTGGCCTACCGCGGCTGGCTGCCGTGGGCCATCGTGCCCGACGGACCGGACTGGTACGTCGGGCTCTACGGATGCGATCACGGCCACGTCTGGGCCTGCGGCTACGGAATGGTCGCCCACCCGGACGATCCCGGGCTGCGCCAACTCCGAGTCTCTCCGGTTCGGACCCTGCCATCTGCGGAGACTCTGGTTCGAATGGGCCTGCCCCGGTCGCCGAAGGTGTCGGTCATTGACTGGCGTCCTCTTCGCGAAGCGGTCCGGACATGAGCGACCAGGACGTCAAGATAGAGGCCGTCGGCCCGAGCTACCGCGTCACCGTCGACTCGCGTGAGTACGTCTTCCGCGACGTCCGAGTCGATCGGGACCTGTCCGCGGATGTTGCCGTCAGTCACGGCGGCCGGCACCTCTTCCGGTCCACCTCCGCGCTGTCACTGACGGGTCGGAAGAACATCGCCAGGACGGCCGCAGAGATGGACAGCGGCGACTATCCCGCCTGGCTCGCGGCGACGTTCGCGGCTTCCGAGGCCGTCATGGAGGCAGTCGAGCAGCTCGCGTCCGGGGTCGACCTCCGGTACAGCCCGCTAGTCACCGACCGGCCCGCCTGGACCGCCCGCCCGTTCTGGCCCGACGGCGCCGGGTTTCTCATCATGCCCGGCGAGGCCGGCAAGAGCACGATCCTGCGGGCCATCGCCGTCTCGATCGTGACGGGCTTGGAGATCATCCCCGGCATCGTCCCGATGGTCCGCGGTCCCGTCCTGTTGGTCGTGGCGGAGGATCCGAGCCAACGGTCCCACACTTTCAGCATCGAGGCCATCTGCCGCGGCGCCGGCATCGACCGCTCGGGTCTGGACTACCCCATCATCCTCGTGCCGTCGAAAGGTCGTCCGCTGCATCGGCTCGTGCGATCCCTGGCCGAGCGAGCCGCGGATGCCGCCGGCGTCATCATGGACGCGCAGCAAGGACTGCTCGCCATCGGGGAGCAGGGCAACATCCGAGACCAAGCGGCGCTCTTCTGGAACGCCATTGACGAGCTCGATCGCCCGGCTTTCGTCACCGCCCACCCGAACCTTGAGCAGGCCCGCACCTGGGACCGAAGCGATGGCCGAGCCGCCGGGTCCGAGGTGAACCGCGACCGCCCGCGCATCGCTTGGGCCGGGCATTGGGCAGACGAGAGGGCCGTGGCAGGGGCGAGCTTCCGCCGCTACACCCTGACCTGCACCAAGTACAACAACGGCCCGCACCCGGGCCCGCTGTCCTTCGGTATGAGCTGGACATTCCCTCTCGGCGACGACGATCCCGGCGAGGTGTCGTTCTCTCCCTGCCAGCCCGTCATAAGGGCCAGGAAGACAGACGCGCCGCGACTGACTGCGGCGATGCAACAGACGCTCGATGCCTACCAGGCCGGTGCCACCACGCCCGCGAAGCTGCAAGCCGCGCTCGGGCTCGACAGCTACGAAACGGCCCACTCACGACTGGCCCGACTACAGCAGTCCGGGGCTCTGGACGCGGAGGTGAGCGAATGACCTGTTGCATGGTGCTGCACCAGGTGCATGCACCCTCCGTGCACCTGGTGCATCTGGTGCATGCATCTAAGAGATGCACCAGATTGCACCCCCTCGATGCACCGTTCAGAGATGCACCACCTCCTAGAGAGAACGAGCAGACGCACCCCCTTCNNCCGCTCTCAGCCCCAAAGGGGACGCCGATGTCTGAGTGCCTAGGTGCCACTGCCACCGGTTCCTATAGGGATGTAGTGGTGGCACTACACCACCACCACTCCACCCTAGAGGGAACTGCCACCAATGTAGTGCCACCAGTGCCACCGGATTGGTGGCACCTGCGTCCTGTGGGTAACGACGCACCGGCCGAACACGTCCGAGCCAAGCGCCGCGGGCGTGGCGATCAGACGATCGCGGCCCTACAACGAGCCGCCGATGACGTAGACACGGCGCATGACCTGGCGAAGGGGCCAGCATGAAACCCTGTCTCGAACCTGGGTGTGGCGCCCTCAGTCGTGGCACCCGATGCCCGATCCACACACGCACCCACGAGCGCACCCGCCGCCCCGCATTCTCCGAGCGATACGGTCCCGGCTGGGCACGACGCCGGCAGGAAACGATCGACGCCGAACCGTGGTGTCACAACCCGCGAGGGTGCCCACACCTTGACGCCGGCACGCCGTCCAACCCGCTAACCGCTGACCACCTGATCCCGCTCGCTCGTGGTGGCGCCGACTCTCCTCTCATCCCAATGTGTAGGCGATGCAACTCGGCGAAAGGGGCGCGGAATGTATAAGTGCGCCGGTAGGGGGGCCATAGGCGGACGGAGGGCATACACACAGTCCCGCCCGGTGTTCGTGGTTCCGAAAATTACGAGGGACTCACTCACCTGCGAATGGTGCTCCAGCCCGATGCCGCCCGCTCGCGGCCCGGGTGAGACGAAGCGCTTCTGTGACCGGATATGCGCCCGCGCCTCTCGGGAGTACTACCGCCAGTTGCCCGAATGGGCCGCTGAAATGGGCCGCCTCAAGAAGATGCGCCGCACGACCAAACCCGGATACCTGGCCCGCTTGGATGCGGAAATCGCGATCCTCGGAGTCTACATCGGCCGAAAGGGGCAGCGGCCATGAACTACTGCCGCCGTTGTGGCGTCCCCGTCGACGCGCCGTTTCACCTGTGCCCGTCTCATGCGCCGGCCCACCGCGCCACTGCCCACAAGTCGTACATGCTCCATCGCGCCGCAGTCCTGGCCCGCCAGCGTGCCCGCAACGCCCGGCCGCCAGTCGTGCCCGAGCCATGTCTCGAATGCTCCGGGCCGGTCCCGCCGTACTCCGGCCGGAATCGCCGCCGGACCTACTGCTCCGAGACTTGCCGGCAACGTCACGACGACCGGCGAAGAAGCCCGCGCCTTCGGGCGCGGAAGGAGACGCCATAGGACCCTCTGCGTCCTCCGCACATTCAGCCAATGGAGATACACCCAATGTCGCGAACTAACGAAATCGACCGCCCCACGTGGCTCGACGGTGGCGAAAAGCCCAACCTGGATCGCCAATTCACTCCGACCGAAGTGCAGTACGCCGACCACCTGGTTGACGACTGGCTTTACGGCGGCGGCGAGGAGCTCTCAGAGAACGAAAAGCTCTATTGCCAGCTCGTCCTGCGCCGGGCAGTCGTCATGTCGAACCTGGCCGAGTCGCTCGACCGAAAGTAAGGAGAAACCTAAATGTCAACCTCGAAGATCCCCGCCGGCGCCATCGCCGTCTGTCTCATGAGTCACAGCGGCCCGGAAGGCGACTTCCGCGAAGGTGCCCGCCTGCGAGGCGACCATCCGGCCGTTTCAGCAAACCCGCTCTACTTCATCGAAGACGGCGCGACCGACCTTGAAAAGACCGTCGAAATGCAGCGACGTTTTCCCGACTTCCACCCTATGACTAGGTAACCGGGGAGTATCCAACGTACACTGCATAGTTGTATCATGTTGCCAGGATGTTCTGACTGGGCGCCGGCTCCACGCCACCCCCAGTCAGTCCCCGGCCCGGCGCCGGCGCTAAGCCACTCCGAGCGACCACCAATCGCTTTCGCTTGGAGTCTAGCCATGGGCATCACCGCCGCCGAAGTGCGGGCTAACCTCGCCGCATACCGCGCAGCCGCGGAAGCCGCTGAGGCTTACCAGTCGCGCTCCTACACCACCCCGAATATCAACCGCTCCTACTCTCAGTCCGAGATATATGACCCCGCCGCCGCTGATGCCGCCGGCAGCGACGAGCAGCGCGGTCAACGCGTCCGTGACCTCGCCATGCGGGCCGTCGAAACCTCGCTCTATACCAACCCGAATACGGACGTGCCCGCCACTCAGGCCCGCATCGCCCACCTGCTCGACACGGCCGACCTTCCAACGAGAGAAAACCCCAATCACGAGCTCGCCCGGCAGATACTTTCGACGGGCGCGCCGTGGTACAGGAGCGCTTTCGCGAAACTGCTCAAGAGCGGCGGTAACGCCGCCGTTCTGACAGCCGAGGAAGCGCGCGGAACCGCCATCACCATGGGCGGAACCGGGGCATACCTCGTGCCGTTCGCGTTCGATCCCACGATGATCGCCATCGGCGTCCACAACATGAATCCATATCGGCGGACCGCCAAGGTCGTCGAAGTCGTGGGCGCATCCGTGTGGCATGCTCTGACAGCGACCGCAATCTCGGCCATTCGTGGCGTTGAAAACCTCGTGGCGTCCGAACAAGGCCCCACCTTCGCTCAGCCATCCTTCACCCCCTCGACGGTGAAGGTGCAAATCAACATGTCCGAGGAAACCGCTCAGGATCGGCCCGACATTAGTACGGAACTGTCCGTCCTGATCGGCGAGGCCAAGGACAACGAAGAGGAGGCCTCCTGCGCCGTGGGCACTGGCGCCGCGACGATGCTGAACGTCGTGGGAATGGCACCGCCGAACGGCACCGCCGGATGCTTCACCACGCAATTGACCGTTGCCAGTGGCGGATCCACCGTCGCAATCGCCGACCTCTACGCTGTCGAGAACGCCCTGCCGGTTCGTCATCGCCAGCTCGCTCAGTGGTACATGGCCCGCTCCACCATTCGCAAGTTCCAAGGCTTCGAGACCACCTCGGGCATCCTCTTCAACGCTATCCAGAACTTTCCGGGCGGCGCAAGCTACGCGGCCGTCGGCAACGCCGCAAACGACCACTACGGCAATACCGGCCTCAAGCTCCTGGGCTATCCGGTCAATGAGTCGCCGTCGGTGCCAATCGCTACCGGTGGCAATGCACCCATCGCGACTCTTGCCAACCCGGAGCAGTTCGTCATCGTCGACCGCCTCGGAATGACGATCCAGTTCATCCCGTTTGTCTTCAGCGCCGGTACGACCTACGTAACGGGGCAAACGGCCATCTATGCCAGCTGGCGAAACGCCGCCGGGCCGCTCAATGCTGACGCCGGCCGCGTGCTTCGGTATCAGTCATAAGTCACAGTGGGATTGAGACTCGGCGCCGGCCCCCGGGCCACTCCGAGAACGATCCTGCACAAGAGGACCATCGCGAACAGGGGCTAGTCCTTCTCCCCGCAAATGTCGCGATAGGTGGTTAGCCGAACAGGGCCCGGAAGGCCCGCAAATGTCGGCTACCGGGGCGGCGCTGGTTTCCATTCCCGCGCCGCCCTCCGACTTCCCCGCTCAGACGCCCCGGGACCGACCCGTGGCTGTAGAGAGGCCCGGCCTCGTGGGGGGACACGAAGCCGGGCCCGGGGCCGACCTGAAGCGGTGCCGGGCTGTAGCACTCCGAGGCCCTGCTCGTCTCCCGGCGAGCGGGGCCTCTCTCTGCCACGGCTGGGCGCGTCGGGGCCTATCAGGGGAAAGAGGCGCCGTAGAGTGGCATCGGTGCCCACTTGACCGGCAAACGCCCGTCCTGGGCCGTCTGAGCCGGTTATGCGGTATTGGGCTCCGGCATGCCGCCTACCTATGCCCTAGATCGCCCCTCCGGCCGCTCCCCAACCGAAGCTCGCTCCTGGCCCTTTCACGCTCGCGAATACCGCCATAACCGGGGGGCCTTCGCTCGGGGTTTTCACGCTCAGGGGAGCCCGCCTAGACCGCTCAGGCGCCTGCGGCATGTCAAGCATGCGCTCTAAC
>PLOC01000073.1 GCA_003141955.1 Chloroflexota bacterium
CCACGCCAGCCGAGACGGCGGCCGCCACCGACTCGCCGGAGCCGGCAGCTCCCCTCGCGTCCGGCACCAGGTCGACTGCCCTGCCGCCGCCGCAGGCTCCGCCGCCGGCTCCGTCCAGCGGCGCCGACCTGGGTCTGTTCGCGGCGGCCGTGGCCGGCGGAGGTCTGGCCGGGCTGGCGATCCTGCGACTGGTGGCCAGCCGCCGCCCGGGTCCGTGACGGCCGCCCCCGGCTCCGGCGCCGGCCTCGCGCCGCGGGCCTGGCTCGTCTGGTCGATCGCGGCCGTCACCGTCGCCCTCGTTACCGACAACCCGGTCTACCGCGGGCTGGTCGCCCTGGTTGCGCTCGACGTCCTGCTGACGTGGCTGCCGCCCGGGCGCAGGTTGCGGTCGCTCGCGGTTGCCGTGGCGCTGGCCGCGGCGCTGGCGGCGCTCATCAACCTCCTCGCCAGCCACACCGGCGCCGACGTATTCGCGCGTCTGCCCGATGGGTTGCCCCTGGTCGGCGGGCCGCTGACCCTCGAGTCGCTTGCCTTCGGTGGGGCGCTCGGGCTCGGCCTGGTGGCCGCCCTGCTCTCGGTGGCGCCACTCTCGCTGGTCCTCGAGCCGCACGACGTCGTAGACGCCATGCCCGCGGCGCTGGAGCGGACCGGGATCGCCGTTGCCACTTCGCTGAACCTGGTCTCGGGCTTCGGGCGGACCTTCACCGAGGTCCGCGATGCACAGCGGATGCGGGGCTGGAAACCGGGCGGTCTGCGGTCCTGGAACGAGGTCCTCGTGCCGGTGGTCCTGACCGCCATCGAGGATTCGGTCCTCCTGGCCGAGTCGATGGAGGCCCGGGCATTCGGGGCCGGGCGGCGGACGAGCTACGCCACCGCGCGCGTCGGTGCGCGAGAGGCAGTCGTCGTCGCGGCGGCCCTGGCGGCCGCGACGGTGTTCATCGGCCTGCGAGTCGCCGGCGTGCCGATGGACTGGTATCCGTACCCGACGCTATCGCTGCCGCCGATCCACCCGCTGGCGGTCGCCGGCTGCCTGGCCCTCGCGCTGCCCGCGTTTCGGCTGCCGGCGCGAGGGAGTCGGCCCCGATGACTGCCTCGATCGGGAGCGCCGTCGCCCGGCTGGACCGGGTTTCCTACTGGTATCCGAACCAGAGCGAGCCATCGCTGCGCGCGGTCGACCTCGAGATCGAGCCCGGCCTGACGCTGGTCGTGGGTGATTCGGGCGGCGGCAAGTCCACGCTGCTGCGGCTCTTCGACGGCCTGGTGCCGCAGTTCCACGGCGGACGGGTGTCGGGCAGGGCGGAGGTGGCAGGCCTCGACCCGATGCGCTCTCCGATCCCGCGGCTGGCGCAGCAGGCCGGCCTCGTGTTCCAGGACGTGGAGACGCAGTCGGTCTACGGAACGGTCGAGCGGGAGATCGCCTTCGGCCTGGAGAACCTGGGCGTGGCCCGTGCCGAGATGCACGAACGAGTGGACGGGACGATGGCGGCGCTCGGGATCGATGGGCTGCGCGGGCGGCGGCTCTCGAGCCTCTCCGGCGGGGAACGGCAGCGCGTGGCGCTGGCCGCGGTCCTGGTGCTGCGGCCGGCGCTCGTGGCGCTGGACGAACCCACGTCCCAGCTCGACCCGGCGGGGGCGGCGGCGGTGCTGGCGGTGTGTCTTGGCCTCGCGGCGGAGGGTCGGGCGGTAGTCATCGCGGAGCATCGAATGGAGGCGGTGGCGCCAGCCGCGAACCGCACCCTGATCGTGGATGGCGGCCGGGTCACGGCCGAGATCGGGGAGCGGGCCGCATGTCACCGGGCCGCATGTCCGCGCGCCACTTGCGATCGCCCGCCCCGTGCCGGGGGCGGCGCTACGGCCTGGGAGCTGCGCGGCGTGGCCGCGGGCCCCGGGCGCGCGGGCCCCGGGCGCGAGGCGGTGCTCCACGACCTCTCTCTGGCGGGCGGCCGTGGCGAAGTCGTGGCCCTGCTCGGTCCGAACGGCTCCGGCAAGACGACGCTGCTGCGGACGCTGGCCGGGCTCCTCCCCCCGCTGGCGGGCACCGTGCGGCGGCCCGCGGGCCGGACCGCGTACCTGCCGCAGAACCCCGGCGCCCTGCTCCATCTGCCCTCGGTCCATGCGGAAGTGGCCCTGACCCTGCGCCGCACCGGCAGTGGCGAACGTCCGGAGACGATGCTCGCCGCCTTCGGCCTCGACCGCCTGGCCGACCGCTACCCGCGCGACCTGAGCTCCGGGGAGCGCCAGCGCGCCGCGCTGGCGGCGACCCTGGCCGGCTCGCCGACGCTCGTCCTGCTGGACGAGCCGACGCGCGGCATGGATGCGGCGGCCCGTCGCTCGCTCGCCGCCGCCGTCCGCGACCTGACCGACAGGGGTTCGGCCGTGGTCCTGGCCACTCACGACACGGAGCTCGCCAGGGAGCTGGCCGATCGGACGATCGAGCTGCGCGGCGGCCTTGCGACCGAGCCGGCCGAGGCGCCGGGGCGGAACCCATGAGCATCGCCGTCGTCTCGCTGGCCGGCATCGTTCTCTTCGTCTGGCCGTTCCTGGGCCTGGGCCTGCCGCCGGAGTTGCCGGCCGTGGCCGTGACCCTCGGCGCCGTGGCAATGCTCGGGCTGATGGAGGCCGGCGCCCGCCGCCTCGACTCCGGGCGGCTGGCGCTGCTGGCGGCCCTGGCCGCGATCGACGCCGCCCTTCGCCTGGCCCTGGTCAACGGCGTCGGCGGCTTCAGCCCGATCTTCTTCCTGGTCATCTGCGCCGGCTACGAGTTCGGGGCCTCGTACGGGTTCCTCGTCGGCGCGTTCTCGCTGCTCGTCTCGGCGCTCGTCACCGGTGGGATCGGACCGTGGCTGCCGTACGAGACCTTCGCCGTCGGCTGGGTCGGGGCGTCATCGGGGCTCGCCGGTTCGGTCGTGCGTCGCCTTCGGCCGAGCAGTCGCTCGTGGCCGCCGGGCCGGCTCGACCTCGGCGTCCTGGTCGGCGTGGCCATCGTGACCGGCTTCGCCTACGGCGCCCTGACAGATATCTGGGGCTGGGTCGCCTTCTACCGCGGTGTCGAGAACATCGGCTGGACGCCCGGCCTTTCCGCCGCCGACACGCTGGCACAGTTCGCCCGCTACTACACGGTGACCTCGCTGACCTGGGATGCTTTCCGTGCGATCGGCGACGCCCTGGCGGTGCTAGCGCTGGGCACGCCGGTGCTCATGGCCCTGGGCCGGCTGCGTGCCCGCCTGGGCTACGAGATCGTGCCGGCGGACTGATCCGATCCCTCGCCGCGGGCGGCCCCGAGCCTGACAGCATGGCCGTCGCCGGCGAAGAGGCGCCGGGCCATCAGCCACCACAGGGCCAGCAATCCATAGAGCGACGACGACCACAGCAGCGTCACGATCGGCGCGAGCGGCCCCCCCGCAACCAGGTTCATGGCCCAGACCATGGTCCAGACGAGCGCGGCGCCGAACCAGGTCGCCAGCAGGACGCCATCCAGGCGGCCGAGCCGGCCGAAGCGCAGGTCGGGAGTCTCCACGGCCAGCAGCAGGCCCACCGCCACGAGAACGAACGCCTCGTTCCAGAAGCTGTTCTTGGGAGCGCCGATCGTCCCTGCCACGAGCGCGAACGCCAGGCCGAGGGCCATGCCGCGGCGCGACCGAAGACGGTCCCTCGCCCGCCACAGGAGCGCCAGGGTTATCAGGCCGAAGGCGGCCGTGGCCGCCAGCATCACGATTCCCGGATCGAAGCCGTGATCCCAGAGCGGGGCGGTCCGGGCCGTTGGAAGCGCCAGCCTGGAAACGAAGCCGTTGATCGACTGGTTCGTGTAGTAATCGTCAGCATCCAGCAGGGAAGCAAGCCCTCCGCTTCCGCTGGCAGCCCAGGGGATCACCGCGACTGCGGCCACGAGGGCTCCGAAGGCTCCAAGGACGAGGCCGGCGGCCGCGTCGAATCGCCGCCCGAGTGCGAAGGGAACGAGAGCGACGCCTGGCACGAGCTTGACGATCGCCGCCAGTCCGATCGTCAGGCCGCCGCCAAACCGGCGAAGGGGTCGCGTCTCCTCGAGCGCGCAGGCCACGCCCAGGGCGAGAAGTGGAATGAGAATCAGGTTGGCTTGGCCGTTCACCACGGTTCCGTAGACGGGCGGATAGAGCCCTGCTCCCAGGGCCAGCGCGAGTCGCCGTCGACCGAGGTTGGGAGATCGGCCGTGGGCCCAGAGAATCCAGGCGGCGACCGCCAGACCGAAGGCCGCGAGAGAGAGCGAGTTGAACGCGACGAGCGCCGCGCCAAACGGAAGCGCCGCGAAGGGGACCATGACCAGGGCGAAGGGAAGAGGGTAGGAGTACCCGCCCCCGACCTGCAGGCTGAGATGCTCCCGGGCCGCCAGCTCGCGCAGGGCGCCGACGTCGTATGGGGAGTGGCCCTCCAGCACCAGACGGCCTGCCAGCCAGTAGTCGTGGAAGTCGTTCGAGCCCAGCCGCAACACCAGCGCCCAGAAAGCCCAACCGACGAGCGGAACGGCGATCGCGGCCAGGGCGAGCAGTGCGACCTCCGAGAGGCCGCCCCTCTCGGTGGCTCCTGCTTCTCTCCCCGCCGATCCAGACAAACGAATCTCCCCAGCCTGCCAAATGCAGTGGCCACGAACGCCAGTTGGGCGTGTCGAACGCTATCAGAGACCGTGCTGCGGCTGGGCCAGCAGCGCCTTCTCCGCCAGTCCCAGCGGCAGGGAACCGCTCTCCGCCATGCGGTCGTGGAAGTCGCGCATGACCGCCACCGGAGCCGTTGCGGCGGACCCGGCCGGCAGCCCCCGCGACTCGAGGTAACGGTCGCGGATGCGCAGGATCTCCAGGCAGCCCGTCAGGTATGCGGAGGCCTGCGTCGGCCACCAGCAGTACCGGCCCACTTCGGCTCGGGCGGTCGGCTCGGGCGTGGCGGTCTTCTCGACCATGAAGCGGACAGCCTCCTCGTACGACATCTCGCCCAGGTGGAGGCTCGTGTCGACGACGATTCGGGCCGCCCGGAACAGGGTCGCCTTGAGGTGGTTGAGATCCTGGATCGGCTGGGTGAAGAAGCCGCGCTCGCGCATCAGCCGTTCGGCGTAGAGGCCCCAACCCTCGTTGAAGTAGGGCGTGCCCAGAACCCGGCGCAGCCGCCTGGCCCGGGCCTTGCGAACCACAAGGTGCCAGTGGTGGCCCGGGTACGCCTCGTGGACGGAGGTCGTGGGAATGTGCCCGAAGCTGTTGGCCGCGAGCCGCTGCTGGATCTCCGCCGGCGAGGCGCCCTCGGGCGCGAACGGGACGAAGAAGTGGCCGAGCCGCGACGGCGCGAATGCGGGCGGCGACGTGTACGACGCCACTCCGACCAGGGGGCGCTGGAACGGCGGCGACGGCAGGACGTCGCACGACTCGCCCTCGGGAATCGTGACCAGGCCGGTCTCGGCGAGGAACTGCCGAGCCTTTGCAGTCCACGCGGCGTAGGTCCGGCGCATCTCCTCCTCGGTCGCCGGGTGGTCTTCGTTGGAGCGTTCCAGGACGGCGTTCCAATCGTCGGTGCCCCAGGCCGAGCGCGACAGGTCGCGCATCTCGGCGGAGAGGCGGTCGTACTCGGCCCGGCCGCGGTCGCGCAGCGAGCGAGCGTCGTAGGGGAGCGCCTCGCGCTCGCGCAGGAGCCGCGTGTAGCGCTCCTCGCCGAGCTGCCACGATCCGGTCGCGGTGCGACTCATGTCGTCGAGATGCGATGCCCACGCGTCCAGCGCGCGAGCGGCCTCCGCCCCGGCCTCGGCGAGCCGGGCCCGATCCCGATCCGTGCCCGCCTCTGCGGGAAGCACCTCGCGGACGTACCGCGCCGTCCCGCGGGCCGCGTCCCGGCCGCGCTCCAGGATCAGCGGATGGGCGAGCTTCGGGTCGAGGTTCGCGCGGCCCTGCTCCAGCGCGTGGGGGGCCTGGGCGAGCCGTGCCACGGCAGCGTCCACGAGTTCGGATTCGGGCCGTAGCCGGTGCAGGAACAACCCGAACAACCCGTTCGCGATCGGCCCACTGTAGGTGACGGGATCGCGGCGCCAGGGCATCCATTCGGCCATGATCGAGCGCCCGGCCATCATCGCCACGACCAGGTCGCGATCGATCCGCTCCTCAGGCGCGAGCCCGGCGTCCGTCAGCGCGGCGAATTGCCGGCTCGTTTCGGCGGCCCCGGCCTGCCTTCGGTCGAACGCCTCGGCCGAAAGGTCGTCGAGGCGGTCGTCGAATTCGGTCAGGCCCAGCCCGCTCGCGCTCACGGGCGATTCCTCGAACTCCTGGCGCAGAAACTCGTCTACCAGCTGATCCAGGTCGGCCATCGAAATCCTCCCTTTTGGACTGCCGTTCATCCTGCCATGATCGAACCCGAAGCGTCCGCGCGAACGACGGACGCGGTCCACGCACGGAGGAGACGAGCGATGGCGCTGCGAGAGCTGGTTGGCGGCCTGACGGACAGCTCCTCAGTGAAGCGAGTTTTCGGCGCGCCGATCGAAAAGGACGGCGTCCTGGTCATCCCCGTCGCCAACATCCGCGGGGCCTTCGGCGGCGGCGAAGGGGCGCCGAGCGCGGCCGATTCCACGCGGCTGTCGGGGTGGGGCGGCGGCGGTGCCTGGTCCGCCACGCCGGCCGGGACCTACGTGATGAAGAACGGCGAGATGAGCTGGATTCCGGCGGTGGACGCGAATCGGTCCATCCTGCTCGGCTGCCTGACCGGCATCATCTCGCTCCTGGTGCTGCGGAGCATCGTCCGGACGATCGTGAAGCGTGGCTGACGGGCTCGGAAACGCCGATCGGGCGAACCGCGGAGGCGGTCGCCCGATCTAAAGTTGCCTGCTCGCGAGCCGGCGTCGGGGCTCATGCCCGCCGGGTCAGCACCACGCTAGT
>PLOC01000023.1 GCA_003141955.1 Chloroflexota bacterium
CTGAGGGCCGGGGCGCTTTCGGCGTCCTCGCAGGATGTTGGCCCCGCCGGTCTTCAGTGATTCTCAGCGGCGCCTAGCATGGGGTTGCCTGCTGCCGGGAGCTCTCGGCAGCCAGGGCGTATCCGACCCGGATCAGCCCCCGCCCGACCTTGTGGCGCAGCATGGATCCAGGGGTGGCCGGCGAGCGCGGACTGTCTCGCAGCACCCGTTCCATTTCGCGTACCTGCTGGTTGTGGATGTCTCTGACGATTCGTGGAGTCAACACGTTGGGGTTCCTTTCGATGGGTCAGCGCGGGCTGTCAGCCCGGCGGCGGTCCAGGCAACGGCTAGTCGGCACCGGCAAGCTCCAGGAGCCGCCAGCCCGCCAGCCGCCAGCCGCCACGCCATCGCGCGGCCTCTGCCGCAGCGGTTGAGCAGATTCAGGCCGCGTCCGTGACCATCTCGACGATCAGCTGGCGGGTGTGACCGCCAGGCGTGAGCGCGGACAGGAGTCGCCCGATCCGGCTGGTATCGGGCGCTCGGAGCGATACGCACTCGAGCCAGATCCCGTCGGGGCGTGCCGCCGCCGACGTTGGCTGTCCACACATGCAGAAAGGTGTCTCGCGCTCGACGTCCTCGATCCGGTCCAGCGCCCTCCAGTTGTCGATCATTTTGGTTTCTCCTTGCTCTAATACGAGCCGGTCCGTATCATATCCTCATGGTGGGCATTAATCAAGACGCTCCGTCTCGCAACTCGACCGCAACGGTCGCAACGCTGTCGGGCGATGGCGCGCACAGGGGCCGGCCGCGCAGCACCAGGTGCCATCGCGCAATCCTCGACGCGGCCCGGGAGCAGCTCATCAAGGAGGGGTACTCCGGCCTGCGACTCGAGCACGTTGCGGCCCACGCCGGTGTTGGCAAGGCGACGATCTACCGCCGCTGGCGATCGAAGGAGCAGCTTGCCCAGGCGCTCCTGGCCGATCTCGCCGCGCCTCACATCGCGATCGAAGACACCGGCGACACACGCGAGGAGATGCTCGCCGCAGTGATGAACCCAATGCGAGCCTTGACCGAATCAGACTTCGGACCTGTCCTTCGCGCCCTGCTCTCGCAGATCGCGACCAACCCCTCGCTCGGAGATCCCTTTCGGGCCACCGTGGTCCAGGCGCGGCGCGACGAGATCGCGCGCATGGTCGCCCGAGGGATCGAGCGCGGCGACCTGTGCCCGGACGCGGACGTCGACATCGCCACCGAGTTGCTCGTTGGCCCCGTCTACTTCCGGCTGATGTTCGGCGGTGAGCTTAATCAGGCGTTCGCCGAGCGTGTCGTCGACAACGTCATGCGCGGTTACTCGGCGGACGACGACACGCCGACGAAACCGCGACTGGACGCGTCGCCTCGGGATTGAGGCGCGGTCCGGAGGTGCGCCGCAAGCGCTACTGGGATGTCGGCCTCAACCCGGCATAGGAGGACGACGATGCAATTCAACGGAGACGAGGCAGCACGGCGGACGCGAGTGGAAACAATGCCCCGCCGGCCAGCGCCGCGATAGGAGTACCCGAATCCATCCCTAGCGCGGGGGAGCTAGCGGCTCCTCTGAGGTCTCCCGCTCGGTGACGACGCCCCACTCACCGATCGCCTCAGGTGCGAGTACTCCCGAACCGTCCCACCAAGACAGCAAGCACTTCACATTCCGCCCGAAGATCGGGTAGAAGCTTGGGCGCCCGCCCATCCCTCAGCGCGTCACCATGAAACCACCATGGAGGTCCGCGCGAGCCAGTCCGCTAAGCGGAGGGATCGACTACCCGGCCGAGGAACAGGATCGCCCCGGTGTCGGTGTCCCGGACGGCGAAGATGAACGGTCGGTCGACGTGCAGCGTCACCTGGTGGGCCGGCGCCACACCGGCCACGATCTCCACGGCCGTCGCGGCGGAGGCTTCCGTTCCCTTCTCGTCGACCGAGATGTTGGCCTGGTGGACGACCTTCGAGATGTACAGCTGCTCCTGCGTCGTGATCCCCGAGAAGTCGGCCCGGTTGCCATCGAACGCCAGCGGCATCCCCATCCCCGCCAGCACGGCCGAGAGGTCGGACTTCGTCTCGATCTTGAAGCGGGGGAGCGTCAGATCCACAGCCGCCGGTCCGAGGGCGGCCGTGATCTCTGAGAAGCGACCCGCGTCGAGGCCGGCTTCGAAGGTGGCCAGGTCGTCGGGGACGACTATCGTCATGGCGAGTGAGCCACCGGCGTATGGGAGCTCGACGGCCTGCCAGCCGGTGCCGGAGGCATAGCTGCCCTCCGACAGATCGAGGCTCATGGTCGGGACGCTGACCTGCGAGCCGTCGGCGCGGGTGAACGGTGCGTTCTTGGTGCCTGACTCATCGAAGGGTGTCTGCCAGGGGGCCTTGAGGTAGATGGCGTTCACCAGGACGAGGCGTGTCGCCGGGTCCAGACTGTCGAGCAGCTTTGGGATCCGCCCCTCGGTCTGGTCGCTGACCCAGCCATCGATCAGGCTGCAGGCGCCAGTCGGGTCGTTCTCGAAGTCGACGAGCCGCAGGCCAGCTCCGTACTTCGAGGAGAGTGTGTCCAGGAAGGGCTCCTGCAGCTGCAAGCCGCGCTGGGCAAACGGGGCGTTGGCGATCCGGAGGGTCAGCTGCTGATCGGTGCCGTTGGCATCCTTGAAAGTGCCCGAGAACCCGGCGAGGGTCTGGTCCAGGGAGTTGATCCCGTTGCCGCCGCCTGTTTCCGCCGCACCGTGAAGGACGGTGTCCATCTGCGCGGCCGTCTCGCCACGGGCTCCGGCCTGGGCCATGGACAGGGCCAGGACGATGCTGGTGGGTGAGACGACGGCGTTGGCACCGGACGTGAGCTCGCTCTTGTAGAAGTCGAAGCCGAAGGCGTCGATGGCCGCGGCGGCCTGCGTGGCCGCGCCGGGCGAGACCGCAGCGCGGGTTGCCTGCGAGGTGGCCTCCGCGATGGCCGCGGCCTGGCCCGCGCAGCCCGACGCGATGGCGCCGACGAGCACCAGCGCTGCCAGACCCCACAGCCCTTCTTGGATAGCGTGGGATCGCGCGATAGGGTTGGTCGCTTGGCTCATCTTCCTCACCTCTGCATGGCTGCGTGAACCACTCTCGCGCAGCTATGACGCGGCCCTAACGGCCCCGGTTCCCGCTCTGGCAACGCTGGTCGCCCGCACCAGAGGCCAAGCGGCCGGTTACCTCCTTGGATGTGTGCGCCCCGCGCGATGGCTGCGCAGTGGTGAACCCGCGACAGCAGCCTGCGTCCAATTGGTGGAGGCGAGTTCCACGCTCCTCAGCGCCCTGACACGGGTGGAAGCCGCCAGTGCGTGCACCTTCACTG
>PLOC01000029.1 GCA_003141955.1 Chloroflexota bacterium
AAGAAGCTATGGGATCTAGCTCAGGTCCGTCACATCGCCAGGGCAGCCGTCGGACACGTCCCGGTGACCGCTCTTCAGCCTGACGACGCCTGGAAGAACGAAACCGTCGGCGAACGAGACGGGATCGCTGACGTGAGCACCGGCCGCCAGAGCCTCCGCCGGCAGCGCGCCTTGCGTCCACGTCCGGCCGTCCGGCGATGTCCAGACCGTCGCCGTCGAGCCGGCGGAACCCAGGGCGATGAACCCACTCGAGCCGCCGGAGATCAGAATGGGGTTCACGGTGCTGGGGACCGTCGCCACCGTCCACGACAGGCCGTCCGGAGATATCCAGGTCGTGACGGGAGTCATCGAGCTAAAGCCACACTTTCCATCGGAACATACGACGTGGTCGACGAGAAGCAGGGAACCCAGATCCTCTTGGAAGTTGTCGAGCACCACCGCGCATTCGTCGTGGTCTGACCACTTTTCGGAGTCATATTCCTTGAACGAGGCGGCCCAGATGCTGAGGTCGAACCTGGTGCCCGCCTTCCAGGTCAGCCCGTCGGCCGAGAGCCACGGCGTCAGCGTGCGCTTGTGGGCGTTCCACATGAACTCGAGGTAGCCCTTGCTGAAACCTGCCAGGGTGACGGTCGTCGAAGCCGGGACGGCCGGCGAGTGGCCGCCCGGGATCGCGATCCAGCGGAGGCCGGTCCAAGCGCCACTCGGTACCGGGCTCAGGCTGGGCAGAGGACCCTTGGGAAGCGGAGGCGTGGATGACGCCGTCGGGTCGTACGGGGGTGTCGGCGTCGGCGTGGGCGTCGACGGCGGCGCGGACGGCGGCGTTGTCCAGAGGGCGGGCAGGGTCGGTGTGGAAGTCGCGGCCGAACTGCTCGCTGAGCTACTCGCCGAGCTGCTCGGCGACGACTCCGTCGATGGTGCTGCCGGCACGGTCGAGATCGGCGACGGACTGAGAGACTCCGCGGTGCACGCCGTCGCGGACAGCGCGATCAATACAACCGCAGCTAGACCGAACGATCCCCAAACTTCGACCCCCGGCTGAGCCTTTCCCCCGCTCCATGGCATCCCCTTACGCTTAGCCGCCCCATCGGGCCGAGCATGGGACGCCACGCCGGAGTTCGTCGTGACGTGGGAAGTACAACGTCCTGCAACGGCAACACTCCGCGCTGAACCGGCGGCGAAGATCCTCTGCACGGGCGAGCGGCCGGTGGTGACGGCAGGGCGAACTCCGACCTCAGGGCTGGTACAGCTCCGCCGAGGCCGAGTAGTCAAAGCCGCCGTAGCTGCCCTGTCCTCCGGCGATGAGGACGCGGCCGTCGGAAAGCAGGGTGGCGGTGTGGCAGTCGCGGGCGGAGCCCATTGACCCGGTCGCACTGAAGGTGCCGGCTGCGGGGTCGTACAGCTCCGCTGAGGCGAGACCGTCCGAAAGGACCGTGTCGCTCCCTCCCTCGATGAGGACGCGGCGATCAGTCAGCAGCGTGGCTGAGTGCCAGGCGCGAGCGGTCGCCATCGAGCCGCTCGCGGTGAACTTGCCGGTCTTCGGGTCGTACAGCTCCGCTGAGGCGAGGCTGTTCGAGTGGGCGTCTTTGCCGCCGGCGATGAGGACAAGTCCGGTGGCCAGCAGCGTCGCGGAGTGCGAACGGCGGGCGGTCGTCATCGATCCGGTCGCAGTGAACTTGCCGGTCTTCGGATCGTACAGTTCGGCCGAGGCGGACGCCGTAAGGTCGCCCATGCCGCCGGCGACCAGGACCAGGCCATCAGGCAGAGGGGTGGCGGTGTGGTCCTCGCGAGCGGTCGTCATCGATCCGGCCGCGGTGAACTTGCCAGTCTTCGGGTCGTACAGCTCCGCCGAGGCGAGAGTCGTCGAGCCGTCGTTGCCTCCGGCGATAAGGACACGGCCATCGGGCAGCAGCGTGGCGGTGTGGTTGCCGCGCGGGGTCACCATCGAGCCGGTCGGGCTGAACGCGCCGGTCGCAGGGTCGTACAGCTCGGCCACGGCGACCGGTATGTCACCGGAAGGGTCCAGGCCTCCCGTTATGAGAACCCGGCCGTCGGGCAGCAGGGTCGCGGTTTGAGCGGCGCGACCCTGCGCCATGAAGCCGGTCGGGCTGAACGCGCCGGTCCGGGGGTCGTACAACTCGGCCGAGGCGAGGCTCGTGCCCGAGTTGCCGTAGCCTCCCGTGATAAGGACGAGCCCATTGAGCAGCAGGGTCGCGGTGTGGTAGCCGCGAGCGTCCGTCATCGAGCCGGTCGGGCTGAACCCGGCCGGCTCCTGCGTGGGCTCCGCGGCGGTGACGGCGGGCTGCGAAGTGGCGGTGAGCGTTGCGCTCGGCGCTGGAGAACTCCCGCCGCAGCCGGCGACGGCGAGGGCGAGCAGGCCGGCGAGCCCGGCTCGCATCGCGGCCGAGAGTGAGCCGGAGGGGCGGGTGCGTTCAGCGAGAGGCATGGAGGGCCAGCTCGACGACAGCGTCCGGCGCCGCCGGCAGGACGAGAGCGCCCTCGGGCGTGGCCTCGATCGTGCCGCCCTTGACCGACTCGACGTTCTCTCCGACCAGGAGCAGGCGCCAGCCCGGCGCAGCCGCATGGGGCGTCATCGTCACCCGGCGGCCCTTGCGGCGAAGCTCAAAGGCCGAACCCGGGCCCCCGTCCAGTGAGGGCACAGCCACTCTCACCCGGACCCCGTCCTCGATGGCGTACGCCCGCAGCGTGACGCCCGCTGGGAAGTCGTAGTCCGCGCGGGTCTCGCACTGGCCCATCGGCAGGACCGTGTTCGGCCGCACGAGCAAGGGCAGGCTCGAACACGGGTGCTGCTCCTCGCGCCAGCCCGGCCCTTCGACGACGGCGCCGCTGAGCAGGTTCGTCCACCTGCCGGCCGGGACGTAGTACGAGACCGTGCCGGATTCCGAGAACACGGGAGCGACAAGGAGGCGTCCCCCGAGCATGTACTGGCGGTCGAGGTATGCGCAGCCCGGGTCGTCCGGGAACTCGAGGCACATCGCCCGCATCGTCGGAATGCCACGCTCGTGCGCCTCGACGGCCGCGCCGTAGAGGTACGGCATCAGGCGGTTCTTGAGCCTGGTGAACGTGCGCATGACCTCGACTGCCTCTTCGTCGAACAGCCACGGCACCCGGTACGACTCGTTGGCATGGAGCCGGCTGTGCGAGGACAGCAGGCCGAACGCGATCCAGCGCTTGAAGACCGACGCCGGCGGCGTGCCCTCGAAGCCGCCGATGTCGTGGCTCCAGAAGCCGAAGCCCGTCAGGCCGAGCGACAGCCCGCCGCGGAGGCTTTCGGCCATTGACTCGAAGGTCGAAGAGCAATCCCCGCCCCAGTGGACGGGGAACTGCTGGGTCCCGGCGGTCGCCGAGCGGGCGAACACGACGGCTTCTCCCTTGCCCCGCCTCTTCTCCAGCAGTTCGAAGACCGTCCGGTTGTAGAGATACGGGTAGTAGTTGTGCATCAGCTCCGGGTCGGAGCCGTCGAAGTAGGCCACGTCGGTGGGGATTCGTTCGCCGAAATCTGTCTTGAAGCAGTCGACACCCATGTCGAGGAGGGCGTCGAGCTTGCTCGCGTACCAGCGCCGCGCCTCCGGGTTCGTGAAGTCCACGAGGCCCATCCCAGGCTGCCACAGATCCCACTGCCAGACATCGCCGTTGGGCCGCTTCAGCAGGTAGCCGCCGGCGCGCCCCTCTTCGAAGAGCGGCGAGCGCTGGGCGATGTACGGGTTGATCCACAGGCTGACCCTCAGCCCATCCGCCTTCAGCCGGGCGAGCATGCCCCGCGGATCCGGAAACGTGCGCGGGTCCCAGGCGAAGTCGCACCAGTTGAACTCACGCATCCAGAACGAATCGAAGTGGAAGACGCTCATCGGGAGATTGCGCTCGGCCATGCCCCGGATGAAGCTCATCACCGTCGGCTCGTCGTACGCGGTGGTGAAGGATGTGCTGAGCCAGAGCCCGAACGACCAGGCCGGCGGCAGGGCCGGCCTCCCGGTCAGGGCGGTGTATTTCTCGAGGATCTCCTTGGGGCTCGGGCCGTAGATGACGTAGTACTCGAGCGCGTGCCCCTCAACGCTGAACTGAACGCGGGCGACGGCCTCCGAGCCGACCTCGAAGGAGACCCGGCCGGGGTGCCTTACGAAGACGCCGTACCCGCGGTCGGTCAGGTAGAACGGTATGTTCTTGTAAGCCTGCTCGCTGCTCGTTCCGCCGTCCTGGTTCCAGATGTCGACCGACTGCCCGTTCTTCACCAGCGGCCCGAAGCGCTCGCCGAGCCCGTAGACGCGCTCCCCAACCCCCAGGCCGAGCTGCTCGACCATGTAGTGGTGGCCCTCGGTCTCGACGATGCCGATGCCCTTGGGTTCGCTCGAGGTGAGAACCCGACCGTCGGCCTCGAAGTCGATCCGCCACTCGCCATCGCGGCCCACCCGAACCGTGAGGCTGCCCGCGGTGAGTTCGGCGGCCTCGTCGGTCGCCGACACCACGACGGGCCCCGGCGCCGTCGCGAGCGAGAACTCCGGCTTCTGTGGGACCTCGCCCTCGAAGTGCGTCAGGCGGACGCCGACGACGTCCGGCAGCGGTGAGCTCAGCCGGATGGTCACCAGCGGGCCGCCAAGCGTATGGCCGCGGTGCTCGATCTTGCGGGTCGGCGCGTAGATCGTGAGCGCATCCAGCGACTCACAGACGTCGTACGCCTCCACCGGGTGCCAGGCCGTGACGCCGGGACGCATCCGCCAGTAGCCATCGGAGAACTTCATCGCGTGTTGCTCACCTTTCGCCAGTCGCGTCGCTGCGTGCATCTCCGACCGCACGCCGTGTCTCCAACCCTGCCGTAGTCGTTATCGTAAGTCCCATGGTGCTGTGGAACCCCAGGTGGGTGAACGAGGGTCAGCCGGGGAGCCTGATCTCGATCCGATGCGAGCCGGCGGCGGCCGTGACGAGCAGGCCTTCAAGCGTGCTCTCGGCGGTGCCGCCCGTCACTCCCAACGCAGACCCCGCGTTGGCCAGGATGAGCCGCCACGACTTTGACCCCTGCACACGCTCCGCGACCACGACGCCGGCGGCCCGGGTCACCTCGAAGGCGGAATCGGTTCCGCCGCGCACGTCGGGCACCGCGACGGCCACCTTCACCCCCTCCACCAGCTCGTACGCGCGAAGAGTCACGCCGTCCGCGAAGTCGTAGTCGGCCCTGTCGCTCCGGGCGCCCATGGCGATCACCGACCCGGGACGGACAAGCAGCGGCAGGCTGGAGAAGTCGTGGCGCTCCTGGATCCAACCCGGCCCCCGCAGCGTGGCGCCGGTGACGAGGTGCGTCCAGCGCCCTGCTGGGACGTAGTACGTGACCTGGCCGTCCTCGGCAAAGATCGGCGCCACCAGCAGCGACTCGCCGAGCATGTACTGGCGGTCGAGAAACGCAGCGGTCGGATCGTCGGGGAACTCCAGCAACATGGCCCGCATCATCGGCACGCCGCTCCGCGAGGCCTCCACGGCCGCCCGATACAAGTAGGGCATGAGCCGGCATTTCAAGCGCGCGAAGGCTCTGACAACCTCGACGGACTGATCGTCGACGAGCCACGGAACGCGGTATGAATTGCTGCCGTGCAGACGGCTGTGCGAGCTCAACAGACCGAACTGGGCCCAGCGCTGGTAGACAGCCGCCGGGGGCGTGCCTTCGAAGCCGCCGATATCGTGGCTCCAGAAGCCAAAGCCGGACAAGCCCAGGGACAGCCCGCCGCGCAGGGTGTCGGCCATGGAAGGGAACGTGCTCTCGCAGTCGCCGCCCCAGTGGACCGGGAACAGCCAGCTGCAGGCCGTCGCAGATCGGGCGAAGACCACCGCCTCGCCCTGGCCGCGGCGCTCGCGGAGCAGCTCGAAGACCGTCTCGTTGTACAGGTACGGATAGAAGTTGTGCATCCGTTCCGGGTCTGAGCCGTCGTGCCAGACGACATCGGTCGGAATGCGCTCACCGAAATCGGTCTTGAAGCAGTCGACGCCCTGGTCGAGCAGAGTGGCGAGCTTCGAGCGATACCAGGCCCGGACATCGGGGTTGGTGAAGTCCACGATGCCCATGCCCGGCTGCCACTGGTCGCTCTGCCAAGTATCGCCGTTTGGACGGTGGAGCAGGTATCCGGCCGCGGCCGCCTCGGCGAAGAGTGGCGAAGCCTGGGCCACGTAGGGGTTGATCCAGACGCAGATCCGCAGACCGCGCTCGTGGAGTCGGGCGAGCATGCCGGCCGGGTCGGGGAAGGTCCGCTCGTCCCAGCTGAAGTCGACCCACTGGAAATCGCGCATCCAGAAAGAATCGAAGTGGAAGACGCTCAGGGGGATGTCCCGCTCGGCCATGCCGTCGACAAGGTGGGCCACCGTCGCCTCGTCGTAGTCGGTGGTGAACGAGGTCGAGAGCCACAGCCCGAACGACCAGGCCGGCGGTAGGGCCGGCCGGCCGACGAGGCCGGTGAACCTCTCCAGCACTTCCTTGGGGCTCGGGCCGTAGATGACGAAGTACTCGAGCGATTGGCCCGCGACGCTGAAGCCGACCTGGTCGACGCGCTCCGTCGCGACCTCGAACTCGACCTTTCCCGGCTCGTTGACGAAGACACCGTAGCCGGCGTCGGTCAGGTAGAAGGGCACGTTCTTGTAGGCCTGTTCCGAGCCGGTGCCGCCATCGCGGTTCCAGATGTCGATCGACTGGCCGTTCTTAACGAACGGGCCGAAGCGTTCGCCCAGGCCGTAGACGTGGTCCCCGACGCCGAGCGAAAGAGCCTCGGCCATGAAGTGTCCACCCTCATGCCCGCCGCGGCCATGCCCATGGTGGCCCGGCCACTCGATCGCGGCCATGCTCTTCGCGTCGCTGGTGGTGAGGGTCCGGCCGTCGGCTACGAAGTCAAGGCTCCAGGGGCCCGTTCGATGGATGTGCGCGGCCAGCCGGCCCGACTGAAGGCTCGCGACCGAATCGTCGACCTCCACACGGACGTCTGGGGCGCGGCCGGGGAAGACCGGAAAGAAGGGCCCGTTGTCTCGCCCGCCGGTGTGATGCGTTACGCGAACACGGATGACGTCGACCGTGGGGGACGACAGTTCGATCGTCAGGGCCACGAGATCATGCATCTCGGAGCGATCCTGCGGCGCGACCGTGGGCGCAAGCACGGTCAGCGTGTCCTCGGCGGCGGTGACGCGGTGGACCACGGCCGGATGAAACGCGCGCACGCCGTCACGCAACAGCCAGTAGCCGTCCCTGAACTTCATGAGTCCTTGCTCCTCGCACACCGGCCATCGACGTTCGCCCCAGACCAGGCGCCATCCCGGGGCCGCCGTCCGAGGCCAGAGCCGCCCGAGCTCATCTCTCGCCGACCACGGCGTCTCTCGTCGTACACACAGGTCCCCTTCCTACCTGTAGGACCCTGCCGTGATCCCCCTCGTCAGAGTCCGCTGGAACAGGAGGAAGAACAACACGCAAGGCAGAACGCCGAGCAGCGCAGACGCAGCCACTTGACTCTCGTTCATCATGTGCTGCCCCTGGGTCACAGCGACCGCCACCGGCACCGTGTACTGCGAGTTGGAAATGAGGAAGACCATGGGCAGGTAGAACTCGTTCCACGTCCAGATGAACGCGAACACCATGAGCACCGCCAGCGACGGGCTCATTATCGGGACGACCACCCTGACCAGAAGTTGGACCTTCCCGCAGCCATCCACCCTGGCTGCATCCAGGATCTCCCGCGGGAACGCCCGCATCACCGACGCTATGAAGTAGGTTCCAAAGGCACTCTGAATCACAGTGAAGATAATGACCACCGCCAGTTGCGTGTTGTACAGGCCGAAGAACTTGGCCATGTAGTACAGCGGATACACGATGGCCTCATTAGGCAGGATGTTAGCCAGCATGAAGAACACGAGCAACCACACGGCGCCTCGCACATTTCCGATGCCCAACGCAAAGGCGTTCAGCAGAGAAAGAATCGTCGCGAACACCGCCACCAACAGGCTGATGACGAAGCTGTTCCGCAGGGCCCCGCCGAAGTCCACTGCATTCCAGAACGTCACTATGTTGTCCATGGTCGGGTTCTGCGGCAACGACAATGGGCCGTTTGCCGCGAGGTCCGTCGGGGTCTTTACGGCATTGATGGCGATGATCGCAAAGGGCGCGAACATCACGACGAGAAGCGCAAGAAGCCCCAGGAGAACGCCGTAGGCCTGGACCACATCGAAGACGCGTGAGCGAATGGACCTCCGCCGGCCGGGCCTGCTCCGCCTGGGGACGGGCCGCTCTTCGGTGATGGTGATGTTGGCGGCCATGCTAGGACTCCTTCGCAAGGTCACGCCTCGCCTGGAAGTTGATGAAGACGACGGCAACCACCAGGACGACCATGGTCACGACCGTGGCCACTGCGGACCCCAGTCCGACCAGGTCCTTCTGGAAGAAGTTCAGGTAGGTGTAGTAGGACGGCACGTATGTGGCCGTGCCGGGTCCGCCCCTGGTCAGGACGAAGACCTGGGCGAACACTTTGAACGTGGCGATGGTCGTCATGAGGACGACCACGAATATCTCGGGCCTTATCTGGTGGATCGTCACGTGTATGAATGTCTGCCAGCCGGATGCTCCATCGAGGGCCGCCGCCTCGATGATGGTCTGGTCCATGCGCTGGAGCGCCGTGAAGAAGATGACAAGCGGGAACCCGATCTGGAACCAGACCATCATTCCCATCACCGAGAAGAGAGCGAGGTCCGGGTTACCGAGCCAGTTCTGTGCCAGGACGCCGAGGCCGACTCCCTGGAGGATCGAGTTCAGGGCACCGTCGGGTGTGAGGATCCAGCCCCACACGACACCGGCGACCGCAACTGGCATCACCTGCGGGAGGTAGAAGCCTGCGCGGAAGAAGCTGGCAGTCCTCGGACCAAACCTCCGGCCGACGAAACTGTAGAGCAGACCGGCGAGGAGCAAGCCGAGGACCGTCGGTATGACAACCATGGCGAGGAGCAGAACGAAGGTGTTCTGGAACGATGCCGCGAAGTACGGATCGCTGAGCAGATTGACGTAGTTGTCTATCCCGACCCACGTCGGCGGTTGAACGCCGTTCCACTTCGTGAAGCTGATGCCGATCGTGGCAAGGAAGGGACCAACGATCACCACCAGGAAGGCCAGCAATCCCGGCAGCATGAAGATCGCATAACCACCGTCCAGGGAGGACCGCCGATTCATGCCACTGCTCTCCTTTCGTTCCCATGGACGGCTTCAACTCGTCCCGGCACGGACCCGACCGGCTGGCCCCCGGCACCAGCAACCGGCACGGCGATTCTAAGGGCTCGGCGAGCGCCGCCGGGGCCGGCCGGAGTGAGGTCCGGCGGTCCGGCGGCGCTCAGCCAATCGATGTACCCAGATACAACCAGCTCAAGCCGCACAGGCAGACTGGCGCCAACTACAGGGACGGCTTCCCTGCGTTGTAGGCCTGGCCGATCGCGTCAAGGAACTTGGAGGGGTCCTGGCCGTTCATCAGGTTCTGAACATTCGAGACGAGGACGTTGTAGTAACCCGCGACGGGCCAGTCGGGATAGTAGGCCAGCCCATCGTTCTTCAGGAGCGTCTGGAAGTTCTGGTTGAACGCCTGGAGGGCCGGATCGGATATGGCCGTCGGATCCGCGTTGACCGGCAGGCCGCCAGCTCGACCCATGATGTTCTGGATCGGTGTCGTGAGCGTGATGTCGATGAAGTCCTCCGCCAGGTCCGCATTCTTCGAACCGGTCGGAATGACCCAGATGTTGCCGCTCGAACCGGGGGCAAGAGTGTTACCGGGGAAGAGGAAGATGCCCCACTTGAACTTCGTGATCTCGGTTATGAACGAGCCGTACCACCAGCTGCCGGTGGGGAAGATCGGGGCCTTGCCCGCTTCGAACGCGTCGCCCGCCTGCTGGGCAGTCAGCGATACCTCGTTCTTGGACATGTACCCCTTCGTCATCCACTTTGCGAACTCTGTCGCACCGAAAGTCAGTGCCGTGTCGTGGAAGTCGACGGGGTTCGTGTACATCTCATAGTCGTCGATCCACTGGCGATTCGCCTGGCTCAGGACCAGCTGATAGAAGACCTGCTGGGCTGGGTACTCGGCGCCCCCAGTCGCGACCGGCGTGATGCCGGCCTTGACGAAGACGTCCATCGCCGTCTCGAAGGCGGCGAGGGTCGTCGGAACGGTGATGTTGTACTTGGTGAACATGTCCTGGTTGTAGTACACCATGACGTACTCACCATAGGTGGTTACGCCGTACCACTTACCAGAGCCCATGATCCCCTTGGGGCTGTACATGCAGGTGGTCTGCAGGCTCGGAGTGAGGATCTTGTCCCAGCCCCGAGCGGTGGCGACACTTGTGAGGTCTGTGAGCAATCCCTGGGTCGACAGGAGGCCCGCCGTCGCGTTGCCTTTGTTGTACTCCATGACGTCGGGCGCGGCATTCGAATTGAGGATCATCGATGCGTTCGACTGGATATCCTCGAACGCCTTCGCCTCGTGGGTGACCGTGACGCCAGGGTGCGTGGACTTGAATGTGTCGATCGCAGCGGCCCAGGACTGGCCCATCGCGCTGTCGGCCGATTCATAGTCCCAGATTGTGAGCGTGCGGCCGGCGTAGTTCGGCGTCGGGACGATTGTCGGACCGGGCGTGACGCCGGGCGTGACCGGCGTGGGGACCGGCGTGGGCGCGGGGCTGGGCGTGGCGCTGGAAGAGCATGCTGCGAGGACCGATGGCAGAACGGTCAGGCCGACTGCGCCCAACGCTCCCTTCTTGAGGATCTCGCGGCGCGTTACTGGACGTTCGATGTCAGGCATGTTTCCCTACTCCTCCGTGTTGGGCCTGTGGACCGGTTGATCAGCGTAGGCCCGATCGAGAACGGTTCTTCTGCTGTCCTCTTGTGACGGCACCAGCGCCACGACCATTGGGTGGCGGACAGCGCTCGTCGGGCATTTCCTGTGCCTGTTCTCACCTCCTTGAAGTCGCGGCGTTTCCTGAAGGCCAATTGGCTTGGCGGATTGATTCGCGTATCGCGCCCGTGACGGCCGGCCGGGACTCGACCCGCCGTCAATCCGTGCTGGCGGCGGTGAGCAACGCACGACGGGCTATGTCTGGAGATGGACCGGCGCTGCCGCGAATGACGAGGCGGCACGGCAGCAGCCGCTGGACGAGTTCGTTGTGGTCTTCCTCGAGCTGACCGATGAGCGTCTCGACACCGAGGCGGCCGAGTTCGGCGCTTTGTGGGGTCAGGGCCGTCAGGGGCGGCAGCGTCATCTCGGCGACCCTCGCCGACGAAACGAGCGACACGATCGAGAGGTCGTCCGGGATCTTCCAGCCGCGCGAGGCGGCCGCCTGCATGACGCCGACCGTGGCACGCTCGTTCATCGACGCCAGCGCGGTCACTTCGGGATGCGCCTGGATGAGCTCCTCGAACACCTCCTGCCCGGCAAGCGCGGTGTCGCCGCAGAAGCGGCTGATCGGCGTGAGGCCGGCAGCCCTGGCCGCCTGCTCGAAACCGGCCGCCGCCCGAACGGAGGGCCCGTACCCGGCGTCGAACAACTCCTCGGAATGGTTCAGGAAGGCGATCTGCCGGTGGCCGAGCTGGACGAGGTAGGCGACCGCATCTCGGGTCGTCTGCTCGAAATCGATGTCAGCAAAGCTCATGTCGGAGGCCGTGGACGGCCGTCCGATCATGCTGAACGGGACGCCGATCTGCTGAAGCAGCTCGATCCTCTCGTCCCTCAGGCGGACCTCCATGACCAGGACACCGTCGACGAGGCTCTGGCGGACAAGCTGCTGCAACTCGCTGACGGCGTGGATCTCCGTCGGCCACAGGACCAAGTGGTAGCCGCGGCCCTGGGCGGCTTCAGCCGCCCCGGTGACGAATTCGAGCTCGGTGGCTCCGAAGCCACGCGGCAGGGCCGGGAACAGCAGGGCGATGATGTGGCTCCGCTTGCTGGCCAGGCCCCTCGCCAGCGCGTGCGGCTGGTAGCCGAGTTCCGACATGGCCTGCCAGATCCGCAGGCGCGTCTCCTCGGAGACCGGCCGGGTGCCGTTCAGCGCATACGAGACGGTGCTCAGGGCGACGTTCGCCCGCTTGGCGACCTCTTGCATCGTCGGTGCGGACATTCGTCACTCCGGTCGAGTTGCCATCCGCGCGGGGAGTAACATCTGCCATCGAAGCGCGTAGTCGAAACGTATAGTCGAAGCGCTTCGACGGCACGTTAGCGCGGCACTCGTGGCCGTGTCAAGGTCCAAACTGCAAGGCGAACGCTTCGCCTTGGGCGGCACCCCGGTACGCTGGCGCGAAGACAGGGGCCAGGCGCATGGAGGACAGACCGTGACTCAGGACTTCTTCTCGGAGGTGGCGGGGCGTATCCCCTTCGGCGGCCTCGAGTCGAGCGAGCCGCTGACGTACAAGGTCTACGAGCCCGATAGGCTCGTGCTCGGCAAGCGCATGGAGGACCACCTCCGGATCGCCGTCTGCCTGTGGCATTCGTTCGCCTCCCCGGGCCTGGACATGTTCGGCTCGGGCACGTTCGACCGGCCCTGGCTCGAGGAAGGGCTGGACCCGCTGGTCGCCGGGAGGGCCAAGCTCGACGCCGCCTTCGAGTTCATCGTCAAGCTCGGTGTCCCCTACTACTGCTTCCACGACCGCGACATCGCGCCGGAAGGCCGGACGGCCGCGGAGACGAGGGCGAATCTGGCGGCGATGGTCGAGTACGCTGGCGAGCAGATGGCCCGGACGGGCGTGCGCCTGCTGTGGGGCACCGCCAACCTCTTCGGCCATCCACGCTATGCGGCCGGCGCCGCCACAAATCCCGATCCCGAGGTCTTCGCCTTCGCGGCGGCGCAGGTGAAGCTCGTGCTCGAGGCGACGAAGCGGCTCGACGGCGCCAACTACGTCCTGTGGGGCGGCCGCGAAGGCTACGACACGCTGCTCAACACGGACCTTGCCCGCGAGCAGACCCAGCTGGCCCGGTTCCTCGGCCTGGTCGCCGAGCACAAGCACCGCATCGGCTTCAAAGGCACGCTCCTGATCGAGCCCAAGCCGCACGAGCCCACCAAGCACCAGTACGACCACGACGCCGCGGTCGTCCACGGGTTCCTCGTCCGCCATGGCCTGGCAGACGAGTTCCGGCTGAACATCGAGGCCAACCACGCCACGCTCTCCGGCCACAGCTTCCACCACGAAATCGCCTACGCGATCGCGAACGGCATCCTCGGCAGCATCGATGCCAATCGAGGCGACTACCAGAACGGCTGGGACACCGACCAGTTCCCCAACTCCGTCGACGAGCTCGCACTGGCGATTTACGAGATCCTCCGTAGCGGCGGCCTCACCACGGGCGGCTTCAACTTCGATGCCAAGCTGCGCCGCCAGAGCATGGCCCGGACCGACCTCTTCCACGGCCACATCGGCGGCATCGACACGCTGGCCCAGGCCCTGCTCGTCGCGGCGGCGATGGTCCAACGCGGGACGCTCGACCGGCTGCGCGAGGAGCGCTATGCCGGCTGGGCCGGCGAGCTCGGGACCTCGATCCTGTCGGGCGGCGTCAGCCTCGAGGAGCTCGAGCGCCGGGTCGCCGCCGGTGAGATCGACCCCAGGCCGGTGTCGGGCCGGCAGGAGCTGCTCGAGAACCTGGTGAACCAGCAGATCTGGGCAGCGGAACGGCGGGCCCAGGCCGACAAGACGGCCGGCGGCTGAACCACACGACAGACATCGCGGGCCACAAGGAGACGCCAATGAGGACTCTGGTGGCCGGCGTCGACTGCTCCACGCAGGCAACGAAGGTCGTTGTCGTCGATGCCGACACGGGCGAGACCGTCGGGTTCGGGCGCGCCGAGCATTCGGTCGACGGCAGCGAGGGCGTCCGCGAGACACACCCGGACGTCTGGTGGCAGGCGCTCCTATCCGCCCTGCGCCAGACGAACCTCGCGGGCGAGGTCGCGGCCATCTCGGTGGCCGGTCAGCAGCATGGCCTGGTCTGCCTGGACGAGGCCGGCAAGCCGCTCCGCCCGGCGATGCTGTGGAACGACACGCGGGCCGCACCGGACGCGGCGGCGCTCGTCGATAGTTTCGGCGGCGCCACGCGCTGGGCGGCCAGGGTGGGCGTCGTTCCCGTGGCTTCGTTCACCGCCTCGAAGTGGGCCTGGCTTCGGCGGCGGGAGCCCGGGATCGCCGACCGGACCGCAGCGATCCGGCTCCCACACGACTTCCTGACCGAGAGACTCTGCGGGGCGGGCGTCACCGATCGCGGCGACGCCTCCGGAACGGCGTGGTGGTCGACTGAGACGGGCGAATACAGTCCCGAAGTCCTCGCCCTCCCGGCTGTCGGGCTCACGGCGGATCGACTGTCCCGCGTCCTTCGGCCGACGGAGCAGGCCGGGGTCGTGACGGCCGCCGCGGCCGCGGAATCGGGTCTGCCGGCGGGGGCGGCAGTCGGCCCGGGCACCGGCGACAACATGGGAGCCGCTCTCGGGCTCGGCCTTCGGCCCGGCGTCCCGGTGCTCAGCCTCGGCACGTCGGGGACCGTGTTCCTCGTGTCGGAGACTCGCACCTCGGATCCGTCGGGCGACGTTGCGGGCTTCGCCGACGCCACGGGACGTTTCCTGCCGCTGGCCTGCACTCTGAACTGCACCCTAGCCATCGACCGTGTGGCCGCGTGGCTGAGCCTCGACCGCGAGAACGTCGCTCCGAGCGCCGGCGTGGTCGTGCTCCCCTATCTCGACGGCGAGCGCACCCCCAACCTGCCCGACGCCTCGGGCGCGGTGTTGGGCCTTCGCCACACGACCGATCCGCGGGCCATCCTGATGGCCGCCTACGAAGGCGCGATCGTTGGGCTGCTCGACGCCCTGGATGCCATCGAGGCCTGCTCATCGGGCGTGGATCCGGAGGCGCCGCTCATCCTCGTCGGCGGTGGCGCACACGGCGACACCTGGCAGCGCGTCGCCCAGCGATTGTCCGGCAGACCGATCGCCGTCCCCCACGTCCGAGAGGTCGTCGGCATGGGCGCCGCCGTTCAGGCCGCGGCGGTGCTGCACAACGAAGCCCCGGTGGACGTGGCGGCCCGATGGGCGACGGCCGACGGGACACTGCTCCCGGCGGTTGCGCGCGACATCGAGACGATCGCCCTGCATCGGAGCGTCCGCCATCTCGCGTCGGCGGCGGTCCAGACTCACCGGTCTCGATTCTGAGCCGAATCCACCGACATCCTGAACAGACTCCGAGGTGAATCGACACATCTGGGTGGTCGCGAACCCGTCCGAGTTGTCGGTCGGGGTCGCGCTACACTCGTCGCACATTGCGACCGCGGCCGCAGGGGGGTAGATGCGGTCGCCTCGGCCGCACCCGACCCGTCCGGGCGCGCAGAGGTTGGTGATGGACACAGGCCGCGACAACCGCGTATCCGGGACGTCCGACCAGGACGCGTCTGGCCAGGCCGCGACCGAGAGTGCCGGGATCGACGAGCGCGCGGCGGCTCTCGACGAGCGCGAGCAGGCCGAGCGCGCGCTGCGGGCCTCGGAGGCGCGGTATCGACAGGCTCTGTTTGCCACCGAAGCCGCTCTGGCTAAGGCCCAGGCCCTGTATCGCATCAGCAGTTCGCAGGTGGCAGCGGAGACCCTCGAAACGCTGCTCCAGCGCCTGGTGGAGGTCGTGGCCGAGGCGCTCCCGGCCGACCGGGTCAACCTGTTCGCGATCGACTCGGACAGGCGCGCGGTGACGGGCAACTACCTCGGCGGCCGAGGGGACCAGGAACTGGCCCTGATCGACTACGACGAGGTCATGGAGGGGCTCGGGGGATGGGTGATGGTCCATCGCGAAGCAACTCTCTCGCCAGGTGGCGTTCGCGACCCGCGAGAGTCACAGCGGGTTCACGAGCGGCGGGGGGCCTTCGGCCACGGTCCGATGATGGTCGCCCCGATCCTGTTCGGAGACCGAGCTCTCGGCCTCATCGTCGCGGTAAATCGGCCGGGAGACCGGGAGTTCGACCAGGCCGACCTGGACCTGCTCTCGGCGATGGCGAGCCAATCCGCCATCTCGATCGAGGACACGGCCATACGCGAGGAGCTTCGGGCAGCTCGCAACGAGCTGGAGGACCGAGTCGCCCAGCGCACCGCCGAGCTCAGGGCGAGCGAGGAGCGCTATCGCCGCATCACCGAAACGATCACCGACTACATGTTCACGGTGCGGGTCATGCCGGGCGGCGCCCTCGAGACTCACCACGGCCCCGGCAGCCTCGCCGTCACGGGCTACTCGGCGGCGGAGTTCGAGGCGAATCCCGACCTGTGGATCGAGATGGTCGTGTCGGAGGATAGAGACAAGGCCCTGGGCCAGGTGTCCGACGTGGTCGGCAACGGGTCGGCCCAGCCGGTCGAGCACCGCATCGTGCGCAAGGATGGCGCAGTTCGGCTCGTTCGCAGCACGCTGGTCCCCCAGTACGCGCCGGACGGCGCCCTGATCGCCTACGACGGGCTGCTGCAGGATGTCACGGAGCGGCGCGTCCTGGAGCAGCAGCTGGCCCAGGCCCAGAAGCTGCAGAGCATCGGCCAGCTCGCAGGCGGCGTCGCGCACGACTTCAACAATCTGCTCACCGCCATCCTCGGCAACGCCGAGCTGACGCTGATGGACCTGCCGGAGGGTCATCCTGCGCGCGAGGGCGTGCGGGAGATCGTCCAGGCGGCGGAGCGGGCGGCCAGTCTCACACGACAGCTCCTGTCATTCGCCCGCAAGCAGCTGATCGAGCCCGTGCCCCTCGATCTCAGCGCCGTCGTTGCCGGATCGATCCAGATGCTGCGCCGTCTGCTCGGCGAAGATGTCGAGATCACGGCCGAGCTCGACGAGGGCCTGGACATCATCAAGGCCGACCCGGGTCAGGTCCAGCAGCTGCTGGTCAACCTGACCGTAAATGCCCGCGACGCCATGCCCGACGGCGGCCGGCTCGTCATCGAGACGGCCAACCTGCTGGTTGGCGAGGAGTACCGCTCTGTCCACCCCGACGTGGCCCCGGGCAGATACGTGACCTTGGCCGTGACCGATACCGGCACCGGCATGAGCGACGAGGTGTTGAGCCACCTGTTCGAGCCGTTCTTCACTACCAAACGCCAGGGCGAGGGCACGGGCCTGGGTCTCGCCACGTGCCACGGCATCGTCGAGCAGAATGGGGGCCACATCTGGGTTCACAGCGGGCTCGGCCTGGGAACCGAGGTCACGATCCTCCTGCCTGTCGCGGAGGGCGTCGACCGGCCCGCAGGAGAGCCCAGCGTCTCGCTGCCTCCGCCAACCGGCACCGAAACCGTGCTGGTCGTCGAGGACGACGCGAGCGTTCGACGGCTGGCCGTGCTCGGTCTTCGTTCGAACGGCTACGCCGTGCTCGAGGCCGCCGGCGCGACCGAGGCGCTCGAGCTGGCCGCCACCTCGGCCTCGATAGATCTGCTCGTCAGCGACGTCATCATGCCGGGCATGCACGGCCCGGAGCTGGCCGTTCGGCTTCGAGAGATGCGGCCCAGCATCAGGCTGCTGCTCGTGTCCGGGCACGCCGGTACGAGCGAAGCCTTCCGAGATGACGAGGGCAGGCCAATCCAGCTGCTGTCCAAGCCGTTCACCCCAGAGCGCCTGGCCCGCAAGGTGCGCGAACTCCTGGACACCGAGTAGGCGAAGCCTCGGAGCCATGGGCACACGCGGTCCGGCAGGCCGCTCGGACGTCGTCTATCGCCGCGCCTGCTGCTTGATCAGGCGACCGCGCCGAGTCATCGCATGGGTCGAGAGCGCTGCGACTCCCATCGCCACCACCGCCCGCTCGGCCGTGGGCAGCGGCCGCACGATCGAGAGGAACTCCTCCGCGCGCGCCCGATCCACCAGCCCAAGGAGTGCCTGGCCGCGGCCCGTGAGGGTCAGCGTCCGCTGCCGGCGGTCCTCCGAATCCTGCTGTCGCTCGATCAACTGCCGCGCCACCAGCGCGTCGACCATCCGGCTCACCGCCGACGGCGAACGGCCCAGCGAGTCCGCGAGGTCCGCCACCGTCATCGTCCCGCTGTCCGCCAGGGCGTACATCGCTGCCAGCTGGGTGAAGCCCAGGTTCAGCTCGCCCAGCTGGGCGGCAAAGCCGATCACGAGGTCCCGCCAGATCGCCCGGCCCATGGCGATCCGATCGGATAGCTCGCGCGGGTTCTGCATTCGCTGACGAGCCGCCTCGACGGGCGCCGAGAGCAATTCCCGCGCGGCCGATTCCACCGCGGCACGGCTCGGGACCGATAGCGACGGCATGTGCAGGAACGGCCGAGGCGATCCACGCAGCAGCCGGAGAGACGTCCGCGCCGGAGCGCCGGCCGAGCCGGGAGACGCGCCGGCCTGCTCTTCGGCCGGCGCCCTGGTGGCGGCGAGCGGATCCGAGGCCGGGGCAGGCGTGGCGGATGGAGAGTCCACGGGGGGCTGAACGGCCGAGTTGGAGGGCGCGCCAGGCGTCACGTCGGGCGTCACGTCGAGCGGACGCTGGACCAGGCTCGGGAGCTTCGGGCGGAACTGCGGCATCGGGCGCAGGGTAGCCCCGCCACCCGATACTTGCAAACCTGCACACGATTTCCGCAGGACCCTCCCACACCGCCGTACTCTGGAGTCACAATTCCTCCCTCGCAGCGGCAGCACATCCAGTCCCAGCTCGGCAGGAGCGGCGACACCCCCGTCAGGTCGCGTTCGCCGGCCGGAGGAGACCAGACACAGGCTCATGGACCGTATAGCGTTTGTATTCCCGGGCCAGGGGTCCCAGTCGGTGGGGATGGGCAAGGCCCTGGTGGAATCGTCGCCGGCCGCGGCCGGCGTCATGGCCGAGGCCGACAGGGCTCTCGGTGAGCCGATCAGCCGGCTGGCATTCGATGGCCCGGCCGAGGAGCTCGACCTCACGGTCAACGCTCAGCCTGCCCTCGTCGCCACCTCGATCGCCTTCCTGGCCGCCCTGCGCGAGCGCTGGGCGGCGGCCGGCGTTGCCGCCCCGACTCCGGCCTATTGCGCCGGCCATTCGATGGGCCAGTACTCGGCCCTGGTCGCCGCGGGCGTCATCTCACTCGGCGACGCAGTGCGGCTGGTCAGGGAACGCGGCCGCCAGATGCAGGCCTCCGGCCGGGGACGAAGCGGTGCCATGGCCGCGCTTATCGGCCTGGACGACGCGCGCCTTCCGGAGCTGATCGCTCTCGGCGAGCCACTCGGCAGCCTCACCGTGGCCAACCGCAACTCCCCGGGCCAGATCGTCATCTCCGGCGACAGGGCCGCGGTGGAAGCGGCGGTTGCCGGCGCCAGGGACCTCGGCGCTCGGCGGGCGATCGTGCTGCCCGTGTCCGTGGCAGCGCACTCGTCGCTGATGAAGGAAGCGGCCGAGGGGATGGCCCGCGTCCTGGCGCAGATTGCCTTCGCCGAGCCCGCAGTTCCGCTCCTCGCCAACGCGGACGCGCGGCCGATCACGACGGCAGCCGGCGCTCGGGCGGAGCTGATCGAACACCTGACTCGCGGTGTCGACTGGGTCTCCGCCGTACAGCGGATGACCGCCGACGGCGTCACGACCTTCGTCGAGGTCGGGCCCGGCAAGGTCCTGACCGGCCTCATCAAGCGCCTCGCGCCCGAAGCCACGGCCCTCGCCACCGACGACGCTTCGGCGCCCGGCGGCATCGCCGTGCCGTTCCTCGACGCATGAACCGCTCTCGTTCCATGCCCCCGTCGCCGCGGCAGCGGCGCATTCGAGCCCCAGGAGGATTTGACCCCCGTGCGCAAGCCTGACTACAACCGACGAGTCGTCGTCACCGGAATGGGGGTCGTGAGCCCGATCGGCAACGATCTGGACACCGTCTGGGAGAACCTGGCCAACGGCCGCTCCGGGATCGGTGAGATAACCCACTTCGACACCACTCCCTATGAGCACAAGGCCGGCGGCGAGGTCCATGACTTCGACATCACCAAGTTCTGGAACTTCAAGGACGCCCGCCGGACCGAGACCACGGTTCATTTCGCGGTGGCCTCTTCGCGGATGGCAGTGGCCGACGCCGGCCTGGAGATCAGCGACGCCAACCGCTACGACATCGGCGTCATCTACGGCTCGGGCGGCGGCGGCCAGGCGTTGTTCATCTCCAACCAGGAGGTCTGGCACACAAGGGGCGCGCGCGCGGTGAGCCCGTTCTTCATCGCGAACGGCCTGGTCGACGCCTGCTCCGGCACCATCGCCATCGAGACCGGCGCGAAAGGCCACAACTTCTGCCCCGTCTCGGCATGCTCCACCGGCACGACGGCCATCGGCGAGGCCGCCGAGGCGATCCGCCGGGGCGACTGCACGGCCGTCATCGCGGGCTCGGCCGAATCTCCGCTCCTGGAGCTGGTCCACATCGGCTTCACCAACATGCGCGGCCTGGGCACGCCGTTGCCGGGTCAGTCCATCGAAACCTCCTGCCGGCCGTTCGATCGGACGCGTGATGGCTTCATCCTCGGCGAGGGCGCGGGCGCCCTGATCCTCGAGGATCTCGAGCTGGCCAAGGCTCGCGGCGCGCGCATCTACGCCGAGATCGTGGGCTACGGCTCGGCGGCCGACGGCTTCGACATGATCGCGCCGGCCAACGGCGGCGAGGGCTCGGCTCGCGCCATGAAGATGGCTCTCGAGCGTTGGGGCGTGCCGGCCGACGAGGTCGGCATGATCAACCCCCACGGCACCTCCACGCCGGTGGGAGACAAGTGCGAGAGCGAGGCGATCTGGACGGCGTTCGGCAGCCACACCCCGAACGTCCTGATCTCCGCCACCAAGTCGATGACGGGCCACATGATGGGTGCCGCCGGAGCCTTCGAGGGCATAGCGACAGTCCTCTCGATCTACAACCAGGCCGTCCCGGGCACGCTCAACTACCGCGAGCCCGATCCGGAGTGCAACGTCACCATCGCCACCGAGACGGTCGAGAAGCCGCTTCGCTACGCGCTCTCGAACAACATCGGCCTCGGCGGCCACAACGCGGCGGTGATCTTCAGGCGCTACACCGGCGACTGAGCGCGAGACGCCCCCGCACAAGGACTAGCCGCCCGACGCTCCCCCGCCGGCCCTCGCAACCGCAGGGCCGGACGCCGCCCGTTTCGCGGCCCTCTCCGACTCGGTGGCCGCCTCTTGCTCGGCCGCCGTCTGCGGCTTCGTCCTGGGCAGCAGCAGGGAGAACAGCAGGCCGAGCAGAACGAAGCCGGTTGCCGCGTAGCCCGCCAGATGAGCGGCTTGTACGAAGGCATCCTCGATCGGCGGCGCGACTTGCTTGCCGAAGACGGCGAGCTGCTGGGCGTCGATCCCGCCGCCCAGCTGCGAGGCTATCGACGGATCCACCTGCCCGGTCCGGAAGCCGATGAGAGCCTGGCCGGCCGATTGCTCGATCGCCTGGCGGACGGCGGCCTGGGCGACCGGCGGCATGCCCGGGACCTGGGCCAGCCGACTGGCCGTGCCGACGCCCAGGGACACGAACAGCACCGAGCCCAGGACCGCGATGCCGAGCGCCGAGCCAATCTGGCGCATCATCGAGTTCGTGCCCGAGGCCAGGCCGGAAACCTCCGCCGGGATGTCGGACAGGACCACGCTCGTCAGTTGCGACGTCGCGAAGCCCACGCCCAGCCCGTACACGAAGAGCGGCGGAACCAGCAGCAGGACGTTGAGGTCCTGGGAGATGAGCGACGCCGTGGCGAAGATGCCGACAGCCTCCAGCCCCATGCCGAGCGTCACCACGCGGCGCGGGCCGTAGCGGCGGGCAATCCCCACGGCGGCCGGCGCGGCGAAGAACGCCCCCATCGCCAGCGCCATGAGCAGGAGCCCAACCTCGAACGCGGACATCCCCAGGACGGCCTGCAGGAAGAGCGGCAGCACGAACAGAAGGCCGAACTCGCCCAGAGAGACGACCGTCCCGGCCATGTTGCCGAACCGGAACGCCGGATATCGCCACAGCGCGAAGTCGAAGAGGAAGAACTTGCCGGCGCGCTCGCGCCGTATCTCCACCACCGTGAAGCCCACCAGGCACACGAGACTCAGCGCGAAGGCGAACGGGATGATCGAGATCGAGTCGAGCGGCCAGCTCCAGCCGAACAGCCCGAACGGCTGCGAAGGCGAAGTCCAGCCGTACGTGTAGCCCTCGATCAGTGCAAAGACGAAGGACGACAGGCCCACGGTGATGAACAGGAAGCCGAAGGGGTCGAAGCCGGCCCTGGCGTTCTCGTCGCGGGACTCGTCGATCCAGGCCAGCGTGCCGAGTATCGCCAGCAGGCCCCACGGGATGTTGACGTAGAAGGCCCAGCGCCAGGACAGGTTCGTCGTCAGCCACCCGCCCAGGAGCGGCCCGACGGCCGCCATGCCGCCGATGACGGAACCCCAGATGCCGAAGGCGATGGCCCGATCGCGGCCGCGGAAGTTGCTATTCAGGATGGACTGGGTGGCCGGCAGAATCGCCGCGCCACCGAGACCCTGCAGGAAGCGCGCCCCGATGAGCTCCTCGCCCGACTGGGCGAAACCTGCCAGCGCCGAGGCAAACAGGAACAGGATCAGCCCCGCGACGTACGTCCGGCGCCGCCCCATCCGATCGCCGATTCGGCCCAGCGTCACCAGGAAGGCGGCAAAGACGAGGGCGTAGATGGTGTTGACCCACTCGGTTCCGGTGCCGGATAGCGCAAGGTCGCGCGCAATGGACGGAACAGCGACGTTCACGATCGTCGCATCGACGATGATCATGGCCACGCCCACGCTGAGCATGGCCAGGCCAAGCCAGCGCCGGCGCGGATCGGTGGCGGATATCGGGTTCAGGGTCACGGTGAAGTCCTTGTCTCGGGCAACTAGTAGTAACCTCATTATGTTATAGTCCAGCGATGGTTGGCAAGGGCGCGATGACGAGAGCTGAGCGGCCGAAGACCCGGATGTCGGCCGAGGCCCTCGAGACAAGCAAGCTGTTGGTCGAGTTCCTGCATGTCACCTACGCCACGCGCCATCAGCCCACGGAAGCGGCCGGGGGCGAAGGCGCCCAACCCAATTCGCCGGCTCCGGCTTCGGAAGTGGCCGTCGCCGACCGGCCGCCGATGTCGGCCCACGCCGTTCGAGCGGCCATCCACGTCTACCAGCACGGCGAGCGGACCGTCGGTCAGCTTGCCTCCGGCCTCGGCATCTCGTACGGCTGGGCAAGCCGGGTCGTGGACGAGCTGGAAGCGGCGCACTACATCGTCCGCGAACACGACCCCTCCGATCGCCGGGTCGTCCGGGTTCGACTCGACGACGCCGCCCTCGAACAGGTCGAGCGAGCCTACGCCTGGCGCGGCGAGGCGGTCGAGCGCGCCCTGGAGCCCCTGTCGGAGAGCGAGCGGGAGGCCGTTCGCCTCTTCCTGCGCCGGGTCACAGACCTGATGCGCCAGGGCGGATAGGGCTCTCCGCCGCCCTCCGCCCTGCCCCAGCCGGTACAATCCCTCCAGCAGGTCGCGCGACGATCCCGCTCGCGACCGCCCGGACGCCGTCCCGCCGAAGGGTACCCGTGCTCATCCGTGGGGGTCGACGAGCCGCAGCGCACGAGCTTCGGCAGCCGCCCCGCAAGCTGTCACGTCGTAGGAGATGGTCGTGCCCAACAAGGATCTCGCTCGCCGCGCCGTCGTAACCGGTCTCGGGGCCGTCACGCCGATCGGTATCACCGCCCGCTCCTACTGGGAGAACCTCATCGCCGGCACCTCGGGTGTTGACACGATCAGGTGCTGGGATCCCTCGGGGCTGGACGTGCGCATCGCGGCCGAGGTCAAAGGCTTCGACCCCGCCGCGGTCATGGACCGCAAGATGGCCCGCCGAATGAGCCGCTTCGTCCACTTCGCCATGGGCGCGGCGACCGAGGCGGTCGAGGACGCCGGGATCGACTTCTCGACCTACACGCAGGAACAGCGCGATCGCGTTGCGGTCATCGTGAACACCGGCGGGGGCGGGGTCGAGCAGGTGATCGAGGGCACCAGGGTTCTCGCTGAGAAGGGCAACGGCCAGGTTTCGCCGTTCGCAATCCCGGCCCTTTCGGGCTCGATGGCGGCCTGCCAGGTCTCGATCAAGTACGGCATCACGGGCCCCGTCATGTGCCAGGTCGCGGCCTGCGCCAGCAGCGTCATCGCCTTCATCGACGGGCAGCGCCTGATCGAGGCCGGCGAGTGCGACGTGGTGATCCTCGGCGGCGCGGAGGGGAACCTCGTGCCGATCGCCTTCGCGGCGCTCGGCAACATGGGCGCGCTCTCGCGCCGCAACGACGATCCGACCCGCGCCTCCCGGCCGTTCGACAAGGATCGCGACGGCTTCGTCTTCGGCGAGGGCGCGGCGGTCGTCGTCCTCGAGTCGGCCGAACATGCCCTGGCCCGCGGGGCCAAGATCCAGTGCGAGGTCATGGGCGGAGCCCTGACGGCGGACGCCTTTCACATCAGCGCCCCCGAGCCGACCGGGCGTGGCGCCTCTACTGCAATGACCAAGGCCCTCCGCCGCTCGGACGTCGCGCCCGATGAAGTCGACTACATTGTCGCCCACGGAACCTCCACGCCGCTCAACGATGCGACCGAGACGCGCGCCATCAAGTCGGCCTTCGGCGACTACGCCTACAAGGTTGCGATCAGCTCGCCGAAGTCGATGGTCGGCCACCTCCTCGGCGCGGCCGGGGCCGTGAGCGGGCTGGCGGCAATCGGCGCCATCCGCGAGGGCGTGATCCCGCCGACGATCAACCAGGAGAACCCCGACCCGGAGTGCGACCTGGACTACGTGCCGAACGTGAAGCGGGTCAAGAAGGTCGACACGGCGATCATCAACGGCTTCGGGTTCGGCGGCCAGAACGCGGTCGCGGTGTTCCGCCGCTTCCACATCTAGCGCCGATCCGGCACGGGCCGGGCCGTGTGCCGAGCTTCGCGGGCCACAGTGTAGGATGGCCGCGTGGAGCGCCGTCGTCTGATACCGCCGTGGCTGCGCCGCGGATTCGAGGCCGGCGCGATTGGGGCGCTCCTGTCCGGCGGAACCCTCTTGGCCTTCCAGCTGAGCCGGCCCGAGCCGCGCCTGGCGCTGCCGCAGGGAATCGACGGATCGCTGATTCTCGTTCCCGCACTGCTCGCCCTGGGCGTCCTGGCGGTCGGTCTGCCGATCTTCCTCGCCGCGACGCGGACGGAGGCGGTCCTCGGCGCCGTCGCCGGATTCCTGGTTGCGGCGGACCTGCTCATGGCCGTCTCTTTCGTCTCGCGCCAGCTGATCGCCGTCCACTGGCTGTCCCGCAGCCTGCCCCTCGGCGTGGTTGCGGCGCTGCTGGCGATCCCGGTTGCGGTGGTCGGGATCGTGATCGGACCACTCGCATCCGAGCACGGCTTCGGCCATTCGTCTGGGCTGCGGGCCGTCCTGGCAGGAGCGGTCGTGGCGCTGGCGCTGGCGCTGATCGGCCCGTACGTCGGCTAGGTCGCGGCTAGGTCGAGGCCGGATCGAGGCTACGTGGCCGCCGCGGCCTCGGGTTGGGCCTGTCGGGCCGGGCGCTTCGTCGACCGCCGCAGCCGCAGCGAGTTCGTCACCACGCTGACCGATGACAGGGCCATTGCTCCGGCCGCCAGGGCCGGGTCGAGCGTGATGCCCGCGATCGGGTAGAGCGCTCCCATTGCCACGGGGATCAGGACGACGTTGTAGCCGAACGCCCAGGCCAGGTTCTGGCGGATCACCCGCAGCGTCTGGCGCGAGAGCCGGATCGCCGCCGCAACGCTCCGTGGATCGCCGCCGACGAGCGTTATGTCGGAGGCCTCCAGGGCCACGTCCGCTCCGGTGCCGATGGCGATCCCGACGTCCGCCCGGGCGAGCGCCGGGGCGTCGTTGATACCGTCGCCGACCATCGCCACTCGCAGCCCGCGGGCCTGCAGCGAAGCCACGGCGGCCGCCTTGCCGGCCGGCAGAACCTCCGCCATGACCTGTTCGGGCGGGATGCCAACCGCGGCCGCAACGGCTCGGGCGGTCACGGCCTGGTCGCCGGTGACCAGCCAGACTTCGATCCCGCAAGCCCGGAGCTCGCGCACCGCGGTTTCGGCTTCGGGCTTGATCTCGTCGATGGTGGGCAGCAGGCCGGCCGCTCGACCGTCGACGGCCACGTAGGAAACAGCCGCGGGCAGGTCGGTCGCCGATGCGAGCTCGCCGAGCCCGCCGGATTCGACCCCTGCGGCCGAGAGGAACGCCGCCGTTCCGACGAGCACCCGGCGGCCGTCCACCAGGCCGCGCACGCCGCGCCCGGCGACTGCCTCGAAGTCCGCGACCGGACGCCGGCCGAGGTCGCGCGCGCCGGCGCCGGCGAGGATGGCGGCCGCCAGCGGATGCTCGCTCCCCCGCTCCACCGATGCCGCAAGATCCAGGACCTCGTCGGCGTCGAAGCCCGGCGCGGCCACGACCGTTCCCAGCGAAGGCCGGCCGCGAGTCAGCGTGCCCGTCTTGTCGAAGACGACCGCGTCGATCCGGGCGGCCAGCTCGAGAGCCTCGCCGCCCCGGATCAGGATGCCGGCCTCGGCGCCGTTGCCGGTCCCGACCATGATCGCCGTCGGCGTCGCGAGGCCCATGGCGCATGGGCAGGCGATGACGACCACGGTGATGAACGCCACCAGGGCGTGCGTTGGCCGAGGCTCCGGGCCCAGGACGAACCATAGCGCGAAAGTGGCGGCCCCCACGGCCAGCACGAAGGGCACGAAGACCGCCGCGATCCGGTCCGCCAGCCCCTGGATGTGCGCCTTGGACCCCTGCGCCCGGCGAACGAGGTCCACGATCTGCGCCAGCGCAGTGTCGCGGCCGACCCGCGTGGCCCGGAACAGGAAGGTCCCCCGGCCGTTCATGGTCCCGCCGATCACATCGGAGCCGGGACCCTTCTCGACCGGGATCGGCTCGCCGGTGAGCATCGCCTCGTCGACCGCGGAGGCGCCGTCCACGACTCGCCCATCGACCGGCACGCGCTCGCCCGGGCGCACGCGTACGAGATCGCCGACTCGAACCTCTTCGAGCGGCACGTCCATCTCGGCCCCGGCCCGGACGATTCGGGCGGATCGAGCCTGCAGCCCGATGAGCGCCTTGATCGCGCCGACCGTCTGGCCCTTCGCGCGAGCCTCCAGCCAGCGGCCGGTCAGGATGAGCCCGATGATCGCGGTCGAGCTGTCGAAGTAGGTCTGCGGCTCGATGCCGGCGGAGCGAAGCAGGCCGGGCGCGACCGTCACCAGCGCGCTGAACGCCCACGCCGCGCTGGTGCCGACGACCACGAGCGTGTCCATGCTCGTCGTTCCGTGGCGGGCCGCCCGCAGGGCCGCGCGGTAGAAGCGGCGGCCGGCCAGGAACTGGACGGCCGTTGCGGGGCCGATGAGCAGCCACGCGGCCTGCTCCATCGTCCAGGGCGCGTTGGGTAGATACATGACCAGCATCGCCAGGGCCGCAACGACGAGCGAAGCCGCCGCGGTCAGGCCGAGCGTTCGCTGCTCGTGCGCTCGAACCGCGGCCTCGGCGTCCGCCTCGTCGAGCAGCGTGGCCCACCTGCCCGCGCCGGCCTTCGGCTCGGGCAGGTGGCGGATCTCGTAGCCAGCCGCCTCGATCGCCCGCGCGATCTCGTCGAGCCCGGCCATCTCCGGCACGTAGCGCACCGTCGCGACCTCCGTCGCGAGGTTGACGTTGGCCTCGGCGACGCCCGGGGTTCGGCGCAGGTAGCGCTCGATCCGATTGACGCACGAGGCGCAGCTCATGCCTTCGATGGGCAGCTGGATCTCGGCCGTGGGCGCGGCGGGAGCGGGGGCGGCGTGGACTTCTTGCATACTCCCCGGGAGTATATGCCCGCCGTCTGGATCGGGCAACGCGCCCTCATCCCAGGCCCTTCCATCGCGGTCTCCTCGGCATCAGACTGTCCCCATGACCACCCTCGCCGCGACTCCGGTCGCCGCCTTCACCACCTGCCCGGCGCCCTGGGGCATGCTCCACGTGGCCGCAACCGGCGCCGGCATCGTGGCCGTGGACCTGGGCTCCGAAACGCCCGATTTCGTCGACGGGCTGGCGCGCCGGCTCCACGGCCGGGTGCTCCCGGCGGAGGACGGCGAGGTTCCCGCCGAGTGGCGATCAACCATGGACGCGGCGGCGCGCCAGATCGGCGAATGGTTCGCCGGCCGGCGCACCAGGTTTGAGATGCCGATCGACCTGCGCGTCTCGGACTGGGACCGCCTCGTGCTCACGGGCGCGGCGCGGCTCCACTTCGGCGAGACGGTCGGCTACGGCGAGCTGGCCCGACGAATCGGCCGGCCGGGCGCGGCGCAGGCCGTCGGCGGCGCGATGAGCCGCAACCCCGTCCCGATTCTCATTCCCTGCCATCGAGTCATCGCCGGAGACGGCACGCTCGGCGGCTACGGCGGCTCGACATACGCCGACCGCCAGGCCGCCCTGGCCATCAAGCGCCGGTTGCTCGCCCTCGAAGGAGTCCGGCCCGGGTCCGAGCTCGGCCCCGGCATCGAGCCGACGCCACGACTTGACTCCAGGCCCGCGACCGCCGAAAACAGCACGACGCCAAGGGACGAGCATCCAGAGGATGGTGAGCATGTCACTTCGCAAACCCCCGAATGATCTCTTCCTGTTCCATGCCCTGATGGAGAGCACGGCGGACAGCATCTACTTCAAGGATCGACAGTGCCGTCTGCTGCGGGTCAGCCGAATGATGGCGCAGAGCCTTGGCTCCTCGGATCCAGCCGAGCTCATTGGCAAGACGGACATCGATCTATATGGTGAGGCGTTCGGCGAGGGAACCCGACTCGACGACCTCAGGGTCATGGAGACGGGCCGGCCCGTCATTGGTCTGGTCGAGAGACGCCTGCTGGACAACGGCCGGATGAACTGGACGCTGACCACCAAACTGCCGCTCCATGACGAGGCCGGCAATGTCGTAGGTCTGGTGGGCATCACGCGCGAGATCAACGAGATCAGGCAGGCCGAGGTGGTCCTCCAGCATCTCGCCACGCACGACGCGCTTACAGATCTGCCGAACCGCTTCCTGATGATGGACAGGCTGGGCCAGTTACTGGCCCGTGCCAAACGATCGGGCACCGCCTTTGCCGTCCTGTTCATGGACATCGACCGCTTCAAAGACGTCAACGACTCGCACGGACACGAGTTCGGCGATCTCCTGCTCCGTGCCGTTGCGCAGAGGCTCACGAAGAGCGTGCGTCAGAGCGACACGGTCGCTCGCATCGGCGGCGACGAGTTCGTGATCATCCTGGAAACGGTTCATCAGGGCGCAGACGCCGACACAGTCGCCCTCAAGGTCCTGCACGCGATTGCCCGGCCCTTCACCCTGGATAGACACAGAGTGAAGGCCACCGTCAGCATCGGCGTCAGCTTCTACCCGGAGAACGGCGAGGACGCGGACACATTGGTCAGGGCCGCAGACTACGCCATGTACCTTGCCAAGAAGGAGGGCGGCAATCGCCACGTGACATGCCTTCCAGGCATGCCTCGCTCTGGCGAGGTTCTCGGGAACTAGCAGCGGTTCCGGCAGTCGGTGGCGCGTCAATGCGCCAGAGCAGCCTCGAGCGACAGCCCGGTTTCGCGCTCGGAGAGTTCCCACAGCGCAACGAGCTGGGCCGGGTCGTTGATCCTGGGTCCGACCCTGCGCACCACCGGCGCACCGAAGTGGAACCATCGGGGTGCGTAGAGCGAGCCTCCGACCGCGGCCGGATCGGTGCCGGCCCGAAGCTGGCAGAGGGCGCCTTTCGCGGCGGGTTGGGCGAACACCGGGGCGGTGATGACCCAGAACCGTTGCCGCCAGCCGGTCATGGCTCTGGCGCTCGTGGACTGGAGATCGGTCTTCGAGAAACCGGGGTCGGCGGCGTAGGCGGTCACGCTCCGGCCGGCGAGCCGGCGGTTGAGCTCCAGGGCGAACTGGAGGCACGCGCGCTTCGACATCCCGTAGGCGACCCAGGGCTTGTAGCAGCCGTCCATGTGCGTGTTCGTCAGGTCGTACTTGCCGGCAGCGAAGCGGTAGAGCGAAGTCGTGCTGACGACGCGCGCGGCAGGCGCGGCCAGGAGCGAGGGCATCAGCCGCATCGTCAGCGCGAAATGGCCCAGGTGATTCGTGCCGAACTGGGTTTCGAACCCGTCGGCGGTCCTGCCCTCGGGCACGGCCATCAGGCCAGCGTTGTTGAACAGCATGTCGATCCTGGGATAGGCCGCCACCACCTCCCGAGCGAATGGGGCGATCGAGGAGAGCGAGCCGAGATCGAGGCGGCGAATCTCCAGGTACGCGTCCGGCACCGAGGCCACTATAGTCTGGCGGGCCACTTCGGCCTTCTCGAGGTTGCGCGCCCCGATGACGACGAGCGCCCCGTGAGCCGCCAGCTGGCGCACCGTCGCCAACCCGAGGCCACCGTTTCCGCCGGTCACGACTGCCGTCTTTTCCGCTAGATCGGGGATGTCGCTCGCCGTCCAGCCCATGCGCCGCCCTTTCGTATTGGGGCTTCAGCCTAGCAGCCCGGCTCCCGGAAGCTGGCCTCGAGGCCGCGGACGAGGGCATCTAGGGCCGTCTCGAACTGAGCTTCGTCGTCGTTGAGCAGAGCCAGGGCCTCGCCCATAGCCGCAGCCAGCGTCGCGACAGCTAGAGCTGGGCGGGGCGTGCCAGCGCCGGTGCCGATCCATCCCGGCGATTGGGCTGGTAGGTCGCCCGCCGAGACCGCCACCTCGGCAACCTGCGCGCGCGGCGACTGGCCCTGAGCGAGGCCGCGTCGACAAGCCACTCTTGCTGGGGTCCGCCCCCCGCTCGTGGGTCGGCCGTCGTCGTCGGCTTCGGCCGTATCCAGCCTTCCCGAACGGCGTGGAGGACGAGCTCAGTCCGGCCTCCGACGCCGACTCGGTCGAACAGGGAGCCGAGATGACCGTCGACGGTTCGCGGCCGGATCCCAAGCGCCGCGGCGATCTCCGAGGTGGACTGGCCGTGGGCCAAACGTTCGAGTACGGCCAGTTCGCGCGCCGTCGGAACCTCGCCCACCGAATGGACCGCGCGCATCGTCGACGGCGAGAAGCTGGATTGACCGGCTGCGGCCGACATGATCGCCGCAACGAGCTCTGCCGGTTGCGCCATCTTCAAGACGAACGCCGCCGCGCCGGCCTCGAATGCCGCTCGATGGTAGATGGGATAGTCGTACGAGCTGTACATGACAAAAGCGGGGCGGCCACTCTGGTAACGCTCGAGGAGGCCGAAGCCGGACTCGTTGCCGAGCTGGGTGTCGCAAACGACGACATCGGGCTGGCTATGGTCCAGCAGCTCGACGGCGCGCGCGGTGTCCAGCGCGACACCGGCGATCTCCAACCCCGGTTCGGACGCCAGGAGGGCCGCGACGGCGCTGGCCACCACGGGGTGGTCGTCTACGATCGCGACTCGAACGACGGCGGTCCTGTCCGGCCGCTGCAATTCGGCGATGGGGCCCCTCGGTGCGGCAGCACCCGCACCCGGCGGCTCGCCGGGGCGCCCAAGGATGTTGCCCTGACCGTAGCCCACGCCCAGATCGAGGAGCGTTGCGAGCTCGGCGGCTGTTTCGATCCCCTCGGCGACGACGCCCATGCCCATCTGGCCCGCGAATGCAATCAGCGCCGATGCAAGCGCCCGACGGGCCCGGTCTGCGCCGATCCCACGCGTCAGGCTGATGTCGAGCTTGATGATGTCCGGGCTCAGCTGAAGGATGTGGCGCAGACTGGCCAGGCCCGCGCCGGCGTCGTCCACCGCGAGCCGAGCGCCCCGCGCTCGAAGATCGGCGAGCCCGACCTGGATCGCTTCGTAGTCAGCCACGGGTGCGTGCTCGCTGATCTCCAGCACCAGCCTTTCCATCGGGAGGCCGAACAAGAGGGTTGCCAGCTGCTCTGACATTGCGGTCGTCGGCGAGACGTTGAGAGCCAGGTAGGCGTCGGCCGGCAGCTCGTCGAAGCGCGCCAGATGGGCCCTTATCGCGGCCAGCTCGATCTGCTCCTGCCGGCCGACTTCGCCGGCGGCCGCCAGCCAGACATCAGGCCCCCACGGCGGCTCGCGCTCGAAGCGCGCGAGCCCCTCGTAGCCGACGACCCGCCCCGTTGTGAGCTCGAAGATGGGCTGGTACACGGCTCGGATCGCGCCGGGCTCCAGAAGCGCGTCTATGTCCATGGCCAGCGTGCGAGCGCGAGCCTCCTCCATCGCCTGGTGGCCGAGGTGCTCCGCCACTTCGAGCGAGCCCCAGGTCGCCGGCGCGCCCGACAGGCTGGGCAGACCGCGACTCGCACGGTCGACAGTCTCCAGTATCTCGGCGATTGGGGCGCCTCTGGCAACGTAGCCAAGAGCACCCGCACGCACCATGGCCGTCACCGATGAACCATCGTCGCCGCCCGCGAGCGCAACCACGCGTGTCTCCGGCGCAGCCTGGCGTATCTCGCCGACGATACGGGCACCATCGCCCGGGTTCTTGACGTCCAGGACGGTGACATCGGGCCGATACGCAGCGGCCAGCCGCGCCGCCGCGTCCGCATCGCCGGCCACGGCGACGATCGTCATCCGCGGGTCGGACCCGAGGGCGTCGGACAACGCCGCCAAGATCTCTGGGTCGTCGGCGGCGATCAGCGCCCTGATCAGCCGCGGCGGGCCATCAGAGCTCATCCGGCCATGCCGGGTTCGATCCGGGCGAATGGCTCCCAGGTCGTCACGGTTGTGCCGGCCCGGTGAGTGCCCTCGACCCGGCACCAGCCACCGGCGATCGTGGCCGTTCGGTCATCGCGGTGAGAGCCAGATGGCGGGGCACACAGCCCCCTTTCCGGTCGAAGCCCCGGCCTCGTCCTGTCTTGCCACGTACGGGCAGAGAGAGCGGAGCCAAACCACCATTATTGATGATACGCCACATTCGGCGTCAAAAGCCTCAAGGCAGACAGGTAGACGCCGCTTCCCTTCCCAGTCGTGGACCCGGGCTGCCGGTTCTGTTGGGAATGATCCGCGGCCGGCCTCACGGATACTTGTACTTGACAGCCCCATTGACATCAGTCGCCGATGCGTGCACGGTAATTCCGGACTGGTCTACTCACCCGACATCGCCGCCTTCATGTGGCCGAAGCGAGTGGCTTCTCCTGGTGGCTCATGAGCGAGCGTCGGCCACGGGTTTGTCCTCCAAGCCTTCCCCTCCGCAGCCGTGACTCGCGCAGCGGTGAGGTAGTCGCCGAGAGCGGCGGCCGCGCCTCGGGGAGCCAGCACCGGAGTCTCACGGCTCGGTCGGCCGCGCCCGAGACCAACGGCGCAGTGAGGTCAACGGGACCGTCATCCGCGGGCGATGGGGCGGACCGGACTGCCGCTGCATCGGGGGCCTACGGCGATTCGACACTCGAGCGGACCCAGGAGGCGCTTCTCCACAGCGAACGCTGGCACGAGGCGGTACTCGACGGCCTCGCCGAGGGCGTCGTCGTGCACGACACCGAGGGCCGGATCGTCGCGAGCAACCCGGTCGCGAGGGCGATCCTCGGTCTCGAGGTCGACGAGCTCACCGGGAAGACGTCGGTCGACCCAGAATGGCAATCGGTTTGGAGCGACGGCACGCCCGTCCGCGGCGAGGATCTCCCGGCGGTTATCGCGCGGACGACGGGACAGCCCGTGCACGACGTGGTGATGGGCGTGCGCCATCCGTCCGGGGTGACCAAGTGGTTGCGCGTCAGTGCAATGCCGCTCCGTGAGGGATTGGGCGACGAGGTTTCGGGCGCGGTCATCTCGTTCTCCGACATCAGCGAGGCGCGACGCGCGGAACAGGCGCTCCGTGACAGCCAGGTGCTCCTCAACGCGACCCAGGAACTCACCAAAGTAGGCGGCTGGGCATACGACGTCGAGTCAAAGACGGTCACCTGGACCGACGAGGTCTACAGGATCCACGAGGTGTCCCCCGACGCACACAACCCCAACAGCGCAGCGCGTGACATCGAGTTCTACGCGCCAGGGGATCAGGCCCGCATCGACGAGGCGTTCCTGCTGGCTGTGGAGGAGGGTCGGCCATACGATCTGGAGCTTCGTCTGATCACCGCCAACGGGCGAGAGATCTGGGTCCGGACCAGTGGGCACCCGGAGATCGAGGACGGTCGAGTGGTGCGCCTGTACGGCGACATCCAGGACATCACCGAACAGCGCGCCGCTAAGGAGGAGCTGCGCGTCGCCCACGAGCGCGTGCGGCGGCTCTTCGACGCCAACATCATGGGCAACGTCTTCGTCCGCCAGACCGGCGCGATTCTGGAGGCCAACGACTACTTCCTCGACCTCATCGGGCGCACACGAGCGGAACTCGAGCGCGGCGAGCTCGACTGGAGGGCGGCCACGCCTCCTGAATGGCTGCCCACCAGCGATCACGCGATCGGCGAGATGCGGTCAGCTGGCACCTCAGCGCCGTACGAGAAGGAGTACCTGCGCGCGGACGGGGCCCGTGTCCCGGTAATCGTCGCGGCCACGGCCCTCCCGGGCCCTGACGGGCTGATCGCCGCGTTCGTGCTCGATATCAGCGAGCGCAAGCGTGCGGAGGAAAGTCTTCGCACCCTCAACGCCGAGCTCGAGGAGCGCGTGCAGGCTCGCACGGCGGCCCTCGAAGCGACCAATTACGAGCTGGAGGCCTTCAGCTACTCGGTCAGCCACGACCTTCGGGCCCCGTTGCGCTCGATCGACGCCTTCAGCCAGATCCTTCTGCGCGAGCACGCCGAGGCGTTGGATGCCGAAGCGCGGCGCCTGCTGGGTGTCGTCGTGCGTAATGCGCAGCAGATGGGGCATCTCATCGACGACTTGCTCGCGTTGTCCCGGGTAGGGCGCAAGGACCTGGAGTGGACGCCGGTCGACATGGGGGTCCAGGCCCGCTCGGTGGCCGCTGAATGCAGCGCCGCCGCGCCCGGACGGGCCATCGAATTCGACATCGGGTCGCTGCATCGCGCACCCGGCGACCCCGGTCTCTTGCGCCTGGTCTGGACGAACCTGATCGACAACGCGGTCAAGTTCACGCGCCCCGTGGAGCGGCCCCGCATCGAGGTTCGCTGCCGGCGGCGCGAGGGCGAATGCCGCTACACGGTCCGAGACAACGGCGTCGGCTTCGACCCGGCCTATGTCGACAACCTTTTCAAGCCCTTCCAGCGCCTGCACCAGACGGCCGAGTTCGAGGGCACCGGCATCGGGCTCGCCATCGTCGCGCGGATCGTGCACCGCCATGGCGGCCGGGTCTGGGCCGAAAGCGCGCCCGGCGAAGGCGCCACGTTCGGATTCTCCCTGCCCACCAAGGAGTTGACATGAACGTCGAATCGGTCGAAGTCCTGCTCGTGGAGGACAGCCCGGACGACGTCGAGCTGACGTTGCGAGCCCTGCGCGAGCACAACCTCGCGAACCGCGTCAAGGTAGTGAGCGACGGAGTCGAGGCGCTCGACTACATCCGGCCGGACGACCCCGCCAACGCTCCGCGCGACGGCTACCCGAAGCTCGTGCTGCTGGATCTCAAGCTCCCGCGGATCGGCGGACTCGAAGTGCTTCGGCGTCTGAAGGCCTCGGAAGCGACGAAGACCATCCCGATCGTGGTGCTCACCTCGTCGCAGGAGGAGAGCGACCTGGTCGAGAGCTACCGCCTCGGTGCCAACAGCTACATCGTCAAGCCGGTCGACTTCCAGCAGTTCACGCAGGCCGTGGTCAGGCTCGGCCTGTACTGGCTGCTCCTCAACAAGGTGCCCGAATGATCGATGGATCGTCGCCGCTCCGTGTGCTCCTGGTTGAGGACTCGGCGGACGACGCCGAGCTCGTTCTGCGGGCGCTGCGCGACGGCGGCCTGTCCATCGAGCTGCGGGCCGTCGCGACCGAAGCGGAGCTCCGCCTGTCCCTGACGCCACGACCGGACCTCATCATCGCCGACTGGACGCTGCCGGGCTTCTCGGGAGCGGCGGCTCTGGCCATCGCCCATGAGTCGGCCGCCAGCGTGCCGTGCATCCTGATCTCCGGAACGCTGGGCGAGGATCTCGTTGTCGCGGCGTTGCGGAACGGCGCGGTCGCCTACGTCCCGAAGAGCCGCCTGGAGGCCCTCGTTCCGGCCGTCCATCAAGCCCTGGCCCACGCCGAGGCGCGCTGCCAGCTCGATCGCCTGGCGTCGGTGATCGAGGAATCGATCGACGGTGTCGTCATAACCGGCCCAGATCTTCGCATCGTCTACTTCAATGATGCCTTCTCGGATGACGTCGGCCGAGGGCGCGGCAACCTGCTGCGACAGGCGCTGCCGCCCATTCTGACCGATCTTCTGGGGGCCGCCCTCGTCGCCGAGATCACTCGGACGGTTGCCGCCGGAACGCGGTGGATCAGAGAGGTCCCCCTGGACCGGTCCAGGGGGACCGGGATAACACTCCAGGTTGCCTGCACGCCGCTCTGGGACGCGGATAGGGCCATCTCGGGCTCCGTGGTTACCCTTCGCGATGTCACCAGGCTGCGTACGGCGCAAGCGGAGGTGGCCCTCGAGGCGCTGGTCCGCGTGGCCGTGGCCGAGAGTCTCCACAGCCTGCCCGCCGACGCGACACTGTCGCAGGCGGCGCAGGCCATCTGCGATCAGCTGGTGACTCTCCCGTCCATCGACGTGGCGGCCGTTGACGCCTATCTCGGGGCCGACGATGCCCTGATCGTCGGGCATGCCGCGCCGGCCGGATTCCCGACCGCCGTGGGCGACCACCTGCCGCCCGCCAGGGCCGCCCACGTGCTCGAGCGGTTGCGGACGGGCCCGTGGGCCCAACTCATCGAGGCCGACCAGGCCGATGGCGGCTGGGCGGCGGAACTCGTGGCGGCCGGCCTGAAGGCGGTGGCCTACGGGCCGATCACAAGGGGCGACGAGATCGTCGGCTTCCTGTTGATCGGCACACAGGACGAGCGCTTCGCGCACAGGCTGGTGGAGGAGATGCCCGCGCTGGCCTCCTTCAGCAGCACCTCGAGTGCGCTCCTGGCGGAACGGATGCTGGCACTGCGCCGGCAGACGAGTCTGCGCGGCTCCGTCACGTCACTTCTGGCCGCGGCCTCGTTCCACCCCGTCTTCCAGCCGATCGTCGATCTCGAGTCGCGTGAGGTCGTTGGCTACGAGGCCCTGACGCGCTTCGACTCGGGCCAGCGACCCGACCTCTGCTTCGCCGATGCCTGGTCGGTGGGCCTGGGGCCCGATCTGGAGTTAGCCACATTGGCGGCCTCGGTCGCCGCGGCGAAGAGTTTGCCGGCCGGCCGGTGGCTCGATCTCAACGCCTCACCGTGCCTGCTGAAGGATCCCGAGCGGCTGGGCGAGGCGATCCGGCAGGGTGACCGCCCGATCGTTCTCGAGATCACCGAGCACGAGATCATCGCGGACTACGGAGCGCTGCGCGAGGCGGTTCAATCTCTGGAGACTCAGGTGCGTCTCGCCGTCGACGACGCCGGCGCTGGAGTCGCGAACTTCGGTCACATCGTGGAGCTGAGACCGGACTTCGTTAAGCTTGACATCGGGCTCGTGAGGGGAGTGAACGCCGACCTCCGTCGTCAGGCGATGATTGTCGGCATAGGCCACTTCTCGCTGACGACGGGCTGCCGCCTTGTCGCAGAGGGCATCGAGACCGAGGGGGAGGCCCGCACATTGAGCGAGCTCGGGGTCGAGTTCGGGCAGGGCTACCTCTTCGGCCGCCCGAAGCGGGTCGAGCAGTGGGCAGCGGCCGGGGTCGCCTAGTCACTCTGACGCCCCGACCGGCCGCGTCGGGGCCATCCTATGGCTGCCGACACTTGAGACGCGCCGCCGATCCCTTGGCGGCAATGGCAGTGGGCGTGGCCCTGGACTAGCCCATAAGTCCTGCGCAAGGTCACGCGGACCTCCCCCCGTAGCGCACCGCTTATGGTGCAGCGGCCGAGGGTTGAAGCTACGGGCATGAAACAGCGCCTCGCCTATCTCATCTGGTTCGCCGGCCCTGCTAGCCCAACCCTCATAGCGATAGGGGGCTAGCAGGAACGCCATGGCTGTGCAAGTCGGGTTCCTCGGAGGCCTTCGCGGGAACTCGGCGCCGGAGCGCGACGCCGGCGCCGAGTTCGACTCGGGCCGCGACGAGCTGGTCGCTCGCTACGCCCACCTCGTCAAGTACGTCGTCGGCCGGCTGGGGGTCTCAGTCCCGGGCCTCTTCGACCACGAGGACGCAATGCAGGCCGGAGCGCTCGGGCTGCTGCGGGCCATAGACGCCTACAAACCCGAGGCCGCGACCACCTTCGAGTCGTATGCCATCCTCCGGATCCGCGGCACCATCCTCGATGCGGTCCGTTCCCTTGACTCGGCCGGTCGGGCCGGCCGCGAAGCCGCCCGTGCCATCCAGGCCGCCATTCGCGACCTGCAGCATGAACTGGGCCGCTCGCCGGCGGAATCTGAGATCGCCGCCCGGCTCGGTCTGCCGGTGGCCCGCTACCGCGAGCGTCTCCAGGCGGCCTCGGTCGTGAAGGTCTCGTTCGACGAGCACGACGCCCGCGACAGCGACGACGAGTCGATCACGCTGGCCGACAGCTCTCCCGATCCCAACGCCGTGGACCCGGCCGAGGAAGCCGCCCGCCGCGACGGCATCGCTTCACTCGTGCAGAAGGTCGGCCGTCTTGGCCAGCGAACGCGCATGGTCCTCGCCCTCTACTACCAGGACGAGATGACGTTCCAGGAGATCGGCCAGGTCCTGGGCGTGACCGGGTCTCGTGCGTGCCAGATCCACGCTGCGGCAATCCTGGCTCTTCGCAGCCGGTTGGTGGACTCGGACGTCGCCGCCCGACTCGGGCAGCAGGGGGCACGGCCATGATCCGTGGCTTCAACACGGCCCTCTCCAGCAGATACCTGATCGGTCGGTCGCAGGCCGCGAGCCCAAGCCCAGGCCTCATAGCGACAGGGGGCTAGCAGCAACGCAAATGGCTGGACGAACCGGGTTCTTCGGAGGCCTTCGCGGGAACGACACGCCAGAGCGTGACGCCGACACCGAGTTCGGCCTGGACGGGCTGATCGTCGGCCCGCCTCTGGTCCGCCTCGACAACCCCAACGGCGGACGCTCCGATGGCTTTGGCGCCGCGTCCGGCTTCGACCCTATCTGGGGAACGCTCGGCGCAGCAATTCCGGAGGCCCTTGACGACGCCGAGGACGAGGCCGAGGGCCCGGCTGTCGAGGTCGAGATCTTCGGCAATGGCTTCCAGATCTCCGGACAGATCCACACCGGCCAGTTCGACCGACTATCAGGCTGGATCAACATGCAGTCGGGCTTCATCGCTATTCGCGATGCCCTGCACGTCCACCCGGGCAAGGCCGGAGCCCCCGATCTCGATCAGCGGAAGGGCACGCTGAGGGTCCGCTTGAGCCAAATAGTGATGATGGCCGAACGGTCGGCCGTCCAGGCGCCACGTCCGGGAGCGCCGGTCGTCCAGAAGCAACGGCGCAGGGTCTCGATCGTCACGCCGGGCTACAGGCTGGAGGGTAACTTCCACATCCACGCCCACGGAGCCATGACTCAGTTCCTCGAATCCCCCGATCCGCATTTCCTGCCCATCACAGAGGTTACGGTCCGGGGCCTGTCCAATGCGGCGATGGTCGCCCGCTTCCCGTTCGCGATGGTCAATCGTGAGCAGCTGGTGACGGTTCTCGACGAGTCCGCGCCGCCCTTCGGCGACGTCGAGCAGACGGAGGCCCGCAGTGCCTGACTTGCCTGCCGCGGCCTCGGCGCAAGCCCCGCGCATTTGTGACCCCAAGATGATCAACCTCCGATCGCAACCTGGTTCACAGGGCCGTGGCGAGCGCGGGTCGGGGCCCGGCGGTCGGGAACGGCGGCCTGGGGCGACGCGGCGATCAATAGCCGACGGCTCCCGCAGAGGCAGACCGTCCATCGACGCCGCTCTCGACGGCTGGGAGGACCGGCGGCTGCTCCTCGACCACATCTCCGACGCCGTCTTCGCGACCGACACGGCTGATCGAATTACGCACTGGACCGCGTCCGCGGAGCGCCTGTTCGGCTATTCCGCCGGAGAGGCGGTCGGCCGCTCGTTCGGCGAGCTGTTGCCTTTCACAATGGCGCGACCCGGCGACGAGCTTGAACGAAATGCCGCGCTGAAGGCCGGACGGTCGTGGCGCGGAGCCGCCACTGTTCGGCTTCGCGATGGCCACGAGATCTGGATCGGCTCAGCCGCGGAGCCGATCATGGCCCATGGCCGGCTCCGCGGCAGCGTCTCGGTGAGCCACGACATCACGTCGATCCACGAGGCGCAGATGAGCCTGGCCGACGAGGAACGGTTCGTCAGCTCGGTTCTCGACGTCATCGGAGCGCTCGTGCTGGTCCTCGACGCGCAGGGTCGGGTGACTCGCTTCAACAGCGCCTGCGAGCGCCTGAGCGGGTACACGCATGCAGAGGTGGTCGGGCGTGTCGTCTGGGACGACCTGATCCCGCCTGCCGAGGTAGGCGACGTGCGGGTCGCGGTGGCCGCTCTACTGGCGGGGACCTTCCCCAACTCGTTCGAGAACCACTGGCTGACTCGCACGGGTGAATTGCGGCTGATCAGCTGGCAGAACACATGTCTCACCGACGATCAGGGCGCCGTCACCCACGTGATCGCGACCGGGATCGACATCACCGAGCGCAAGAAGGCTGAGGAGGAGCTGCACCACGAACTCGTGCTGATGCATATGCTCATGGAGAACATCCCTGCTCAGGTGTACTTCAAGGATCGCGACAGCCGATTCATCAGGATCAGCAGCAACGGGGCCAGGGCACTCGGCTTGAGTGATCCTGGGCAGGCGATTGGCAAAACCGACTTTGACTTCTTCACTGACGAACATGCGCACCAGGCCTACGAGGATGAGCAGGAGGTCATTCGGACGGGGCATGCCTACACCACTGAAGAAAGGGAGACACGGGCCGGTCTGCCAGATACTTGGGTTTCGACGAGCAAGCTGCCCCTGCGCGACGCAGACGAAAGGATCATCGGCACATTCGGCATTTCGGTTGACATCACCGACCGCAGGCAGGCCGAAGAGGCCTTGCGCGAGCGCGAGCGGTTCGTCGAAGCGGTCCTGGGCGCGACCGAGGCGCTGGTGATTGTCCTCGACCCGCAGGGTCGGGTGGTGCGCCTCAACGATGCCTGCGAACGTCTGAGCGGCTATCACGCCGCTGATATCCTCGGTCGCGCCTTCTGGGACCTGCTGCTCCCGTCGGCCGACATCGAGGCCATGCGGGCGGAGTTTGACAATCTGCAGGCAGGGGCATTCCCCAACAGCCACGAGAGCCAGTGGACGACGGTCGCGGGTGAATTGCGGCTGATCAGCTGGCAGAACACATGTCTCACCGACGATCAGGGCGCCGTCACCCACGTGATCGCGACCGGGATCGACATCACCGAGGCTCGTCGCAGGCACGAAGCCATGCGCGGGCTCGAGACCGTGGGACGCCTGCTGGCGGACCAGGGGTGGGTCCCGTCCGCGCTCGACGCCGTCCTGGGCGAGATGCAGGCGCGGATGGGCTACCGTCTCCTGGCCCTGTACCTGAACGACGGGACCGGTCTGCGACTCGCCGCGCAGCGCGGGTACCGGGCGATGCCCGAGCGCCTGGACACCAGCACAGGCGTCGTCGGCCGCGTGCATCGAACCGGTCGTGCCCAGCTCGTGTCCGACGTCACGGGTGACCTCGACTACGTGCCCTGGGACGAGAGCGTGGGGTCCGAGGTCGCCGTCCCGCTTATCGGCGACGGCGAGACCCTCGGCGTCCTCAACATCGAGGCGGCGCCGCCCGGAACGATGACCGAGAGCGACATGCAGTTCGCCCGGACCATCGCGGATCGCCTCTCCATCTCCCTGCGACGTAGCCAGGCGCGGGAGGCCCTCCGCGATCGCACCCGCCTGTTCACGGCGCTTGCGGAGTTCGCGGCCGCCGTCAACGCGATCCGAGAGCCCGATCGCCTGGTGGCAGCCCTGATCGACGCCGTGGGTGCGGTCGTGCCCTCGGATACGGTGGTGATCACCATGCTGGATCGCAGTGATGGCCGATACCGCGTCAAGGCGGTCCGCGGACTCGCGCAAGCCGCCGTCGGCGCGATCATCGAGCCGGGCAACGGGACGGCGGGTCGCGCAATCAGCGAGCGCGCCGTGATCTTGACAGAGCCCCATCCGCGCGCTGAGACGAACGCGGCGTTGCGAGACTACATGCACTACGAATCGGTCCGGACGGTCGGGGTGCCACTCATCCGCGATGACAAGGTGCTGGGTGTGATATCGGTAGGCCGGGCCGACACGGACGTGACGTTCACGGCAGCCGAGCGCGAGGTGTTCGCCTTGCTCGGCTCGCACGTTGCGCTGGCACTAACAAACGCCCACCTCGTCGAGGAGGTGTCGGCACTTGCGATCCACGACGGCCTTACCGGCCTCTACAACCGTCGGCACTTCGACGCCGCGCTCGAGCTCGCCATCGCCCGTTTCAAGCGCCGTGGACCCGCCGCGAACCTGGCCGCGATCATGTTCGATCTCGATCACTTCGGGGACTTCAATCGTCGCCACGGGCATCTGGCTGGCGATGCCGCCCTCCGCCTGTTCGGCGAGATCCTGCGGAAGCGCCTGCGCTCCGCTGACATCGTGGCGCGCTACGGTGGCGAGGAGTTCGTCGCCATCCTCGACGACTGCGGCCTCATCGAGGCCACTCGCCTGGCCGACGAAGTCCGCAGAGAGCTCGAGGCTCGCACGGTGCCCGGCGCCGACGGCCATCTGCTCCGCGCCACCGTGAGCGCCGGGTGCGCCGTCATCGATCCCACCGACCCCACGCAGGAGTCGCTGCTCGGCCTGGCTGACGCGAGGCTCTTCATGGCTAAGGAAGCCGGCCGCAATCGCGTCGTCGCGGTATGACTCGCGTGGAGACGGGCCGCGGAGTCGCGCTCGATCGAATCCTTCTGGCCTTCGCCGTGGGCGGCTGGGGCATCGCGGTAGCCTGGCTCACAGTCGGCCTCGGGGGTCCCGGCGCACAGCGTGCCGTCGCCGACATCGGCGAGACCGCCCTCGACCTGCTGGCTGCGGCGATCGTCCTTCGCGCCGCGCTGCGCGCCGACGTCTGGCGGATTCGCCTCGGCTGGACCCTGCTGGGCGTCGCGACGCTCGTCTACGCCCTGGGCGACGGGGCATGGGCCTGGTTGGACCTTGGCGGCGGCAGCACAACCTCCCCGTCGTTAGCCGACGTTGCATACGTCAGCTACTACCCGATCGTCGTCGTGGCCCTCTTCATGTTCCAGCGCGCATCGTCATTCAGGCGCGACACACTCAGGCTCACGATCGACTCGATGATCGTGGTCGTCGGCGGCGGCATCGTCGTCTGGCACACGCTCTTTCGACCCATTCTCGAGTCCCTCGACCCGAACCCCCTGAGCGCGGCGCTGGCACTCGGCTACCCGATCGGCGACCTCGTGCTCCTGTTCGGTGTCGCCGCGACCGCGCTGCGCCACCCGCCGGAGATCGATGCCAGGGCGCTCACGGCACTGGTCGGCGGTCTCGGGCTCATGTTCGTTGGCGATGTCGGCTACGGGCAGTTGCAACTCGCCGGCTCATTCGGCCTCGAGCGCTGGCCCGACGTCATCTATCTCAGTTCGACGCTCCTGATTGCCCTCGCGGGATACTTCCAGGCGCATCCCGGCGCAACGGCGGATGGCCGCGGGCAGGGCCTGAGCCGCTGGCTTCTTGGCCTGCCATATGTCGGGCTCGCGGCCGGCTACTCGGTCCTCATCGCGCTCGCCCTGGGCAAGTTCACGGGCGAGCTCATCGAGGTGCTCTACGGGGCCGTCTTGCTGACGGCGCTGGCGCTGATCCGCCAGGAACTAGTGCTGCGCGACAACGGCCGTCTGCTGACGGAACAGGCACGGCGGGAGTCGGAGGAACGGTTCAGGGCGCTGGCCGCGAACAGCTCCGATGCCGTCGTGCTCGTCGATCGTGACGGCGTCGTGACCGACGCAGCACCGGCAGTCGGGCGCGTCCTCGGGGTTGATGGTTCCAAGCTGGTGGGACGCCCGATCTCGCGGCTGGTTCACGCCGACGACGCGGAGCGAATCCAGGCTTTCATCGCGGATGTGGCCGCCGGGCGATCCGTTACCCAGCCCGTCGAGTGGCGTCTGTGGGATGCCACCGGAGTCTGGCGTCAGGTCGAGACGATCGCCGCCAACCGCCTGGATGACCCCTCCGTCGGGCAGATCGTCCTTACCACGCGCGACGTTCGGGAACGCAAGACGCTCGAGCGACAGCTCACGCAAATCGCTCTGCACGACCTTCTGACCGACCTCCCGAACCGCACCCTGTTCCACGACCGGGTCGGGCAGGCGCTTGCGAGCGCAGCCCGCGCCCAACGGCACACGACCGTCCTGTCGGTCGGCCTGGACGGCTTCAAGCGTGTGAACGAGAGTCTTGGGCACACGGTGGGCGACCTGGTCCTCCAGGAGGTCGCGCGCCGCCTACGGGCCTCGGTCCGCACCGCCGACACCTGTGCCCGCCTCGGCGGGGACGAGTTCGGGGTCCTGCTCGACGGTCACTCGACGCCAGAGGATGCGCTGGCTGCGGCCGACCGCATCCTCGCCGCCCTCCGAGAGCCAATCAACCTCGCCGACAACCCGATCGATCTAACAGCGAGCATGGGCGTCTCGACGACCGCGCCGACCGAGGCCGATGCGAGCAGCCTGCTGCGCAGGGCAGAAGTGGCGAGGTCAGCCGCCCGGAACAGCGGCGGGGATCGAGTCGCCGTCTTCGAACCGGCGATGCAGGAAGCGGTTCAGATCCGGTTCGAGCTCGAAGCGGACATGCGTCGAGCCATCGACCGGGCTGAGTTCGTGCTGAACTACCAGCCGATCGTTGACCTGCGGACCGGCGACCTCGTCGGCGCGGAGGCGCTCATCCGCTGGGACCATCCGACCCACGGAAGGATCGCCCCGAGCGTCTTCATCCCCCTCGCCGAGCAGACGGGGCGGATCGATGAGATCGGTACGTGGGTCCTTCGGACCGCGTGCACCGAAGCCGCCAGATGGGCTCAGCTTTCCCCCGGCCGGGTGCCCCGCGTGTCGATCAACGTCTCGGCCCATCAGCTCGCCGACCCACGGTTCGCCTGGACTCTTCAGGCGGCCATGGCTCACGCTGGCGCGTCCCCGAGCTGGGTTACTCTCGAGCTCACCGAGAGCCTGCTGATGCACAACAGCGCCGCCGCCCTCGAACAACTGCACGCCATCCGCGGCCTGGGCGTTCATGTTGCCATCGACGACTTTGGGACCGGATACTCGTCGCTGGCCTACCTGGAGCGTTTCCCCGTTACCCATATCAAGATCGACCGGTCGTTCGTGACTCCGCTGGACGATCCGCGTCAGGGAGCCGGTGTCGTCCGTGCGATCGTCGAAATCGGGCGTGCGCTCGGCCTGACGACCGTGGCCGAAGGGATCGAGACGCCGGCCGAGCTCCGGCGGCTCCAGGAGCTCGGTTGCGTGCTCGGCCAGGGCTTCCTCTTCTCGCGACCCCTGGAGCCGGACGCGATGGCTGACCTCGTCGCGCGCAAGGCCGGACCCGTCTTCGCCCGCGAGGTCGCTGCGGCGGACCCAGGACGATCGGTTGGGACGAAGGCGTCCACCTCCGCCCGGGGGGAGCCGGGCGGGCGGCCGATGCCATCGGTCGCGTCGATGGTGTCGCGTCGAGCGCTGCGCACCACCCGCTTGAAGAGGCCACGAACGGCGGGCTCGTCGTCCATGAGGAGGACCGGGCCGCGGGCCGCCTCAGACGATGGGCTCGGCTCGGTCATCTCGCCTGCCACTCGCTCCATGTGGGGCTGAGTTCTGGCCATGGACGACCTCTACAAGAACCTGCAGGTCGACCCGCGCGCCGAGTCCGAAGTCATCCGCGCGGCCTACTACGCGCTCGCCCGCAAGTACCACCCCGACGTCGGGGGCGATCTGCGGCGCATGGTCGACTTCAATGCGGCCTGGGCGGTGCTTGGGAATCCGCTCCTGCGATCTGCCTACGACGCGGAGCGGGGCCGACCAACTCCGTCCTCCGTGACCGCGGAACGTGCGGACGCGCATGGCGACAACGGACAGGCCCGCGGCGAGACGCCGCCGCGGAGCAGGCTCGACTCGAGCAGCATCCTCGACTTCGGCCGCTATGCGGGTTGGTCGCTCGCTCAGATCGTCGAGAAAGATCCGGACTACCTGGAGTGGCTGGTGCGGACCCCGATCGGACGCCGGCTGGCGGCCGAGGCGAGAGCGCTCCTCGAGTCCCGGGCAGCGTCCCGCAGTCCGGTCGGAGTGGGGCGTGGTGGCCCGCAAAGCGGAGGTCCCATTGGTGAGCGCAGAGAGCGGACATCGGCGGGACGGCAGTGGTTCGGCCGATCGAGGCAGCGCCGCTGAGCCGCGCTAACCTGACGCCATGCGAACGCTCGAACTCCAGCGGCCGGGACCAGTCGCCGAAGGCCCGCTTCGGCTGACCGAACGAGACGAGCCTGCGCCCGGGCCGGGCGAGCTGCTGCTGCGCGTGGCGGCGTGCGCGGTCTGCCGGACGGACCTCCAGCTGGTCGAGGGCGACCTGCCGGCCAGGCGATTGCCGATCGTGCCGGGCCATCAGGCGGTCGGGCGCGTGGCGGCCATCGGCGAGGGTGTCACAGGCTGGTCGATCGGGGATCGGGCCGGCGCTTACTGGCTTTTCGGCACGGACGGGACGTGCCGCTTCTGTCGCAGCGAGCGCGAGAACCTGTGCGAGGCGGCAGCCTTCACCGGCTGGGACCGCGACGGCGGCTTCGCCGAGGCGATGGTCGTGCGGGCGGACGTCGCCGTGCGGATCCCCGACGGGTTCGCCGACCTGGACGCCGCTCCCCTGCTGTGTGGCGGAGTCATCGGCTATCGGGCCCTGCGCGTCTCCGGCATCGAGCCGGGCGGGCGGCTCGGCCTCTACGGCTTCGGCGCGTCGGCGCTGCTGTGCATCCAGGTGGCGCGCCACTGGGGCTGCGAGGTCCACGTTCGGGCGCGGTCGGAGGCCGAGCGGGGACGGGCGCTGGAGATGGGCGCGGCATCGGTTGGCGGCTACGACGACCCCGCGCCGCCCCTGGACGCTGCCATCACCACGGCCCCGGTGGGCGACGTGGTCGTCGCCGCTCTCCGCGCCGTGGACCGCGGCGGCATCGTCGCGGTCAACGCCATCCACCTGGACCGCGTGCCCGAGTTCCCGTACGACTGGCTGTGGTGGGAGCGCCAGCTCCGCAGCGTCGCCAACGTCACGCGCCGCGACGCCGCCGAATTCATGGAGCTGGCCGCCTCCATCCCGATCCGAACGGCGGCCGATCTCTTCCCGCTCGAGGCCGGCAACGAAGCGCTCCAGGCGCTGGCCGCCGGCTCGACCCGCGGCGCCGCGGTCCTGACGATGGGCCGCGGATAGCCGCCGCGTCGCATACTTCGGGTCATGAGCGACACGCTGACGCTGGTGCAGGAGGTCGCCCGCCAGGCGGGAGCCGTGCTGCGCGACGGGTTCGGACGCGTGACGCATATCGAACACAAGGGCACGACAGATCTCGTCACCGACTACGACCGCCGCTCGGAGGCCCTGATCCTGGCGGCGCTGAGGGCACGCTTTCCCGACCACGCCGTTCTGGCGGAGGAGAGCGGCCCGAGCGGCGGAGACGGCTCCTCCGGCGGCTATCGCTGGTTCGTGGATCCGCTCGACGGCACGACCAACTTCGCGCACGGCCTGCCGACGTTCGCGGTGTCGATCGCGCTGACCCTGGACAACTGCCCGATCGTCGGCGTCGTCTACGACCCGATGCGCGATGAGTTGTTCGCCGCCGAGGCTGGCAAGGGCGCAACCCTGAACGGCGCCCCGATCCGAGTGTCCGCCGAGACGAGCCTGCAAGAGGCCCTGCTGGCGACCGGGTTCACGTACGACCTGCGGAACGCGCGGCGCGACAACTTCAAGGAATTCGAAGAGATCCACCTGCTGGTGCAGGGGATTCGGCGCGCCGGCGCGGCAGCCCTCGACGCCGCCTGGGTGGGTGCCGGACGGCTGGACGCGTACTGGGAGTTCGGGATGAAGCCGTGGGACATCGCCGCCGGAGCGCTGATCGTGCAGGAAGCCGGGGGCCGCGCATCCACTGCCGATGGGAGCGCGGACTTCGTCGGCGGTGACTCGATCCTCGTCTCCAACGGCCATCTCCACGAGCGGATGCTGGCCATCCTGCGGCAGCCGAGCGGCTCACGAGCCTGACGGCGACGGCCGCCAACTCCTCGCCGACCCTCGCCGACCCCGCACGACCATGACATACGTGGAACGTTTGGCGGTCGGGGTTGCGTCTCAGTAGGTGTGATGACGAATCGGAGAGAGCTAGTCACCGCGGCCCGAGACGGAGATCGCCACGCGTTTGCCGACCTGGTCGATCTCGAGTCGCGCGAAGCCATCGGCCTCTGCCTGGCAATCCTGCGCAACCAGCCGGACGCCGAGGACGCCGCGCAGGAAGCGTTCGTTCGAGCCTGGCGCCAGCTGCCTTCCCTGCGCGACCCCGACCGCTGGGGCGGCTGGTTTCGGCGACTGACGGTCAGCGCCGCAATCGACTACCACCGGCGCCGGCGCAACGGCAACCTCGTGCCCCTCGACGGGCAGGAGCCGCCGCCGCTGCCCGACACGCAACACTCGCTGGCAGCCCTCGACGAGACGCGGCGATTGATCGCCCGCCTCGACGCCAAGGACCAGGCCCTCCTGGTCCTGCGCTTCGGCCACGATCTCGAACTACCTCAGGTTGCGGAGGCTCTCGGCATCCCGGTCGGGACGGCCAAGTCGCGCCTGCACCGAACCCTGGCTCGACTTCGAGCGGAACTGGAGAACGACAATGCACCTCGAAGACCGAATTCGTGACGCGGTCCGGGAGGATCGCCTGCCCGAACCAAGCTTGCAGTTCAACGGCCGGGTGATGGCCGGCCTGCCGGACCGGCCGCTCGGAGCCCGCTGGAGGATCCCGGCAATCCCGGGCCTGCTGCGGTTCACCGCGATCGCCCTGGTCCTGGTTCTTGCGGCCGGCGCCATTGGCTTGCCTCTGATGCTGTCCAAGCCGGGTGCAGTGGAGCCGAGCCAGAGCGCGGATGCGACCGGGAGCTCGGACGCCACGGTCTCGCCCGGTCCGAGCCTGGCGCCGACGTCGCACGTCTCCCTCGCGTCTGCTGGCACGTTCAGCCTGACGGGCTCGATGCCTGCCCCACGCTACCGCGATACAGCCACGCGTCTCCTCGACGGTCGTGTCCTCATCGCCGGAGGCTGCGTGTTCGGGCCCGACCCGGGCGGACCCGATGCCTGCGTCCAGAGCGCCTCGGCCGAGCTATACGACCCGGTGACCGGCACCTTCAGGCCGACCGGCTCGATGACCACCGTTCGCGCGGACATGACCGCTACTCTGCTGCCCGACGGCCGCGTCCTCATCGTCGGTGGCACGGATGCCGGCACAGCCGATCTCGCGTCAGCCGAGTTGTATGACCCGGCGACGGGGACCTTCAAGGCGACCGGTTCTATGAACTTCCCTCGGTACGATCAGACAGCAACCTTGCTGCACGACGGACGTGTACTTATCGCCGGCGGCGAGGGCGACACCGGGCCTGTAGCCTCGGCCGAGCTGTACGATCCGGCGGCCGGCAAGTTCACCATGACCGGCTCGTTCACGACTCCCCGGATGTCCTTCACGGCAACCATGCTCCCAGACGGCCGCGTCCTGATCGCCGGAGGCGCGAGCTACGACGGCGGGGAAGCCCTTGCCTCAGCCGAGCTGTTCGACCCGGCCACCGGCAAGTTCACCTTGACCGGCTCGATGGCTGTCGCTCGCTTCGAGCACAGCGCCACGTTGCTCTCCAATGGGCTCGTCCTGGTCGCCGGAGGCAATGGCGGAAGTCTCGGCGGGGCCGGGGCGTTCTTCCCTGTCCTCGCTTCAGCCGAGTTGTACGACCCGTCCACCGGCAAGTTCAGCCAGACCGGCTCCATGATTGCCTCTCGCAGCGATCCAGTCGCCACACTGCTCTCCGACGGCCGCGTCCTGGTTGCCGGAGGCTCTTCCGGTCAGGGTCAAGGAGAGGTGCTCACAACCTCAGCCGAGCTGTATGACCCCGAGACGGGGGCCTTCACCGCGACCGGCTCGATGACCACTACCCGGGGGGTCCCCACGGCCACCCTGCTCTCCGACGGCCGCGTCCTCTTCGCCGGAGGAGCCAATGACTCGACGGTCAACGACGGCTTCCTCGCCTCTGCCGAGCTGTATCAGCCGTAGGGTCGGCCACAGCGCCGAGGCAGACCCACGCCGGTTGGCGGCGGTGCTGCCGGCTGAGCTGCGAATACCCGTAAGTGGTCGGGGCGAGAGGACTTGAGGCCGAGATAAGAAGCTAGCCGACTCCTGCTTCTCCCGTTGTATCAGCAGCGACCGCCACCGCATGACGACACGTCCTTTGCCGGCGACCCGCGAGGTGCGATGCTTACCTCGAAAGTCGTGTTCCCATGACAACGCCCACGCGCCCTGTTGGCAGGAGGCTCTGGTTCGTCTCCCTTGTGCTCATCGTCGCGATAGTGGCGGTTGGCATCATCGTCTCCCGTTACGCGCAGCCCCACATCGCCTCCCCGCTCGCCGTGCGCCTCACTGCGGCGGTGATCGTCACCGCCTTCGCCGCCGTCGCCAAGATCGCCGCCGGACCGCGAGCCGCGGCCGCGACGGCTGTGGTGGGGGTCCTGATCGGTGTCGTGCTGCTCCACCAGCTGGCATAGCCGTCCGGATCTTCCCGATCGCAAGGACGCGCCGCTGACGCTGTCCTGGCCAGGCAACCGCCGCCGCGCCCCGGCTGGACGCCCGTCGTCTGCTGAGCCAACGGGAGAAGCAGGAGCGGACTTGGCAGTCAGGCGGGGGAGATCGCCGAGACCCTGCCGCGACAGCGTGTCGGCGCGACCCCCTTCCTCACTTTGCCGATGCCATTTGCGGCCCGAGGTCTGCGGCTAGCGTGCGCCCGTAGTAGTCGGCCACGGCCCGGAAGGATTCTTTCGGTTCCCAGGTCATGTCGGGATAGGTGTTACCGCGCCTGCCCCCGGCAAGCGTCTTGACCAAGGTCGAGGCAGCCATATCGAGATCGTAGCGAGGGTCCTCGTCGTAGGGATTGATCGCGGATAGGAAGGTACCGACGAACGCCCCATCGACCCCGGTCGCATCGAGAATGGCGAGTGTCTCGGCAAGCTCTCGAGCCTGGAGTTCCTCGTCGCGAACGAAGACGCCGGTCAGTCTGGGGCGTACGAACCGGCCAACGAGCGGCAGAGAGTGTGCGAACAACCTCTTACCGTCGACCATGCCGCCGAGACTCAGCGCGAGGCCCTTCTTCTCGGCCCCCTGGTAAGTGCCCATCCCAAACTCAGTGTTGACGACCGGCTTGCCCGTAGCGAATGGCGGCTCGACCATCTCGACGTAGCGATCCTTGACCGGGCCTACCCGGTAATGGTCGACGCCGACGATGTCAAGGGGCCTCCAGTCAACCGCTTCCTAGATGAGCGAGGCATAGCTGAGAGGACCGTGGTAGACGCTCCGCACGGCTTCGACCGTCCTGGCGAGGAAGGCGTTGAGCGGCGCGTTGTGCTTCCCAGCCTTGGCGTTCTCCCAGAAGCCGGGGTTCTTGATCCGATCGAGCAGGCTCTTTCCCGGGACGATCCCCCGCATGAAGAGCGTCAACTCCCCCCCCTCCCNNCCCCCCCGACCACGAACACGACCTTGTCGGGCCAGCGTCGTCGCAGTCTTTCGGCCGCGGTTGCCGCGTTGACAATGTAGGCGAGCGTCTCGTCGGGGCTCCTGTCCCAGAGCACCGGCGAGAACCACACCTCCAAACCCTGGGCGAGCGCGTCCTCAGCAGCCGTGACCACCCGCTTGAGGTTACGACCGCCGATCCGAACCGCGTTGCAGTGGAGATCGTCTCGGATGATCTGTAGCTCGCGATGGACTACGTGGCGATCGAAGGTCGGGCGCCAGTTGATGCCCATGACGTGGCCGACGTCATAGCAGACTCCGCGGCGGTTCATCTTGCCTCCCACCTTGGGATCGTATCGACTCCCCTTTTGGCGTGTGATACTATCGTGACCATATCATAGCGCTAGCATAGAGGCAGATATGATCCAGGAGCGGAAGGGCCGGGCACTCAATGGATTCCCGGTGCTGTTCGCGTTGCTTGTGGCCACCGTGGTGCCGGCCGGCGCAATCGTCTACAACGTCGCGAACATCGGTAGCCAGGTGGAGACCGGCCCGGTCTATCTCCAAATTGGGCTCGTCGTGTATGCCGTGCTCGTCGCCCTCGGATGGGCCGGCCTGACGGTAGTGAACCCCAACGAGGCGCGCGCGATGGTGCTGTTCGGCCGCTACTCCGGGAGCCTCAAGCAGCAGGGCTTCTGGTGGGTCAACCCGTTCACCCGTCGTCGTCGCATCTCGATCAAGGTGCGCAACTTCGAGAGCCAGAAGCTCAAGGTCAATGACCGCGACGGCAATCCGATCGAGATTGCGGCAGTCGTGGTGTGGCGCGTCGCGGACACCGCGGAGGCGCTCTTCGAGGTCGACGACTACGAGCAGTTCCTGAAGGTCCAGACCGAGGCGGCGATCCGCACCCTCACCACCTCCTACCCGTACGAACCCCACCGCGACGAGCTGTCGCTGCGCGGCAACCCCCACGAGGTTGGCGAGCGGCTGCAGGCGGAGGTGCAAGGCCGCCTCCAGAAGGCCGGCATCGAGGTGATGGACACTCGCATCAGTCACCTCGCCTATGCCCCCGAGATCGCCAACGCGATGCTGCGGCGTCAGCAGGCGAGCGCGGTCATCGATGCTCGCACCCGGATCGTCGAAGGTGCCGTGAGCATGGTCGAGATGGCGCTCGACCAGCTCTCTGCGAAGAACATCGTCGCCCTCGACGAGGACCGCAAGGCGACCATGGTCAGCAACCTCCTGGTCGTGCTCTGCAGCGAGCACGACGCGCAGCCGGTGGTGAACACAGGAACCCTGTACCAGTAGCAGGGCGCGGGGACTTGACGATGGAGCGCAAGTCGTTTCTGCTGCGGCTCGATCCCGCGACGATGGAGGCTCTCCGCGCCTGGGCGGGCGACGACCTTCGCAGCCTCAACGGGCAGATGGAGTTTCTGCTCCGGCGTGCGTTGCGCGAGGCAGGGCGCCTTCCTGAGGCCAGAGGTGCGCGCCCCAGGCAGTCCGATATCACCGAGCAGACAGACTGGGATTCTTCGACATGCGAACGCGCGGCGATTGCACCGGAGGAAAGATGAGCACTGA
>PLOC01000093.1 GCA_003141955.1 Chloroflexota bacterium
CAACGAGGAGTTATGTCAGCGGAGGCGGAGCGCCCGCTGCCTTCGCCGCGTCCGAGCCCATCCGTTACACTACCGCCGCGCCACGGCGGAGTAGCTCAGTGGTAGAGCAGGGGACTCATAAGCCCTTGGTCACTGGTTCAAATCCAGTCTCCGCTACCAACGAATCTCAGGGCGACCCGGGCCGTGGCCCGGGTCGCCCCATCTCCGGGGCAGGACCGCTCGCCTGCCGGGACGCCGGCAATGGGGGCGCCGTTCTGCCGAACGTCTGGACAGCCTGTGGAGTCTTGTTCGTGTAGCGTCGTCGCGCAGCCCGCGACCGTTCGCGTAACCAGCCTGCCTGACTGCCCGATCGTGCAGGCCGAGAAGTCCTCGGGCGTATACTGCCTCGGCCGACCGGCCGAACCGGTCGCCAGATCCGGAGGCTCCGTTACACCTTGAACAGAGGTTTCCTGCGCAACGGGATTGTCATGGCCGTCCTGGTCGCGGCGACCGTCCTGCTGCTCTACATCCTGATCCAGCCGACCCAGCCCAACACCAAGGCTTACTCGGACTTCCAGTCCGACGTTCAGTCAGGGAACGTCACCAAGGTCGTACTGGATGGCACGACGCTGACCGTAACGGACAAGAACAGTTCGAGCTACACGGTCCAGTCCGATTCTCCGCTGGACGGGGAATACGACGAAATCCAGAGCTGGCTGAAGGCTGGCGGCATCACGACCCCGGTGAACTACTCGGTCACGAAGCCGGCCGACACGGGCTGGATCGTCCTCCTGTTTTCGACGCTGCTCCCGGTCGTGGTGATTGTCCTGTTCATCGTCTTCTTCATGCGCCAGGCCCAGGGCACCAACAACCAGGCCATGAGCTTCGGCAAGAGCCGGGCGCGGATGTTCCTGGGGAACAAGACTGTAGTCACCTTCGCCGACGTGGCAGGCGTCGATGAGGCAAAAGCGGACCTCCAGGAGGTCGTCGAGTTTCTCAAGTACCCCGAGAAGTTCAACTCCCTCGGAGCGCGCATTCCGCGCGGCGTTCTTCTCGTCGGGCCTCCTGGAACCGGCAAGACACTGCTTGCCCGGGCAGTGGCCGGCGAGGCGGGCGTGCCCTTCTTCTCCATCTCCGGGTCCGAGTTCGTCGAGATGTTCGTCGGCGTGGGCGCCAGCCGCGTCCGCGACCTGTTCGACCAGGCCAAGCGCAATTCGCCCTGCATCGTCTTCGTGGATGAAATCGATGCCGTCGGGCGCCAGCGCGGCGCCGGGCTGGGCGGCTCTCACGACGAGCGCGAGCAGACTTTGAATCAGATTCTCGTCGAGATGGACGGCTTCGACACGAATACCAACGTGATCGTGGTCGCTGCCACCAACCGACCGGACGTCCTCGATCCGGCGCTCCTTCGCCCCGGTCGCTTCGACCGCCAGGTCATCCTCGACCGGCCGGACCTGCGGGGCCGCGTGGCCATCCTCAAGGTCCACACCAAGGGCAAGCCGTTGGACAAGACCGTGGATCCCGAGAACCTGGCCCGCCAGTCGCCCGGGTTCTCGGGCGCCGACCTGGCCAATCTCGTCAACGAGGCCGCCATTCTGGCCGCCCGGCGCAATCGCAAGACCATCAGCATGCCCGAGTTCAACGAGGCCCTGGAGCGGATCGTGGCCGGCCCCGAGCGCAAGAGCCGCATCATCTCCGACGCTGAAAAGCGGATCATCGCCATCCACGAAGGCGGCCACGCCGTCGTCCAGCGCGTCCTGCCCAAGTGCGATCCGGTGAGCAAGGTCACGATCATCAGCCGCGGCATGGCCCTCGGCTACACCATGGCCCTGCCCGTCGAGGACCGCTACCTCCAATCCAAGACAGAGTTCGAGGACAAGATCGCCGGCCTGCTCGGTGGCAATGCCGCCGAGCGCCTCGTCTTCGGCGACACCACGACCGGGGCCAGCAACGACATCGAAAAGGCTACCGACCTGGCGCGCCGGATGGTCACCGAATGGGGCATGAGCGACAAGCTCGGTCCGCTGGCATTCGGCAAGCGCGACGAGATGATCTTCCTGGGGCGCGAGATCGGCGAGCAGCGCAACTACTCCGACGACGTGGCCAAGCTCATCGACGAGGAGGTCCGGGCGCTCATCGAGAACGGCTACGTTCGGGCTACTCAGGTCCTGACCGAGAACAAGGTGAGGCTGCTGGCCCTCGCCGACAAGCTCATCGCCGAAGAGACGGTCGAGGCCGAGGCATTCGAGAAGCTGTTCAGCGACCTGCCGCCAAAGGAGAACCTGCACGGCATCAGCCTGGTGCCGACGCCGGGCGTCACCTTCAGCGACCCGACGCCGAGCGGGCCACCCCCGACGACCGCTCCCAGCCCCAGCCCCTCCTGAGAGGGATAGCGCCAACAGGACAGCCGGGCGGCCGAAAGGCCGTCCGGCTCTGCATTTCGCCGCAGAAGCCTGCGGGCGGCCGTGGCTAGAATCGCCTCGGTGGCCGCGTAGGCCGCATCTGCCGCAGCGGGAGAGCTCCAATGGCCGACGCATCTGCGCATCCGATCGTTCGCGACGACGTCCTCGAGGAATACCTGGCCAGGACCGCCGATCGACGGCTTGAGTCGTACAAGGCCTTGCTGCGCATTCCGAGCATCTCCGGCATTCCGGCTCATGCCCCCGACTGCCGCGCCGCGGCCGAGTTCATCGCCGCAGACCTGCGCGAGATCGGCATGGAGCACGTCGAGGTCTGCGAGACCGGCGGCCACCCGGTGGTCTACGCCGACTGGCTGCACGCCGCCGGGAGACCCACCGTCCTGCTCTATGCCCACTACGACGTCCAGCCGGTCGATCCGGTGGACCTGTGGGATTCCCCGCCCTTCGTCCCGGTCGTGAAGGAGGGCCGCATGCTGGCCCGCGGCTCCTCCGACTGCAAATGCCACGTGGCTATGCATGCCCGGGCCATCGAGGCGCTCCTGGCGACGCGTAAGTCCCTGCCTGTCAACCTGAAGTTCGTGTTCGAAGGCGAGGAGGAGTCGAGCTCCGTCCACCTGGACGCCTGGCTGGAGGCGAATCGCGAACGCCTCCGGGCCGACTTCGCCGTGATCTCGGACACGAGCTTCTTCGAGGGCAACCTGCCGGCCATCACGATTGGGCTGCGCGGCCTCGTATACTTCCAGCTCGACGTCACAGGCAGCCGCATCGACCTGCACTCGGGCGTGTACGGCGGCGCGGTCGACAATCCGGCCAACGCCCTGTGCGCGATCGTGGCGGCCCTCAAAGGGCCCGACGGACGCGTGAAGGTGCCGGGCTTCTACGACGACGTGGCCGACCTGACCGAGCTCGATCGCCGGGCATTCGCGGCGCTCCCGTGGGATCAAGAGGCCTATCGCGAGGGAATCGGCGTTCCAGCCTTCTTCGGCGAGCCGGGCTTCACGATCCTGGAGCAGATCGGCGCGCGTCCCACTCTCGATGTCAACGGGATCTGGGGCGGCTTCGAGGGCGAGGGAGCCAAGACGATCATTCCCGCTCATGCCCACGCCAAGATCAGCTGTCGGCTCGTGGCGAACCAGGAACCGGAGCGGATCTTCGAGCTCATCGCGGCATACATCGCCCAGCTCGCGTCAAAGTCGATCCGCTACTCGTTCCAGCGGCTGGGCGACGGCCGGCCGAGCCTGACACCGATCGACCACCCGGCGACGCAGGCAGCGGCGCGGGCGATCGAGTCGACCTTTGGAGTGGTGCCGCTGTACATCCGCGACGGAGGTTCCGTGCCTGTTTGCGCCAGCTTCGAGTCGATCCTGGGCTTGTCCACCGTGTTGCTCGGCTTCGCCCCTGCGGACGGGCAGTTTCACGCTCCGAACGAGTGGATGTGGATGTCCAACTTCGAGACCGGTATCAGGACCATTGCGCGATACTGGGACGAGGTTGCGGGCCTCAAACTCCGCTAGAGATGGGTTGATGGGCGGTTGCAGCTGCCCCGGGAGCGTCCGTGTGGACTCCGAGTAGGTACTTGCACGGCAGGGTCCCTGGTAGGATGAATCGACTGGCATTCGAAGCAACAGCTCGCTGGAGGCAATCGTGACGGCGACGGATCGCCCGGCAGGCACGGACGCACCTCCGCAACGCACCTGGCGGCTTGACACCGACCACGGCAGCATGGTCCCGCGCTCGGCGCTGGACGTGCTCGTGGACCTCAACGACAACCTGGCGAGCGGGAAGTTCGGCGAGTACCAGCCGGTCCCCTTGGGCTTCGGCCTGCTCGACAAGACGATTGGAGGGGGCCTTCGCGCCGGCGAGCTGCTGCTGATCGGTGGGGCCCAGGGCACGGGCAAGACGACCATGGCTCTCCAGATGGCGCGCAACGTCGCGTCCAGCGGCCAGGCCAACGTCCTGTACGTCTGCTTCGAGCACGAGGAGCAGTACCTGCTCAACCGGCTCATCGCCCTCGAGTCCGCCCTGGTCCATCTCCCTCAAAAGACGGGCGCGATCAAGATCCAGGACGTTCGCAAGGAGATCATGGCCTCGTGGATGGCCGAGGGTGCCGGCGGGGCGGGCCTGACCGCGAACCAGAAGCTGCGCCCAAGCCTGGATCGGATCGCCCGGTACGGCCAGAGCCTCTTCCTGATGCGCGGCAGCCAGACTGCCAGCACGATCGACAACCTGCGCAAGCTCATCCAGCAGCATCGCGCGCTCTCGGGCGACCGACGGCTGCTGGTGGTGATCGACTACATGCAAAAGGTCCCCATGTATCCGGAGCCGAACACCGAGGCCGAGAAGGTCACGTACATCGTCAACGGCCTCAAGGACATCGCCCTCACCGAGCAGGTCGCGATGATCTCGATCGTGGCCGCCGACAAAGAGGGCCTGAAGGCACAGCGGCTGCGCAACTNNCGCAACCACCACCTCCGCGGCTCGTCGGCCATCAACTACGAGGCCGACATCATCCTGATCATCAACGAGAAGTACCACATCGTCGCCAAGGTTAACATCGAGTTCAACCCGTACCAGGCCCAGCGTTTCCGGGAGTGGGTGATCGTCTCCGTCGAGAAGAACCGCGGCGGCCAGGACAACATCGATCTCGAGTTCGAGAAGCACTTCGAGTACTCCTGCTTCGATCCGAACGGTCGGACGGTCCAGGAGAAGCTGATCGAAGAGCGTCTCTACAACGACTGACCCGCAGCCGGCCCGATGAGCTACGGACGGAGACCGGCTGACGGCGGACGCCGAGCCTTCGTGCGGCCTGCGGACGACCCTCCGGGCACGAGCCGGCTCTTCGTGGCGGTTCCCGTCGCCGACGACGTTCGCGAGGCAGTGGGGCGGCTCATGGAGCAGGTGGCCGGTGCCTCGATCGACGTACGAGGCCCGGGCCAGCCGCGCTGGGTCAGAGTCGAGGGGCTGCACCTGACGCTCCGCTTCCTGGGAGCGACGCCAGACGTGCGCCTGGCGGAGATCTCCACGGCCGTCGCCGCCGCCGCGCAGGGAGTGGCTCCGTTCCGTGTCGAGCTCACCGGCGGAGGGGCATTCCCGACTCCCCAGCGGCCGCGGGTGCTGTGGATCGGCATTGGCGCGGGAGCCCCGGAGCTCGGAGCGCTGGCCCGGCTGCTGGACGGGGAGTTGCAGCGTCTGGGCTGGCCGGCGGAGGAGCGCCCGTTCCAGGCCCACCTCACGCTCGCCCGCACCGACGGCGTGGCGGGGTCGGACGAGAAGGCCCGGCGGCTGATGGAGCTGGCTCGGGACGTGCGGCTGGCATGGCAGGCGGACAGCCTCGTCCTGTACAAGAGCCATCTGGGCCGCGGGCCGACGCACTACGAAGCGCTGACCGAGGCGCGCCTGGGAGAGTGACTTGACCCGGATCCGCAGATCGCCTCTCTGGTCTCGCAGCGGCCGGCGGTCGGCGGTCGGCGGCCGCGGCGCCCCGACCGGGGGATCCCGGGCCACGCATCGGCCCGACGTGCGGGCTGGCCGTGCAGGAGCCATGGTGGAAGCCGTAGGCTTTGCGCCCCAACCGCGTCGAATGGGGCGGGAGGGGGCACGAGCTAGAGGTCGCCGGGATGCCGGCGGGAGGAGTCGGATGGTCGAGCGCACGCGTTACATGCTGGACGAGGACAAGATCCCTCGCGCCTGGTACAACATCTCAGCGGATCTGCCCGTTCCGCAAGCGCCGCCGCTCCACCCGGGCACGCACCAGCCGCTTACTCCGGACGACCTCGCGCCGCTCTTCCCGATGGCGCTGATCATGCAGGAGGTGGCGACCGAGCGCGAGATCGAGATTCCCGAGCCCATCCGCGCGGCCTATGCGCAGTATCGGCCCAGCCCGCTCGTGCGAGCCCACCGGCTTGAGAAGGCGCTGGATACCCCGGCTCACATCTACTACAAGTACGAGGGCTTGAGCTCGGCGGGCAGCCACAAGCCCAACACGGCGATCGCCCAGGCCTTCTACAACAAGCAGGAGGGCATCAAGCGCATCGCGACCGAGACAGGAGCCGGCCAGTGGGGCAGCGCGCTGGCCCACGCCGGCGCGATCTTCGGGCTCGAGGTGAAGGTCTACATGGTCCGGGCCAGCTACGACCAGAAGCCGTACCGGCGCCTCATGATGGAGACCTACGGAGCGAGCGTCGTCGCCAGCCCGAGCAACGAGACCGAGTCCGGGCGCGCGATCCTGGCGGAGCATCCCGACAGCCCCGGTTCGCTGGGCATTGCGATCAGCGAGGCGGTCGAGGACGCGATGAAGCGCGACGACACGCACTACTCCCTCGGCTCGGTGCTGAACCACGTCATGCTCCACCAGACGGTGATCGGCGAGGAGTCGATCATCCAGATGGAGATGGCCGGCGAGGAACCGGACGTCATCATCGCCTGCGCCGGCGGCGGCTCCAACTTCGCCGGGCTCTCGTTCCCGTGGCTCGGCCGGACGTTCCGGGGCGGCCGCAAGTATCAGGTCATCGCGGTCGAACCTCTCGCGGCGCCGAGCCTGACGCGCGGAAAGTACATGTACGACTACGGCGACACGGCGAAACTCGCGCCGGTGGCCAAGATGTACACACTCGGCCATGACTTCGTGCCGGAGCCGATTCACGCCGGCGGCCTGCGCTATCACGGCATGTCGCCCCAGGTCAGCTTGCTCAAGCATCACGGCTTCATCGAGGCCCGCAGCGTCCATCAGGTGCCCTGCTTCCAGGCCGGCGTGCAGTTCGCCCGGACCGAAGGCATCATCCCGGCCCCCGAGTCGACGCACGCGATCCGCGTGGCCGTCGACGAGGCTCTCGCGGCCAAGAAGTCGGGTGAGAAGAAGGTCATCCTCTTCAACCTGTCCGGCCACGGGCTCTTCGATCTGACGTCGTATCAGCGGTATCTGAGCGGCCAGCTCGAGGACTACGAATACCCGGCCAAGGAGGTCCGCGAGGCCCTCGCCCACGCGGGCTGACCGCTTCCGATCACAAGGCAAGAGCCGCGCTCGAGGCGCGGCTCTTGCGATTCAGGACGGGTCTTTCGCCGGGCAGCCGATCGCTGGAGGAGGAGATAGCGATCGGCAGGAAAGGGGCTGCAGAAGAAGTGGGAGCGGGTCGCTCCGGGGGGAGCGAAGCGACCCGCCGACACGGTCGCTTGCCCGAGTGATCGTCGCGTCACCATCGCTGGCGAGCCTGAAGATCATGACCATTGGATAAGCTCGTGGCATCGTCTATCCACCGTATTCACGGGCGCACGATCGGAGCCGCAGAATCGGTCTGTACACGATGGCCCAAATCGTGTCGCGATGACGTAGCATCAAGCCATGCCACGACTCGCGTGTTTCTCCTGCGGAGGGACTCTTTGGGCGACCGTTCCGCTGGCCTCGCTGTTCGCCGAAGAGCGACGGTGTCCGCGTTGCGGCGCCGCGCTGCGCGACGATCGGCGAGTGTGGGACCGGCGCGACTATGCCAGGCGTGAGAGGGGCGTGGGGATCTCACCGACTGGTGAGGAACGTCGTCTCGCGGACCGCCGAACCGTCCGGCGCCGCCGCAGCGCCGCCTGATCTCGCGGGTCAGTCGCGGTCGGCCAGGCGAGCTGCGGTGATTGGCGCGGGTTGAGGCGGGGTCAGTCAGCTGAAGTCAGAACGAAGGCGCGTTCGCTTTCGGGGCGCTAGGAGTCTGCGTCCGTAATT
>PLOC01000118.1 GCA_003141955.1 Chloroflexota bacterium
GTTGAGGAGAACACTGCCGTCGGGGCCGCCGTCGATCAGGATCCGGCCACCACGGTCTCCTTCGAGAAGGACGGCGTCGCCCTGGCCGACGTCGAGGACGATCACGTGGACGGCTCCGTCGGGTCGCGACGCGACCACGCAGCCGGCCAGCGCGACGACGAAGGCAGCCGCGACGAAGACGCGGCGGTGGTTTGGTCGGCGGCCCGTCCTCTCCGCGCGACCGGCGCGTCCGGCGCGCGTCGAAGGGTTGGCGCCCCGCGTCGGCCGGTCGGCGTTTCGCGAAGAGGTCGTGCGGAGCTGTCGATGGAGCAGGCATAGTGCGAGGCCTGCCGCGGCCGCGGCGAGGGCGTTGGCCGGGGAGGCGAGTGTCTCGTTGGCGCCGGGAACCGAGGCGGACAGGTGGACCACCCAGATCAGTCCCGCAAGAAGCGCCCACGCCGGCAGCGCCAGGAGGCCGCACAGCCAGGACGGGGCTCCAAGCGCGCCCATCCCGCCCGCCACGAACGCCAGCGCGCCCGCCGCCATGCCCGGGGGAACGAGCGGGACGGCGACCAGGTTCGCCGCCGGAGCTATCAAGGCCAGCCGACCGAAGGTCAGAAGGGCGATCGGCAACGTGGCCGCCTGCGCCGCCAGCGAGATGCCCAGGCTCTCGTGAAGGGGACCGGGCAGCCAGGGCGCGACCGCCTCCAGGCGGCGAGTGAGTGGCGTCGCCCATACCAGCAGTCCGGCCGTGGCCGCCGCCGAAAGCTGGAACCCCACGTCGCCGACGGTGCCCGGCTCGGCGACCACCATCGCCGCGACGGCCCACGCCAGCCCGACCATCGCCCTCGATCCGCGCCCGCTCTCGACCGCTAGAAGCGCCACCGCCGCCATCACCGCGGCCCGATTCACCGACGGCGTGGCCCCGGCGAAGAGCGTGTAGGCCACGATGGCCGCGAGCGTGACGAAGGCCCGTCGCCGGCGGCCGACGAGAGAGCCGAGGAGCGCCGCCACGGTCGCGGCCACGATGGCTATGTTCCAGCCCGAGATGGCGACGATGTGGCTGACGCCGGCGGTAGTGAAGTCCGCGGCCACGTCCCTGTCCACTCGGTCGCGGAGCCCGATCAGGATCGCGGCGGCGAGCCCGCCCTCGGGCTCGGGCAGGACCCGCTGGAGCGCGTCGCCCGAGGCCTGACGGAAGCCCTCCAGGCGCCCCGCCGGAGAGTCGTCGTGGCCGACGACCGCCAGCTCGGTCGGCTCGCACGTGGCGGCGATGCCCTGGGCCGCGAGCCAGGCCTCGTATTCGCTGTCGCCGAGCGGGCGCACGCGACCGGACCACGTGATCCGGTCGCCGGCCAGGAGCCGGGGGACGGCCGGCGCCACGGCGGAACACGTCAGCGTCGGGTCTGCCTCCGCCGCCCACGCGGCCGAGTCTGCCCCCGCGGCCGGCGCCGAGACGGCGAGCGTCGCGATCTGCTGGCCCTTACTCTCGCGGGCGCCTTCCACGGTCGCCTGCCACGGGCCCGTCCCGGTGGGGAGTGGCGCCGTTGCGGGCAAGCCGCCGCCCGCGGCCACGCCGGCGGCAGCGCCCACCGCCAGCCGAGTGACCACGATCGCCGCCCCGAGCGAGGCAACGGCCAACCTGGCCGCCCACGCCGGGCGACGCGCCGCCTCGCACCCTCCCGCGGCCGCGACGATCGCCGCCGCGACACCGGCGGCCGCAACGGCCCCGTTCGCCGCCACGGTCCCGGCCGCAGCTGCTGCCGCCGTGCCCGCTGCCGCTGCCGCGACGACCCCGATTGCCAGCCACGCCGGCCGGGGGAGCATCGCTCAGCCGACCGTGACCAGGGAACGGAACTTGGCCAGCGTGGAGGCGGGCACGATCTTGCGGGTGACGAGGTCGTCGATGCTGCGGAACGGCTGTTGCTCCCGGGCGGCGATGATCTTCTGCGCCGTCACCGGCCCGACGCCTGGCAGCGTGTCGAGTTGTTGGGCCGTCGCGGTGTTCAGGTCGATCAATCCCGCTGTCGCCGGCGCGCTTACGGCCGCGCCCGGCGCTGCCCCGCCGGCTTCTCCCCGCCTCGGTACGTGGATCAGCTGCGCGTCGACGAGCCTGGCGGCCAGATTGAGCTGACTCTCCGCCATGCGCGGATCCACGTCCGCGGAGTACCCGCCCGCGGCCTTGATCGCGTCTGCGACCCGAGACCCGACCGCGAGCGAGTAGACGCCCGGATGCAGCACCGCCCCGGACACCTCGACGACTAGTGTCGCCTGCGTGGCTGCCGGCGCCGCGGACGCGCCGACGGTGCTGCCGGCGCTCGACACCACCTCCACCTGGCCGCCCCCCTGGCCGGCGACGAGCAGCGCCGCGCCCACCGAAACGGCCACCAGCACACCGACCGCGGCCAGCAGCAGCCGCGACGTGTCGAGACGCAATCGCTGGGGAGGAGGTTCGGGCTGGGCGTTCTCCGGCGTTTCGAGCGCCCGCCAGGGCGCGCTCGTATCCATCGGCATCTCCGACTGCGTGCTCGGCGGGGTTCGCCGCGAACGCTATCGGAGGCCGATCACCTTCGGCTTATC
>PLOC01000055.1 GCA_003141955.1 Chloroflexota bacterium
CAGGGTCCGGGGCGTGCTGATCGTGGAATCGCCCGAGTCAATCCCGGACGAGCTGCCCAATGCGATCCGGGCCCTGACCACGCAGGTCTCGCTGGCGATCTCGCGGGCCGACTTCCAGGAGCGCGCCATCGAGATCCAGAGCTCGGAGCGCTTCGAGGCCCTGATCCAGGCCTCCAGCGACGTGATCACCATTGCCGCGGTTGACGGCCGCGTGCGGTTCCAGTCGCCCTCCGTGCGGCAGGTCTTCGGTTACGAGGCCAATGACATCGTTGGCCGCGACCTGCTCGAGCTGGTCCACCCCGACGACGTCGAGCAGATCCGGATCTACTTCCGTCGCGTGGCGCAGGACCCGACGCTGGCGCTGCTGGGCGAGTGCCGAATCCGTCACGCCGACGGCTCGTGGCGCGACACCGAGACGCGGATCTCGAACCTCCTACGCGTGCCCGCGATCGCCGGCATCGTCCTCAACACCCGCGACATCACCGAGCGACACATCCTCGAGGCCGAGCTCCGCCACCAGGCCTTCCACGACTCTCTGACGGGCCTGGCCAACCGGGCGCTGTTCATCAACCGCGTCGAGCACGCGCTCCTCCAGGCCAAGCGCCACGACACCACGATGGCCGTCCTGTACTGCGACATGGACGGCTTCAACCGCCTCAACGACAGTCTCGGCTACAGCGCCGGGCGAGACGGCACTCCTGACGGTGGCCGACCGGCTGCGGACGTGCGTCCGGGGCGAGGACACCGTTGCGCGGTTGAGCAGCGATGAGTTCGGCCTGCTCCTCGACCGGCTCACCTCGGCTGTCGACGCCACCCTGGCGATGGAACGGATCATGAGCACGCTGCGCCAGCCGATACAGCTGCCCGGCGCGCAGGTCGAGCTCCAGCCGCACATCGGCATCGTGGTTTCCATTGGCGGCGACGAAACCGCCGAAGACCTGCTCCGCAACGGCGCCGTGGCGATGCACCGGGCACGTCTCAGCGAAGCCGGGTACGCGCTGTTCGACCCGGAGATGCACGCCGACGCCATCCGGCGCATCGAAGTCGAGTCGGAGCTTCGGACGGCGATCGAGGAGTCGCAGTTCATCCTTCACTACCAGCCCACGATCGACCTCCGCACCGGCCGCCTGACCGGCGTCGAGGCACTGGTCCGCTGGCAGCATCCGCGCCGCGGCCTCGTCCCGCCCATGGAGTTCGTCCCGCTGGCCGAGGAGAGTGGCCTGATCGTGCCAATCGGCCAATGGACGATCAAGGAAGCCTGCCGCCAGGTTCGACTGTGGCAGCAGGAGATCCCGGCGGGTGAGCCGATCGCCCTGAACGTGAACCTGTCCGCCCGTCAGCTGCGCCATCCCAACATCGTGCGCGACATCGCCGACGCGCTGGACGACACCGGCCTGCTGCCGAGCCGTCTCGTCCTGGAAATCACCGAAAGCGTCCTCATGGTCGACACCGCGGCGACGCTCAACCGGCTCTACGAGCTCAAGTCCCTGGGGGTGCGACTGGCGATCGACGACTTCGGCACCGGCTACTCGTCGTTCGCGTACCTGCGCCGCTTCCCGGTCGACATCATCAAGATCGACAAGTCGTTCGTGGACGGCGTCGCCACAGAGCCCACGTCCAGCGCGCTGGTGGACGCGATGATCCGGATCGGCAAGACGCTTCGACTGGAGACCGTGGCCGAGGGCGTGGAGCGGGTCGAGCAGGCGGACAGGCTGCGAAACCTGAATTGCGACATCGGCCAGGGCTATCTCTTCTCGCGGCCGCTTCCCTCCGACGCGATCACCGGCATGCTGCGCGAGCGCGCTGCCAACGGGCCTTCGCGCGCGAACGCGGCCTGAGAGCCCGTGCGAGGGCCGCCACGTAGCCTGGCGGTGGCCAGACACGCGACAGGGTTGCAGCCTGGCTGCCTGGCGTCGCGGCCTAGCTTTGGAGCCGCGACTTCAACGTGAGTATTCGGCGGCAGGCCTCATCGATGCGCGACTCCGCGACCTCGCCTCGAGCGACTGCATCTGACAGGATGCGGATCATCTCATCAGCCCGATCGTCGCAGTAGGGCACGACGCTCGAGTAGTTACACAGGAGCACGAGGTCGATCCCGGCGTTGACGGCGAGCACGGTTCCCGCCGCGAAGCCGAACGCGTCCCAGACCGCCTGCATCTCCATCGGATCCGAGATGGCCACTCCGTCGTAGCCGAGCTTCGACCGGAGCAAGCCGCCGACGACCTTCTTCGACAGGCAGGCCGGGTAGTCGGGGTCGAGCTGGGGGTACAGCACCCGGGTCGTCAGGACGGCGTCAGCGAGACCCTCGGAGATGAGAGCCCGGAACGGCTCGAGCTCTACCTCGGACCAGTCCTCGATCACCTCATTGAGACCCGGAGAATAGGGCTTCAGGGTTCCCCTCATGCCCGGGAAGTGCTTGAGAGTCGTGAGGATGCCGCGCTCCCGATGGGTCAGGATGAACTCGCGGGCGTGGGCGATGACCATCGCGGGATCCGGCGCGAGCGTGCGCCGGCCGCGGCCGGCGTGCGGGTTGGCCGGATTCAGGAGATCGACGACCGGCGCCAGGTTCATGTCGATGCCGGCTTCGACCAGCATGTCGGCGATGACGCCGGCGTTGTAGCGAGTGAAGGCGAGGTCGTTGCGCTCGCCGACATCGGCGGGCGCGGCCGTGGGCGGGAAGCCGAACTGTGTCTTGAGCCTGTGGAAGAAACCACCCTCTGCGTCGATGGTCACGAACGGCGGGATGGGACCTGCGGCCTTGACTGCGGCCACCAGCTCGCTCAGCTGGCGCGGCGACTTGACGTTTCGCGGACCGCCCGTCTGGGCGTCGACGTCGTAGAGCGCGACGCCACCGATCGAACCCGCTCGAATCTGCCGCAACGTCGGCTCGGCCTCGCGCGGCGTCATGCCACGGAAGCCGACCAACACCATCTGGCCGATCCGGTCGTGCAAGTCCTCCGGCAACCGCGGCGACGCCGCGGCATCCGGTTGACGCTCCCCGGGTGGAACCCGAGCGTCCAATTCCTTCCCCATTCAGGGTATGGCGGCACTGCCGCGGTCCGGACGACGGCCCGGCTACACGAATGCTGGACCCGACTGTGCGGCTCCGGCATCACTCGAATGACGCAAAAACTTGCCGGCGCGCACCGAAACAAGCCCATTCGTAGGTTAGCGTTGCATCCGGGTCGCATGAATTCGATGCAACAGGCGGGCCGGGGGCGGCGGCGCGAGTGCCTACCGCTCTCCAGCCGGGCGACGGTGCGAAGGGCCACGCTTGCGAGTGGCGCCTCGTCCGGGCGACCAGCGCGGCAGCTCGGCTCCTTCGGGGTCGCCCGCGTTGGGGTCGGCGTTCGAGCCCGCGCGAACGGTCCCCTGCCCTATCGAAGACGCGGACGGTGGCACCAGGCCCGGCCGGCCGGGAGCGGGCGCGACGAGGCGCTGGCGTTCGAGCCGGCCGATCAGCCAGCCGGTTCGAGCAGTTCGGCCGCCCGATCGCCTGACCACGTTCGAGAGCTCGATGTCGTCGGTGACGACCAGCGTGCCCGAGTGGTCGGTCCGCAGATCCTCGAGAAGGTGGACGATCAGCTCGTCGGCGGTGGACCGTCCAGAGTACCGAACCTCCACGCCCGAGGCGACCTGGCGGGCGACGAGCCCATGCTCCGGCGAGCCGTCGAGGACGACCGTGATCGCGACTCCCGGGGGCACGAGGGCGCGAAGCCGGCCGATCAGAGCCACGGCGGGGAGTGGCGTCGGCGACCGCCGGATCGCGTGCAGGACGTTGGTGCCGTCGACGACCAGGCGCGCGATACCGTCGAGGACGCGGCGATCGTCAGGCATGGAAGCGCTCGCCGCGGGCGGCGGCGTGGCCCGCGGCGGCGTGGCCAGCAGCAGTGCGGCCCGCGGCGGCGACGTGGCCCGTGGTCGCGACGCGCCCTGCGGCTGTTCCGCCGATCACGCGCTCTGGCCGCTCGTCCGGTAGCATCCCGTTCATGCTCCTGCTCGTCGATCTCGATGGTGTCGTCTATCGCGGCGCGGCGCCCGTGCCGGGCGTCGCCGCTGTCCTGGCCGCTCGAGCCGCCGCCGGCGACGACATCGCCTACGTCACCAACAACTCGATGTGGTACCGCGCGGACTATGTTGCCCGCCTGTCGAGTATGGGGGCTCCGGTCTCGCCCGACCGGATCGTTTCCTCGGCCCGCGCGACCGCTCTCTACCTGGCCGAACAGTCGCCCAGGCCGGGCTGCGTGCTGGTGGTCGGAGGCGCCGGGCTCGTCCACGAGCTGCGCGACGTCGGGATCGAAGTCATGCCTTCGGCCGAAGCCGCCGAGCGATGGACTGCCAACGGCCGGGACGCCGCGGCGGCGACTCGTGGCGTCGATACCGTCGTCGTCGGCCTTGACCTCGAGTTCACCTACGCCCGACTCGCCGTCGCCGCCTCCGCCGTTCGAGCGGGGGCGCGCTTCGTCGCCACCAACCGCGACCCGACCTACCCGATGGAGCACGGCCTGATGCCCGGGGCCGGGTCCGTGGTCGCGGCCATCGCGGCCGCCGGCGGCGTCGAGCCGGTCTCACTCGGCAAGCCCGGGCCGCTGCTGCTGGAAGTGGCCGCGCGCGCCATGGGCCGGTCCGTGACCGAGGCCGTGATGATCGGCGACAGCCTGATCACGGACATCCCGGCGGCCATCGCCGTGGGCGCGCGCTCCGTTCTGATGCTGACCGGCATCAGCACGGCCGCGCAGCTGGCCGCCCTGCCGCCCGACCAGCGCCCGACCGAGGTCGCCGCCAACGCCGAGGAACTGGCGGCCGCGCTGGATCGCCTGGCGCGGGCGTAGCGGGGCCACAGTCGACGGGCGGCACCACCCAAGTGGCCGCATCGGTCCGTCGGGCCGCATCGCCCCTTTGGCCGCATCGGCGCCTGGGCGGCAGATAAGGCTGAGTGAAGCCGGCCGGTTCATTCTCACTCCATGGATCGCGTCCATCTCGGCACAACCTTCCGGGCAATCCGCCTGGAGCTCGGGCTCCGACAGGCCGACGTCGCCGCCAGCGCCGGCACCTCACAGCAGACCGTCTCGCGCGTAGAGCGCGGCCGGTTCGGACCCGTTTCGGCGGACGCTCTGGAGGCCGTGGCCGAGGCGATCGAGGCGGACCTGACGATCGGGCTGAGATGGCGAGGACCCAAGCTGGCCCGACTGCTCGATCGAAGGCACGCTCAGCTGCAGGATCGGGTCGTGCGCCTGCTTTCGGACGCTGGTTGGGAGGTCCACGTCGAGGAATCGTTCAACTGCTTCGGCGAGCGCGGATCGGTCGATATCCTGGCGTGGCGGCTCGACTGCCGGGCCCTCCTTCTCGTCGAGATCAAGACGGAGCTGGTCGACCTGCAGGACACCGTCCGCACTCTGGACATGAAGGCCCGGGTCGTTCCACGCGTGGTCCGGTCGGTGCATGGCTGGGCGCCCGAGGCTATCGCCGCCGTTCTCGTGCTTCCCGATGCGAACGTCCACCGCGCCGCTGTGGCCCGGCATGCCGCGCTATTTGCCGCGGCACTGCCGGCGCGCAGCCGCGAGGTGCAGCGCTGGATGGCGGAGCCGATTGGGCCCCTGCGCGGCGTCTGGTTTCTCCCTAACACGCATCGGGTGAGTACTGTGGAGGGCCGTGGGTGTACCCAGCGCGTTTCGAGGAGGTCGAAGCGCTCGCGCGGGGTGTGCGCTCACGCCACCGAGCGCCGAACGAGCGCGGCAACGGGTCGCGACCCGATCACACGGACCCCGACAGAGCCCAAACCGAGTGCTGTTGGCGCTCAGCAACTCCACACTCCAACTTAGTACTCAGCCCATGAGTAATAGGGAAAAGCGGGGCCACGCGCCGGGGCCACGCGCGCCGGGGCCACGCGCCGGGGCCATGCGCGCCGGCGACCGCCCCGCGGCTGCGCCTCGGGCCAACCCCTCGCCGCCCCCTGGACATCCGCGATACAATAGAACGGACGTTCCGTTGGTTGAGAGCCGCGGGCCAATCGCCTGTCGCCGGGCCACCCGCGGCGCCTGACGCCGGGCAGCCACCGGGCCTCTCGGAACGGGCCAAAACATACTCGTCCACAGGCCGTCCACAGGGCATGCACCGGCTCCGGGCGGATCTCCACATGATCGGGGCCCGCCGCAAGATGTAGGGGTTGCGTACGGCAAGATACCACAACATCTTGTGTTTTCAAGCCTTGACTGAGCACGCGGCTCGGGCGTACAGTCCCGTCGGTCGATGGGCTCCGCGAAGGCCCTCGGACTGCTGCAAGAAGGCCGAAGGGAGGACGGTCGAATCGGCTAAAGGATGGACCGGGACCGGATCGGGGTCGGGAGCCTCGCAGCTATCGCGGAAGACGATGGGCAGGCCGATCCAGATCTGTAGACCGGCTCGCATCGGGTAGGAGAACCGGCGCCCGCCGCCCGCGAACCGGCCCGCGAGCCGGTCGCGTGGCCACGGCACCAGCCAGCCACGTCCGGCCCGCGTAGCCACGCTGCCGCGCCGCGCCGCGCCCCGCCGCCTCGCCCCGCGCCACGCCACAACCCCCCGCCACAGCCTCCGCCACACAGCCAACAACCCCAGGCACACAGAGATGAACCAGCGTCCCAATCGCGAAACAGAGAACCAGGTAGAGGTGCAGGAAATGAGCCGAGCTGCCGATGGCGTCATCCCCGTCATGGATGAGGCAGTCGCCCCCATGCTCCCCGGCGGCCGCTTCACCGGCCACGGCGTGCCCGGCCTGCGCTTCGAGCGCCGCTGGACCACCCCCGGGATCCACCCCTACGACCAGATCGCGTGGGAGACCCGGACCGCCAGCATCGGCAACGAGAAGGGCGTCAACGTCTTCGAGCAGCGCGACGTCGAGGTTCCCGCGTTCTGGAGCCAGCTCGCCACCAACGTCGTCGTCAGCAAGTACTTCCGCGGCCACCTGGGCTCGCCCGAGCGCGAGACCAGCGTCCGCCAGCTGATCGACCGCGTCGTCGACACCATCGCCGCCTGGGCGGAGACCCAGCACTACTTCGCGTCGGACGAGGATCTGCGCGCCTTCCAGGCCGAGCTGACCCACCTGCTCGTCCACCAGAAGATGAGCTTCAACTCGCCGGTCTGGTTCAACGTCGGCGTCGAAGCCAAGCCCCAGTGCTCGGCTTGCTTCATCAATTCGGTCGAGGACTCCATGAGCTCGATCATGGACCTGGCCAAGACCGAGGCGATGCTGTTCAAGTTCGGCTCGGGCGCCGGCTCCAACCTCTCCACGCTGAGGTCGAGCAAGGAGAAGATGTCGGGCGGCGGCACCGCCTCCGGGCCCGTCAGCTTCATGCGCGGCTACGACGCCTTCGCCGGCGTGGTCAAGTCGGGCGGCAAGACCCGCCGCGCCGCCAAGATGGTCATCCTCGACGTCGACCACCCCGACATCGAGGACTTCATCAACTGCAAGCTCAAGGAAGAGAAGAAGGCCTGGGCCCTGATCGAGGCCGGCTACGACGCGAGCTTCACCGGCGAGGCGTACGGCTCGGTCGCCTTCCAGAACGCCAACCATTCGGTCCGCGTCACGGACGACTTCATGCGCGCCGTGGTCGCCGACGGCCCGTGGACCACGCACGCCGTCGTGGGCGGCGCGCCGATGGACACCTACCGCGCCCGCGCCCTCTTCCGCGAGATGGCCGACGCGGCCTGGGTCTGCGGCGACCCCGGCATCCAGTACGACACCACGATCAACGACTGGAACCCGGTCTCGAACTCGGCCCGCCAGTACGCAACTAATCCATGCTCGGAATACTCGTTCCTTAATGATTCTAGTTGTAATTTAGCGTCGCTCAACCTGATGAAGTTCGTGCGCGACGACGGCGAGTTCGACGTCGAGGGCTTCCGCTACGCCTGCCGGCTGACCATCACCGCCCAGGAGATCCTGGTCGACAACGCCAGCTACCCGACGCCCAAGATCGGCGACAACTCGCACCTCTTCCGGCCGCTCGGTCTGGGCTATGCCAACCTGGGCGCGCTGCTGATGAACCGCGGCCTCGCGTATGATTCGCCTGAGGGCCAGGCCTACGCCGGCGCCATCACGTCGGTCATGACCGCGGAGGCCTACCGCCAGAGCGCTATCGTCGCCCGCGACCACGGCGGCCCGTTCGCCGAGTACCGCAAGAACGAGGAGCCGTTCCTGTGCGTCATCGAGAAGCACCGCGACGCCGCCCACGGCATCCCCGACAAGCACAGCGTCCCGGCCGATCTGCACCGTGCCGCGCGAGATATTTGGGACGAAACCCTGTCTCTAGGCCGCCAGCACGGCTTTAGAAACGCACAAACCAGTCTTCTGGCTCCCACCGGCACTATTTCGTTCATGATGGACTGCGATACCACCGGCATCGAGCCCGACATCGCCCTGGTGAAGTACAAGAAGCTGGTCGGCGAGGGCTTCCTCAAGATCGTCAACCAGACGGTCCCGGGCGCCCTGCGCAAGCTCGGCTACACGCCCGAACAGGTCGATGCGATCGTCGCCTACGT
>PLOC01000056.1 GCA_003141955.1 Chloroflexota bacterium
GGATCTCGTCGCGTTCCTAAACCGCGACGACCTGCCGGCCGTGGCCCAGGCCGCGATAGCCCACGCGCAGTTCGAGACGATCCACCCCTTCCTCGACGGCAACGGCCGGGTGGGCCGCTGCCTCATCCACGTAGTGCTCCGCCGTCGCCGCGTCGCTCCGACCTTCGTGCCGCCGGTGTCGATCGTTCTCGCGGCCAAACCGAATGCGTACGTCGAGGGCCTCGTTGGGTTCCGCGAAGGCCGTGTCGGGGCCTGGTGCGCCTCGTTCGCAGCGGCGCTGGAACGGTCGGCGCGCCTGTCGGTTGAGCTCGCCGCCGATGTTGCCAACATAGAGACAACGTGGTTCGAACGCGCCGGCCGGCCGCGTCGCGACTCTGCGGCCGCGCGCATCATCCCGATTCTTCCGGCACAGCCGATCACGTCGGCCGCCATCGTCCGCGGCGCCATCGGGGTGCGGCATCAGCGGGCGCTCGAGGGACTCAAGGCGCTCGAGGCGGCGGGTGTGGTGCGACGGATCTCGGAGACCGCCTGGGACCAGCAGTACGCCGCCGACGAACTCTTCGAACTGCTAGAGCGCTACGAGGAGGCGATCTCCTCCGGCCGCTAGGTTTCGGGTCCGCAACCGGCGTCGAGTTCGTCGTTCCCAACAACCGAGTCGAAATGGGACGTTCAGGTCGGGCCGTTCAGGATCCACCTCGACCGGGCAGGGTCTCGGAAGACCAGCTCGGTGCTTGGGAACCTGGAATCGAGCGTCAGAGGGCGCGGTCCGGAGGCCACCTACTCGAATGGTCGAGGCGAGAGGAGTCGGGCCTAGGCTAACCCGCTCGTCGGGGATTTGGATCCCGCGTCTCTACCGCGGCCGAGTCCTCGTGACCATGGGGGGCGCCAGGCCACCGCTGCGCTCGGTGCAGTCTGCATGACGCGCCAGCTCTCGTCCGTGGTTCATCGGATGTGCTGGTCAGGAGGCCTACGAGCCAGGGGATGGCGAGGGTGCCGGCCGGAAGGTGCAAGTTTGACCGGCCGGGTAATCCGCATCGAGCGTGACGTTGTCGAGCGGCCGGAGAGTGACCTGCGTGGAGCACTCGTCGCGCGGCGTGCCCATCGCCCCGCCGTCATACGTAGCCAACCATGAGGTGATCGAGTAGCGGCCCGCGGGCAGGACGAGGGGCGGTCCGGAACCGTAACTGCCGCCGAATGTGGTGGAGCCGTTTCCGCCCGACCTGGAACCGGACACCATGCCCTCGTGGACCTTCGTGCCGTCGCTGGACTGCACACTGTAGAAGGCGAAATCGTTGGTCGCGCAGCAGTCGAGTCCATGAACGATCGCCATCTGCCAGAGCCGCGCCGGCTGGTAGTCCCCGGCCAGCTTGAGGGGACGTGTGTCGATGAGCTTCCCAGTGGCGTCGTCGACGAGAGAGACAGTCTCGGCACGAGTCTCGTCGCCTTGCGAAGAAGCGCCCTGTGCGAGCGAGCGCACCAGCCACAGGATGTTGTCGCCCGCGAGATTCCATCGCGGGTCAATGGTCGCGATGTCGCCGGCCCTGAAAGGAGCCGCGGTCACCACGTTGTCACCGGACCCGGTGGCGGCTGCGGCCTGGGCGAGCGTCATCCTGGGCGTGATCGGTTTGCCCGACTGCTGGTCGCCGGTCTGTGGGGCCGCCAAGGGGACGTCCTGCCCCACTGCCCAGGCGATGCGGTCGACGACGAAGGCGTTTGCGCATTCGCCCTGGGTCGAAGCGGTGCATTGCCACTGCCGAGCGTCGCCAGCGTGGCCGATGAGCACGAGAGCGGCCGGCTCGCCGGTGGCGCCCCCCGTCAGCCACGTCCACGCGTTGCCGCTGGTCTCGGTCATGAAAAACGGCGAGAGGTACGTTCCGGTTGGCTCGTGGCAACTCATCCCGTTCGAGCCATCCGCCTGGCACAGTTGCGCGCCAGCGCGTGTATCCGTGAAGGCGTCGAACCGGCAATATCCCTCGAGCGGGCCGATGTACGCCATCGGAGCGGGGCAGGATGGGTCGACCTCTTGGTAGTAGCCAGCGACCGCGACGGCCTCACCGTCCAGCTTGCCCGCCCGCAGCAGCTCGACAGCATGGGTGACGCTGATCACCGGCAGGCCGGCGACCTTGGAGGGGAAGCTCGCGTCGAGCGGTTGGCTTGTCGACGGGGTTGAGCCGCTCGCCGGAGGGGTCGTCGGATGACCGGGTCCGGTTGGCAGTTGCAAGCTCGAGAAGACACCAACCAGCACGACAATCAGGACGAGCCCGGCGACCGCGAGCCGCCCCCATGGTCTGGCTGACGAGATCGACCAGCGGCGCCGAGATCCGGATGCCGCGGTCGGCCAGCGGAGATCGTCGGGCAGCGGTACGTCGGAACGCCCATGCATGTAGGCACGGATGCGCTCTTCGTCGTTCATTGCGTGTCCTCCGCGGCCAATGCCACCCGAAGCCGCTCTATGCCGGCGTGAATGCGCGACTTGACGGTCCCCTCGGGCACAGACAGGGCGGCCGCTACCTGCGGCACGGACAGGTCAAGCGCGTAATGAAGTGCAAGGGCGATGCGCTGGTCGGCGGGCAGCCCATCGAACGCGCGATCCAGCCGGTCGCGCTCCGCAAGGACCGTTGCCCCGTCCTCCACAGTGCCCTCCGGCCAACTGAGGGTCGGGACGATGCGCGGCCGGCTGCGGCGAGCGCGCAGGTGTTTCCGGCTGCGGTTGGCGACGATGGCATGGAGCCAAGCTCGGACGCGCTCCGGATCGCGGAACTGGTTGAAACCGCGCCATGCGTCGAGCAGCGCTTCCTGGGTCACGTCTCGGGCATCCGCTTCACCGACGATCGCGGCCGCTGCACGGTACATCTCGTCCACCCACGGACGCACGAGTACCTCGAAGGTCGCCGCCTCGCTGGCGGCGTCAGCCTCGTGAGGCGCCATCGTTGTGTCCACTCCTCTATTGATCCGCGGCCCACGCCTTTCGTTCGATCGGGTCGTTGGTCACTTCGATCGGGGAGCCTCCGCGTGCGAGGCCGTGACCACCCTCAAGACGGCGATGCCACCCGTTCTGTGCCCGGCCGAAACGCCCAGAATCACGGATTCCACCCCATTCGTTCCACCGTGACCCCCTCCTCCCTCAATCGCGTGATTGGATACTGGTCCGCACAGCTTGGTTTGTAGACGGCATCAGTCGTACAAGCTCCCGCAGGGTTTTGGCCCCCGAATCCTGGACCCACCGCGCGGCTGACAAGACAACTCGGTCGGCGAAGATCGCATGCTGCGTTGCGTCGGTTCTTTGGAAGTCATCGCGGCCTTGATGTAGAACGGAGTGGCGGTCCTTGAAAAGAAGCTGCGCATACACAAACGCCTCACACTGGGCGTAGCGATCCTGAGCGCCGCGCCGCTTCGCGGCTGTCGTCCGTTTGTTACGGTCAGCGATCGTCAGAGCGGGGCAGAAGTCTGGCTCGCATTGCGGATGGCCTGGCCGGTCTTCTGGGGCGCCCTTTGTCCCACACGCAAGGTAGGCGCAGCGTCGGGCAACCTCATCGGGGGTCGTGCCCTTTGGAACACCCGCCCGCGGGCGGGCCATTGACCCGTCCGCCAGCAACACCTCCAGCCCTGCCGTGATCAGCACAATCCGCAGCGGTTGTTCATCGATCAGAGCGGCATGGCCCAGGAAGCGGAGGCATGAGCGAAAACGTTGCTGCCAATCGGTTCCCGCGGGCTCAGCTAGCGACTCGCTCAAGACTGTCAGGCCCGGCGCGTAGTTGAAGTAGTCGATGTGGCCCGCGCCGAACTCGAAATGCCCGCCACGGCCCACGGTGCCGACCGAGTGAGATACGACGCGGCCATCCTTCTCGCGCACAGACATGTCGTCGTTGACGAACACTTCGTCCGTTAGGCCGAACCTCGAACCCTGCGCTGTGGTGTAGACCCGGAGGTAGCGCTGGTAATAGCGGAGCAGGCCGACAGCATCTCGAGCACGTGCCCGCGCCGCGTCTTGGCTTTCCGCGTACATGTCAACCGTTGCGCAATCGAGTCGGGCTAAGGCCTCTCTCAGATTCTCGGACGCGCCCAACTCGATGACGTGTTTGGCGAGCCAACCCTTTGGCCGGAAAGTGACGCCGGCGACGGCCCATTCAGACGCGACGTCGAGCTGGATGACAGGGAAGTGCCAGGTCCCAGCCCCTCTGGCGTCCCTAGACCACTCCTGAACGCTTTCGATACGGGCGTCAAGGTCATCCTGCGATTCCGGCTCCAAGCTCCATCCTCCCATGACACCGGAGCGTCGGTTGAGGCAATCCTACCTTGATGCAGTAGAGAAAGTTGTAACAATCCCGGTCCGTCGCTTGTAGCCGGAGGCCGCTCCGACGGCGAACGCCCGCGCGGACATGATCACCAGCCCCGCCCCTCGGTAGGTTCCTACGAGCGGCTCGCGGCGATAAGAGGCGAACCCGCCCGATGACCCCGTGCATCGGGCCATACTCGCCGGTCGCAGCGATCGAGTGAAGTCCGTCGAGAACATCTCGGCCGTCGTCCGAGCTCAGGACTGCCGTTTCCACACACGCTGACGGTGGCTCCGCCGCGGATCGGCGAATGTGGTACGCACGATGGTACGCAGAAGGCCTTGACTCTCCCGGTTGGTCGGCCTAGCGTCTTGTGTGGCGACTGGCCCAGGTCCGGGTAAGGCAAACCGGACCAAAAGAGAGCGATCGCCCCCACTTTTCGGAGCCGCACGAGCTCCTCAGCTGCGATAGCTGTGAGCAAAGCGTCGGCTGATTCTGACTGTCCAAATCACACAAGAGGTTACGACATGGCACTTAGCAGGCACATTCCAATCACCAATGAGCTCGTGTTCCCGGCAGGGGTATACGCCGTGGGAGGCGTCGAGCAGGTCGTCGACTTCGAGGCCTCGACTCGCGAGCAGCGGGTCCAGGCGCACGATAAGGACTCGGGGCTGCCCCTCTGGGCGATCTCGGTCTTCGACCCCGATCCGGAGGCCCGCACGAAGGTCGTGCGGGTCAAGATCGCGGCCCGTACCCCGCCCGTTCTTCCGCAGGCGGCGGCCGGTTCGCCGTTTCCGGCCGTGTCCTTCGAGGGTCTGACGGCAACCCCCTACGTGGACACGTCCGGCTCTCGGCCGCGCCTGGCATGGTCGTTCCGGGCGACGGCGGTTCGTGCGGCGTCCCCGAAGGCGCAGGTCCCCCAGTCTCTCCACCGCCCCGAGTCGGGCGGATAGGAGCGGGTCCGTGGTTCATCCTGCTTCCCCATCACTCGCCGAGCCGGCGTCCCTGGCGGTGCTCGCTCACCGCTACGGCGCCGGCGCACCGGCCGTCGTCGAGTTGATCCGCCGGACCGGCGGCTGCACCTCGCCGATCCGACTTGAAGGTGAGTCGGTAGCCGTCTCGGCGTCAACGAGGCAAGTACTCGCCCGCCGGTCCACGCGGTCGCAAGCTCCCGGATTCGTCCTCGTGGCCTGTGGCAATCGACGGGAGTCGCGGTGTCCACCTTGCTCGGAGCGCTACCGCCGCGACGCCTACTTCCTGGTTGCCGCCGGGCTGTCCGGGAGCGAAGAGAAAGGTGTCTCGACTGACGTTGCCTCGCACCCGCTCGTCTTCGCGACGTTCACGGCGCCATCGTTCGGCGCGGTCCATCGCCGCGTGGTCGACGGAAGTGGAGTCCGCCCGTGCCGGCCAGGTGGACCGCCCGATATGTGCGAGCACGGCATCCCGATGCGCTGTCTCGAGCGTCATGCCGAGGGCGATCCCCGCATCGGCCAGGCCCTCTGTCCGGACTGCTACGACTACGAGGCCGCAGCCCTGTGGAACGCGAACCTCGGAGCCCTNNGTGCACGTCCATGCGGTCATCCGCCTCGACGGACCCGACGGTCCCGACACCGCGCCGGCGGGCGGAGCGACGGCGCAGCGTCTAGCGGAGGCCGTCGCCCGCACCGCGGCGCGCGTAGCGGTGACGGTGGAAGGACCCGACGGTCGCGAGCTCGTGATCCGCTGGGGTAGCCAGATCGACACGAGACCGATTACAGCCGACCCGCAAGCCGGCGACGGGCACGGAGCCGGCGTCGCAGGTTACCTCGCCAAGTACGCCACCAAGGACGCACAGCTCGGCGGAGGACTCGATCGCCGGATCCGTGTCCAGGGAGTGATCGAGCGGGCCGAAATCTCCGACCATGCCCGCGCCCTCATGCGATCGGCCTGGACCCTGAGCCCGCGCTGGGCCCACAACCTGGGCTTTCGCGGCCACTTCCTGACGAAGGCCCGTCGCTACTCGGTCACGTTTGCTGCCCTGCGAGGCGTTCGGGCCGAGTATCGAGCGCAGGCCGATCCGTGGCTCGCTCAGATCCGGGCTATCGCCGGCGGCGATCAGGTCGTCATCCGACAAAGCTTCCACTACGCCGGATCGGGCTTGAGTCCGGCTGAGCGGGCCGTGGCCGCGAGCTTTCGAGAGAGCGTAACCTCGCCGGGTCTTTCCGGGCCCTTCGCTCCTGCCGGGTCGGCGCGGAAGCGGACTATGCCGGCGAGCGCGGCACGCCACTGGTCCCGGCATCGGTCGGCGCCATGAACGAGTTGCCGATGCGCAAGCCTGGATTCGAACAAGGGCGCCGATCCGAGCGGCAGTCGTTGCGAAGCGGAGGCCAGATCGTTAGGCCGATGCTCCTGCCCATCGCGCCCTCGAGCGAGCATGGTCCGATGAGCGACCGGCTCACGACGGCCGTGACGGAGCTTGTGGCCGCGCTACGAGACGAGATCGCCACCCAGCGTCGCCCGAGCGAGCGGGAACCCGATCGGCTGCTGAGCATCGATCAGGCCGCCCGGGCCCTCGGCATCGGACGGACCGCCCTGTATTCCGAAATCGGGGCGGGACGAATCCGGAGCATCAAGGTCGGCCGGCGACGATTGATTCCGTCCTCGGCCATCAGCGAGGTCGCCTCCGGGCGCGAGTGACGGAGCCGACGGTCAAAGGCTCGTCCTCTTCAGTCTGTAGGCCGGCCTTGTGCTTGCAGCGCCCGGTCGAGCGCATCGGCGGCCTCTCGCCGAAGGTCTGGCGTCACGTGCGCATAGACGTCGGCCGTGATGGCGATCGAGGCGTGGCCCAGCGTCTCGCTGACCGTCTTCAATGGGACGCCCTGGGCGAGCATCAGGCTTGCTGCGCTGTGCCGCAGATCGTGGAATCGGATCGGCTGAAGACCGAGCCGGGTCGCCGTCTCGTGAAAGACGCGGGAGACCGCATCGGGTCGCATGGGATTGCCCAGGGCGTCGGTGAACATGAGATCGGCCTGATCCTGCCACGCAATTCCGGCTGCGAGCCGCTGGACAGCCTGGGCTGCCTTCTGGCGTCGCAGGGCCTCACGGACGAACGTAGGCACCATGATCGTTCGGCGACTCCGCCGGGTCTTGGGCTCCGCCAGACTCCATGTGGTGTGCCGGTGCCCCTTGTCGTCGGCGACTCGACCGGACTCAGCCAGGGCTCGTCGGACGGTCAGCGCCGAGCCATCGGCCGCGAGGTCGCTCCAGGCAAGGCCGAGCAATTCGCCAAGCCGGCATCCGGTCCCGAGGGCGACGGCGTACAGCGGGCCCATCGGATCATCGGCGGTTCCGCTTAGAAGTCGCGAGGCTTCGGCAGGGGACAGAGCCCGCATCTCGCGGGCCGCCACTCGGGGCGGTCGTGCGAGGGCCGCAACGTTGCGGTTGAGAAGGCCCTCTCGCATGCCGTCGTTCAGGGCTCGCCGAAGGACCCCTCGTGCGTAGCGGACTGTGGTGGGCGAGAGCTTCCGTGCCAAGAGTTCGGTCATGCGCTGCTCGACGTCGATCGGCTGCAGTCGCGTCATCGGCCGCTTACGGAGGTCTGCGGCGAAGCCGACGCCGAGCCAATACTGCCGGACGATGCGCCCGTACTCAGCTCGCGTCGACGGTCGGATTCGCGTCTCGTGAACCTGCAGCCACCGGGTGAGGAAGGCCTCCAAGGTCTCACCGGTGAGGGCACCCGACGTAGCTTCTTTACGCTTGGCATCGAGCTTGCGCACGACTTCGGCCCGGGTCCTACCGCTGACGTATACGCGCTTGGTCCGGCCATCTGGGAACTGGACGAGCAGCGAGCCGCGGAGTCGTCCGTCCGCGGTGTCGTAGATGGCACCCTCGCCGGCGGATCTTCGTGGCTTGGTAGCCTGGCCCACGGGCCGTCCTCCCGATCAGGAGGGCATCTGAAGGCCAGCGGCGTGCTCCAGCGGGCCTTCGCGCCATTCGGAGTCTACACCCGCGAAGATGCCGCGAAGCTGCCAAGTGCCGGCTAGTGAGACCAAGGAGTGCGAGTCTGAGCGTGAAATTGGAGGGCCG
>PLOC01000062.1 GCA_003141955.1 Chloroflexota bacterium
CTAAGGGAGTCACCGTCATCCGGGCTCGCCTGCGGGCTAGTGAGCCTGGCCGAGGCGAAGGTATGTGACGACGAGGGTCCCGGGCCGCGGGTTCAGGAGCATGGCAGCGACCAGCAAGAGGCCGATCCCGACAAGTATCAGCAGGACAGCAATCACGGTGAACCAATAGCCGTACGCGCCCGCGACGTAGTGCTGGCCGGCAGGTTCGAAGCCTTGGACCAGGAGCAACTCGGCGTCGCGCTGGAAGGCCGCGAGTATCTCGTCGTGCGACTTCCCGCGGTATGCCCGAACCATGACCCTGCTTCCCCGGTTTTCGGGCCAGGTGCCGATCGCCATCGCCCTCTCCCTCCCGTAGCTTGCGCCGAGTTGGCTCAGAAGATGGTAGAGCCCGCGACCGTTGCACGCCCGATTCTGCAGATACGGCGCGGGGCCAGCCGTCTGATCCGCGCTGCGGCGTGGGGCTAGAGCAGCTCCCCGTTCGACCAGCCCGTCGGTTCGCCCTCGCGCGGACGGGGCTCCTCGCCGGGGGCGTACTCGAACTTGGGCTCATCCGGCGCCCGGGGCTCGGAGGCGGCGCCCGTGGTCTCCGGCACTGCGGAGCCCGACGCGCCCCCGGCCACCGCGTCCCCCGACGCCTGGCCGTCCGAGCCCGGCTCGAGCCCGGGCAGAGGCTGGCCGGCCTTTCCTTCGATCGGTCCGACCCCGTAGGGCACCCACTTGCTCGGATCCTGCAGCCGGTGTGCGGCTTCGATGCCGCGGCGGTGCGTCTGCTCGAAGCCGGCCGGCTCGATCCAGAGCCGCTCGCCCTCGAGCAACCCGGTGACGCCCACCTGGCCCGGCTCGAGGCGCGGGTTCTGGCAGTACTTGCAGTTGGCCTTGTCGTGGGGCTGGTAGTGCTCCGGCTCCTCGTAGGTCGTGATGTAGCCCTCGTAGTTGCGTAGGACCACCTTGTGGTCCGAGTAGCTGATCAGGTAGTTGGGCATGACCGGGATCTTCCCACCGCCGCCGGGCGCATCGATCATGTACGTGGGCACCGCGTAGCCCGACGTGTGGCCGCGCAGACCTTCCATGATCTCGATGCCCTTGCCGACCGGCGTGCGGAAGTGGCCGGAGCCTTCGACCAGGTCGCACTGGTACAGGTAGTAGGGCCGGATCCGGTTCTCGACGAGCTTGTGGACGAGGGCTCGCTGGATGTGCAGGCAGTCGTTGACGCCGGCGAGCAGGACGGACTGGTTGCCGAGCGGAATACCGGCTCGAGTCAGCTTGTCGCAGGCGCGCGCGACCTCGGGCGTCAGCTCGTTCGGGTGGTTGAAGTGGAGGTTCATCCACAGCGGGTGGTACTTCGCCAGCATCTCGCACAGCTCGTCGTCGATGCGCTGCGGCAGGAAGACCGGCACGCGCGAGCCGATGCGGACGATCTCGATGTGGGGGATCTCGCGCAGGCCGCGGAGGATCGACTCGAGAAGCTTGGGGGCGAGAGTCAGGCCGTCGCCGCCGGAGATGAGCACGTCGCGGACCTGCGGGGTGCGGCGCAGGTAATCCAACTGGGCCTCGACGTCGTGGCGGCTGAAGTTCTGCGTGGCGTCGCCCACGATGCGCGACCGCGTGCAGTAGCGGCAGTAGCTCGCGCACTGGGTCGTGACCAGCATCAGGACCCTGTCCGGGTAGCGGTGGACGAGCCCTGGAACCGGGGAGTGGCGGTCCTCGGCCAGCGAGTCCTCCATCATCGCCGTGAAGGCTTCGTGCTCGCAGTCGGTCGGGATGACCTGGCGGCGGATCGGGTCGTTGGGATCGTCGGGGTCGATCAGGCTCAGGAAGTAGGGCGTGACGTCGACCCGGAACTTGTCCGGAGACGAGAGCCCGGCGCGCTCGTCGTCGGTGAGGCTGAGGACGCGCCCGACTTCCTCCAGGGTATTGACGCGATTGCTGAGCTGCCAGCGCCAGTCGTTCCAGCGCTCGTCGGGGACGTCCGCCCAGATCAGCGCGCGGCGGCTGACGGCGGGTTTGCCGTCGGGCCCGAGGGCGCGGGCGGGGTCGCGCAGGTTGACGAACGGGGTCTCGTCGCGCGAAGCCAGGCCGTGGGCGGGGGCCGGGTCGTGGCGCGTGGCGGCGCCACGGCTCGTCGCGAGGTCATGACCTCCGCCTGTGGGACCGACCATGACGCGCCTCCGGTCTGTCGCCGTCTCTGCCGGGAGTCGGCCGGGCGGCTCAACGCATAAACCCTATGCACCATGAATGCCAGCGGATCATACATCGGGGGCCCCGGAATGGCGTTGAATGTCGCCTGGCGGACCGGCGGTCGAAGCCGACGGTGGCGCTAACGTTCTCGGCGGATGGCTTCAGCCTTTCGGCAACAGGGTCCGATTGGTTCGTGGCAGCCGGCGGAACGGCGACGATCCAGGGCGCCGCAAAGGTCAACGGCGCGGCCGGATACACGTTCCAGCTAACAGCCGTCGATAGCAAGCCGGACTCTCTGCTACTCCAGGTTTGGAACTCGAAGGGCGTCCTCATCTACGAGAGCGGCGCGCCGCTGAAGTGCGGCTCCATCACGATCAAGTAGCGCGAGGGCCGGGCGGCCTCAGCGCTGCTCGGCCGCCCGCTCCAGGGCCAGCTGCTGCATGGCCAGGATCGTCATCGCGTCGACGATCTCCCCGTCGGAGATCATGGCCATGACCTCGTCGAACGGGACCCACTGCAGCTGGAGTTGCTCGGTGCCCTCCGGCGAGGCCGGGCCCGCTTCCAGGCCTGTGGCGACGAACAGGATCGTCACCTCGTCCGTTACTGAGTTGGACAACTCCGCGCGACAGATCTCGCGCCACTCTCCGCCGATGTAGCCGGTCTCCTCCGCCAGCTCGCGCCGGGCCGCTGCCTCGGGGATCTCGTCGAAGTCGCCGCCGCCTTCTGGGATCTCCCACGAGTAGTGGTTCATGGTGTAGCGGAATTGCCCCACGAGCAGGACACGATCGCCCGCGTCGATTGGCACGACGCCGATGGCGAGGTGGCGGAAGTGGACGACGCCGTAGATGCCGGGCTTCCCGTCCGGCCTGACGACATCGTCGTGCAGGATTTCAATCCACGGATTCTCGTAGGCGACGCGCCGCGCGACGCGGTGCCAGGGGTTGCCTTCGGTCGAGCTCACGCCGCCAATCGTAGCGAGGCGCGAGGCGCGAGGCGTGGGCGCCGGTCGAGGAACCGGCAGCGCGCCACCGGCGTCAGACGGATGAACCGTCCGCGAGGGGCGAGGCCTGGACGAGCGCAACGCCGCGCGGCCCAATGAGACCCGCCGAAGCCAGGAGAAGACGATGAACGACAAGATGGCCAATTCCAAGCACGAACCGAGCGAGCCAGTCGCCGCCGCAGACTCGAGCCGGCCGGGCCCGCTGACGCTGGGCCGCGTCGTCGCGGTGACCGCGGCCGCGAGCCTGCTCGTCGGTCTGATCGCCGGGCCGATCATCGCCAACCACTTCACCTCGGCGGCCGGCGACCCCGCCACCACTGGTACGCCGACCATCGTGGCCGCGGCCACAGACACGACGAGCACGCCGGAACACACCATCACCGTTTCTGGATCGGGCGACGTCAGCGTGGCCCCGGACGTGGCCGACGTGGTGCTCGGCGTCTCAGCCACCGCGTCGACCGTCAAGGATGCCCGGGCCGCCGCGGCGACCTCCATGACGGCAGTCCTTGCCGCCGTGAAGAAGGACGGCGTAGCCGACAAGGACATCGTGACCGTCAATCTCAGCCTGAGCCCGAACTACGACTACAGCTCCGGCAAGTCCGTCCCGCCGCTGACCGGCTACACGTACAGCAACACGATCAAGGTCACCGTCCGCGACCTGACGAAGGTGGCCGCCGTCGTTGACGACTCGACCGCCGCCGGCGCCACCACCGTGCAGGGCATCTCGTTCCGCCTCGACGACACGACGACGGCCGAGGCCCAGGCCCGCCAGCTCGCGATGGCCGACGCTCGGTCCAGGGCCGATGCGCTGGCCCAGGCGGCTGGCGTCTCCATCAAGGGTGTGGCCTCGATCACCGAGGTCACGAGCTCGCCGGTCACCTACTACCCGCAGTCCGCGCAGGGTCTCGTTGCCGCCGCTCCGTCGGTTTCGACGCCGATCCAGACCGGCACGACCGACATCACGGTTCAGGTGACGGTCAGCTACCTGATCGGCTGACATCCCGGGAAGGCGGGCGGCGAAGTGCCGCTGGGAGGCTCACCTCGGCGTCTCCAGCGCATCCTGCGGTCAAATCACAATCTAGCTCGGTGCACTTTCTGCCGCGTGGCACTCGATGGCGGGACCAACGGCAGGGGCTTGCCTCCCGCGGACGGCGCGATACTGTTTGACCATGCGACTAGATCTGACCAAGCGCAGCGACTACGCCATTCGCGCCATGCTGGCGCTGACCATGGCCAAGGAAGGCCTCCTGAGCAGTCGCAAGATCGCGGAGGAGATGAAGATCCCGCCGCGGTTCCTGCCCCAGATCATGGGCGACCTCACCCGGGCCGGCCTGGTCGACGCCCATCCCGGTCGCGCCGGCGGCTACAGGCTCGCGCAACCGGCCTCGTCGGTGACGCTGCTGACGGTCATAGAGGCCGTCGAGGGCGATCCACACCGCCAGATCTGCGTGATGCGCGGAACGGCCTGCGGTCAGAACGGCGAGTGCGGCGTGCATGATGTCTTCTATGCGGCCGAGAGCGCGATCCTGGAGAAGCTCCGCGGGGCGACCCTTCAGGGCATCGTCGACGCCTACGATGCCAAGCAGGCGGTCGGCGCAGCGGCCCGGTAGCCCGATAGCCCCCGTGCGCGGTCGACGGCGGTCGGCGCGCGCCACCCCACCGGGTCAGCCCGGCTTCTGCCTCGCCTCCCACTCCTCGGCGAGGATGCTCATGTGGATCTCGGCCCAGAAGCGGCCATCCCGGAAAATCGCGTCGCGCGCACGACCCTCGACCTTGAAGCCGCACTTCTCGTAGGCGCGGATGGCCCGGGCGTTGAACTCGAAGACGGTCAGCGCCACGCGATGCAGGGTCAGCTGTGTGAACGCATGGGCGATCATCAGCGCGGTCGCCTCGGAACCGTAACCGTGCCCCCAGGCGTCGTGCTCGCCGATGGTTATGTGGTAGAGCGCGGACCCGTTGTCCCCGTCGAGCTGGCTGAACGCGCAGGTGCCGATCAGCCGATCGGTGTCACGGATGTAGATCGCCATCGCCAGAAAGTCGGCGCCCATGATGCGGCTGTGGAAGACGCGCTGGATCTCATCCGTGGTCAGGGGCTCTATCTGATAGCGCGTCAACCGCGCGACCTCCGGGTCGGAGTACCAGCGCATGAACGCCTTGAGGTTCTCGCCGCGGTGGCGGCGCAGGACGACGCGGTCGCCGACTATCGCCTCCGGCCGCCAGGCCTGCCGCTCCGGCACGAGGGTCATGCGAGCCTGCCGCTGGGGGCGCCGAACGAGGCGCGGCCGCCGACGTTTCCGGCGTCCGTTCGCCAGAGTGAGTCGCGGCAGTCGCGTCGGGCGGGTTTCACAGAGCGAAGGTATACCATCCCCGCCATGCGTGGCTGGAGCGAGTTAGCCGAGCGCGTCGGCGGAACGACCCGCACCTCCGAAAAGACGGCTTTGCTGGCCCGATATCTCGCCCAGCTCACGAGCGACGAGCTTCGGCCGGCGGCCGTCTTTCTCTCCGGGCGGCCCTTTCCTGAGTCTGACCAGCGGGTCGTCGGCCTCGGCTGGGCGGCGATCTCCGCGGCCGTGACGCAGCTCGCCGGCACGACGGCCGGTGCCCTGGGCGAGGCCTACGATCGCTCCTCGGACCTGGGCAGGGCCGTGGCCGACGTTCTCGCGTACAGGCCCGAAGAGCCGGACCCGGGCCACTCCCCGGGGATCGTGGAAGTGGCGCAGGCCTATGCCGCGATGGAGGCCGCCTCCGGAGCCGCGGCCAAGGGTGCGGTCTTCGGCGCGCTGCTCCGGCGCTGCGACTGCCTGACCGCCAAGTACGTGGTCAAGATCCTCACCGGGGAGCTGCGCATCGGGCTGCGCGACGGGCTGCTGGAGGCGGCCATCGCCGAAGCGTTCGATAGGCCCGCGGCTGAGGTACAGCTGGCGGGAATGCTCACCGGGGACGTGGGCGAGACGGCCGTCCTCGCCAAAGAGGGGCGCCTGGACGAGGCGCGCTTGCGGCTGCTCCACCCCATCAAGTTCATGCTCGCCTCCCCGGCCGAGGACGCGGCCGAGATCATCTCGCGCCTCGGGCCGACGGTCTGGGTCGAGGACAAGTACGACGGCATCCGCGCCCAGCTCCACCGGCGGGCCGGCGAAGCGCGCCTGTACTCCCGCGACCTGCACGACATCAGCGACCAGTTCCCCGAGATAGTCGAGGCGGCGAGGAGCCTGCCCTGGGACGGCATCCTCGACGGCGAGATCCTGGCCTACGCCGACGGCCACGTTCTGCCGTTCCTGACGCTGCAGGCGCGGTTGGGTCGAAAGGAGCCAACGGCGCAAGTCCAGGCGGAGGTGCCGGTGGTCTACGTCGCCTTCGATCTGCTGGCGGTGGGACCGCGGTCCGCCGACGGGGCCGGGCGCGCTGCGGCCGCGGCCGTGGAGGTGCTGCTCCAGGTTCCTCTCGCGGAGCGTCGCCGGCGCCTGGAGGCCCTGGATCTGCCGACCGCCGGACAGGGCGGGCGCTTCGCGCTATCGCACCTGATGACGGCCGATTCCGTCGAGGCGCTCGATCGGGTGTTCGGGGAGGCCCGGGCGCGCCGCAACGAAGGCCTGATGGTGAAGGATCCCGAGAGCGGGTACTCCCCGGGCCGGCGGGGCCTGGGCTGGCTCAAGATGAAGCGGGCGCTGGCGACGCTGGACTGCGTGGTCGTCGGGGCGGAGGCGGGGCACGGCAAGCGCCACGGCGTTCTGTCGGACTACACGTTCGCCGTCCGCGACGAGGTCAGCGGCCGGTTCGTCACGATCGGCAAAGCCTACACGGGCCTGACCGACGCCGAGATCGCCACCATGACGCGCTGGTTCGAAGCGCATACCGTCCGCCAGCTCGGCCGCTTCCGCCTGGTCGAGCCGACGGTCGTGGTCGAAGTCGCATTCGACGTCATCCAGCGCTCCACGCGCCACCAGTCGGGCTTCGCGCTGCGGTTCCCGCGGATCGTCCGCCTGCGACTCGACAAGGGCGCCGACGAGATCGACACGCTCCAGACGGTCGAGCGACTGCACACCGAGCTCCAGACCGGGGCCGAATACCTGGTCACCGCCGAAGCCCGCAAGACTGGTCGCTGAGGCGTCGCGGCGGACGAACGAACGTCCTGTTCGGGGCCTACTGATGGACCATCCAAACGGACGGGGCGCGCCGCTATCCTGCCGCCATGTTCGGCTCGTTCAACCCGGTTCAGGAGCTGCCACTCACTCTCGTGACCGACAGGCTGGTCGTCCAGGGGACGGTCCTGACGCGCGTCCGCCGTCTCACCGACCTGGTCAACGAGCCGGATACCACTCATCTTATCCTTCAGGACACCACGTTCATGGAGCTCGGCTCGCGACGCGTGGTGGCCAACGGGGGCGCGGCCCAGATCCGGCTCAGCGACGTGCTGTTCGTGCATTCGAACGGGCCGACCGAATCGGCCTCGAACATGCGGATGCCCAAGCAGCCGGTCAAGGCGACGCTGCTGCTACCGCCATTCACGGTCGAAGGCACGATCCACCTGCCATACGAGTCCGAGCTTCGGGTCGCGCTCGACGCTTACGGAGATCGTTTCGTTCCAGTCACGGGCGCCAAGTACTGGGCTTACGGCGTTGCCGAGTCACCCAACTACGTGGACCTGCTCGTCGTCAACCATGCCCGGGCCCACGTCTGCATCGCGGCGGGCGTCGAATGGCGTGGTGATGCCGGTCCTGCGCACTCGGATTCTGACGGCGGCTCGAACCCCTGGTAGGCCGCCCGCCGCGAGTCCCACGCGAACCCCGCGCCGCCCGACGCCGCCCTACCGCGCGATCGGCAGGTCCAGCCGGTCGCCCCACTCCGCCCAGCCGCCGTCGTACACCGCCACGTCCTGGTGGCCTATCAGGGCCAGCGCGAAGGCCAGCTTGCACGCGCCCATGCCGGTCGCGTCGTAGCAGATCAGGCGCCGCCGGGTGTTGACGCCGGCCCGCCGCAGCAAGGCCCAGATGTCCTCCGCCGGCCGGAAGCGTCCCGTTCGAGGTTCGGTCGTGGCGGCCGCCGGGACATTGAGGGCGCCCGGGATGTGGCCCAGCCGGCGCGTCGTCCCGGCGTGGCCGGCGTACTCGGACGGGGCCCGCGCGTCTAGCAGCTGGACATCTAGGGAGTCCAGCATGTCGCGAACCTCGGCCGTGCTGAGGCGCAGGCGCGACTCCATCCGCGGCGTGAACGTGGTCGGCGGCCGCAGCTCCAGGGCCGCGGAAACCGGCTGCGCCAGGGCGCGCCATGCCTCGATGCCGCCCATCAGGATCCGCGCCGAGTCGAAGCCGTAGACGCGCAGGCTCCACCAGGCCCGGGCCGTGTAGGAGTTGCCGGTGTCGTCGTACAGCACCGCGACCATGCCGTTGCCCAGGCCGACCCGGGCCAGCGCCGCCGTGACCCGCTGCGGGCCGGCCAGGAGCAGGAGGTTGCTGTCGTCGTCGGGTTCGACGAGGTCGGCGCGCCAGTCGAGATACGTGGCCCCGGGAATGTGGCCGGCGGCATAGACGCGCCGCCCGGAGCCATCCGGCCGCCAGCGGGCGTCGAGAACCTGGAAGCCTGGCCGGGCGATGTTCTCGGCCAGCCATTCGGGCGTCGCCAGCAGCTCCGGTCGCCGGTATCCGATGATCCCCAAGCTCGACCCTCCCGCGAGATGGGACTCCGTGTGCTGCCCTCTATCATAGGAACCCATGGTTGGCCCATTCATGCCCGACGACGAGAAGCTGCCCGCGATCCGCGAGGCTCTGCCGTCCACGGCCGCGGGCATCTACCTGAACACGGGCACCTGCGGACCGCTGCCGCGCGAGACGGCCCGGGCGATGGCCGAGCTCGAGGGCATCGAGCTGCGCACCGGCCGGGCCGATATGGCGTACTGGAAGGACTCGGCCGAACGCATGAACGAGGCCCGCGCGGCCGTCGCGGCGGTGATCGGGACCGAGCCGCGCCGGATGGCGTTGACCCATGCCACGACCGACGGCATGAACGTGGCGACATGGGCGGTCGACTGGCAGGCGGGCGACAGGGTGGTCACGACCTCGCTCGAGCACTCCGGCGCGCTGGGGCCGCTGTGGGCGCTGCACAACCGCCGGGGAGTGGATCTGGCCATCGCCGACATCGGCACCGGCGGCGACCAGGCCGAAGTGCTCGCGGCGCTGGACCGGGCGATCGCGCCGAAGACACGGCTCGTCGTCCTCTCGCACGTGACGTGGGCCACCGGTGCCCGTCTCCCGATCGCAGAGATAGTCGAGCTGGCGCACTCGCGCGGAGCGCTGGTCGCGGTCGACGGCGCGCAGGCCGTCGGCGCGATCCCCGTTTCGGTCGAGGAGCTGGGCACGGACTTCTATGCCGTTCCGGGCCAGAAGTGGCTGCTCGGCCCGGAGGGGACGGGCGCCCTCTACTGCGCGCCATCCGTCCTGGATCGGCCGCGCCTCACCTTCGCCGGCTACGCCGCCTTCGAATCGCTCGACCTGGCCGCGGAGGGCAAGGTCTGGCCCGACGCCCGGCGCTTCGAGATCGCCGGCTACCACCAGCCTTCCGTTCTCGGTTTCGCCCGAAGCACGGCCTGGCTCTCGATGTACGTCGGCCTGGATTGGATCCACGAGCGAACCGCGCGCCTGGCCGGCGAGGCGGCTGCGATCCTGGCGGAGGTTCCGGGCGTCGAGGTCGTCACGCCGCGCGACCGCATGGCCGGCCTCGTGACCTTCCGCATCGCCGGCTGGAAGGCCGGTCCCGCCCTCGGCGAGCTGTCGAAGCGGACGCTGTGCATCGCCCGGACGATCCCGCCGCTCGACGCGATCCGGATCAGCGTCGGCTTCTACAACACGGACCACGAGTTGGGCCGCTTCCGCGATGGGGTGGCGCTGGTCGCGGCCCACACTCCGGAGACCATCCCGCATCGCCCCGCGATCCAGGTCCTCCGCGGCGGCGTGGAGTAGGGGCGGCCGCTCAGGCCGCGACGGCGCCGTCGGGCTGGCCAGCTGGTGTACCATCGGGCCCCGGCGGGGGAGTAGCTCAACGGTCAGAGCACGGCTCTTATACAGCCTCGGTTGGAGGTTCGAATCCTCCCTCCCCTACCAGTGTCTTGAGTCGCGACATAGGTGACACATGAGTCGCGACATGTGCCACACCTGTTTTAGCTGGTTTCCTGGGACCCCGGCCATCGGCCGGGGTTTCTTCGTTGGTTGCGCCAGTAGCCCTTGTCGGGTTCGATCCGGTGGTTCGAGAGGATCTCGCCCGTGTCGAGGGCGACGATCGTCACCTCTTGCTCATCGACGATGGCGAGGACCCGACGCCGGGCGTGGGCGACGCCGGCGTTGAGGTGGTAGAGGCGACCGCCGCGCCGGATGGTCATGGCGCCCTTGCCGTCGGTGAGGTCGTAGCGAAGACGGAAGTGGCCGCGGCCAGAGGCTTCCGATGGCCGCGCCTTCGCTGTCGCCCGGTATGCCTCACCCGGAGTCGCCCGGCCAACCGCACGGTGGGGCCGTTGCTCGTTGTAGGCGAGGTGGAAGGCGTCGAGTTGCGCCTGGAGCTCCACGAGGCTATTCACCGCTGGACGCTGCCCGAGCCAGCGCTTGAGGGTTTGATGGAACCGCTCGATCTTGCCCTGGGTCTGCGGGTGACCTGGCGCGCCGTTCTTCTGGCGGATGCCCAAGTAGGCAAGCAGATACTCGAAGCTGTTGCGGCCCCCGGTGAAGCGCGACGTGTAGACCGCCCCGTTGTCGGTGAGCGTGGCGGCGGGCCAGCCGTGGGCGTCGCCTGCCGCGGTGAACGTGGCCACCACGTCGTCGCCGCTGACGCGCGCGAAGGCCGTGCAGGCCAGCAGGTAGCGAGAGTGGTCATCGAGCCAGTTGATGATCTCGACCTCGCTGCCGTCGGCGAGGCGCCAGTGGGTGAAGTCGGACTGCCAGACCTCGTTTGGCGCCGCGGCCTCGAAACGGATCCAGGAGCTGCGCGGGCGTTTGTGTGGCTCGGGTGTGACGAGTCCTGCGCCATGGAGGACGCGCCGGATGGTCGAGGTCGACGGGACCGGGAGGCCCTCACGCTCGAGGTGCCAGGCGATGGTTGCCGGGCCGGCGTCGAGGCCCCGGGCGACGAGGTCCGTTCGGAGCTCGATGATCCGGTCGCGCACGGCGACCGACGTCCGCTGCGGGCTCGCATGCGGCCGCCGGGATCGGGGTTCGACGCCTTCGAGCCCACCTTCCCGATACCGGGCAAGGAGCCGGTGCAGGTGGCCCCGACTGATGCCGCATTGGGCTGCCGCGGCGGTGACGGACAGCTGCGCTGAGACGACCTTGAGGACGGCGACCTGGTGCTTCGACATGCTGCGGACTGTCACGCATGTCCCGACTCACCAGTAACCGATCAAGTGTCTCCTATGTCCTGAACTCTGACACTCCCTCCCCTACCAGCCCCTCGAGCCGCCGCAGGGCGGGTTCGCATACCGGTCACTGTTCTCAACCGGATCGCCGGAGCCGCCGACTCGATCTGGTCATCTGCAAACCGGGGTAGCACACGGCCAAATGATCGGCGTCGAAGGCGGCACCGATTGGCCCTGTGCACCAAATCCGCGGCGTGTCTGAGCGTGGGTGGCCAGCCCCGGAGCAGCACCGGGTGCGCCAGGACGGTCAAGAAGGCCCGTCGTTTCGGACTCGTGCTACCCAGGCTTGCATCTGTCCAGAATGCCGGCGCAAGCCGAGGTCGTGTCGGGTCGGGGCGCCCCGCCCAGTCGCGCGGCCGCCCGGCGCGGCCCTCGCCCAGCGGGCATCATCTGAGCATGACAGTCCAGCTCGACAACGCCCGCGTTCTGATTCGCCCGGCGACCGCCGCGGATCAAGCCACTCTGGTCGAGTTCAGGCTCGCGATGCTGACCGACCTTTTTCGCCATAAGGCGAGTACGGAAGCCGCGCGGCTCGTCGATCCGGGCACGCTGCGCGAAGCCAACGGGCGGTGGATAGGTGAGCACTTCGGGCGCGACTTCGTGGCCTGGATGGCGGACCTCGACGGCCGGCCCGCCGCCACCGCCGGCCTGCTGTGGTTCGCTCATCCGCCCGGTCCCGCGAACCCCGGCGGTCTCGAGGCTTACATCCTCAACGTCTACACGCGGCCCGAGGCGCGGCGGATGGGGCTGGCCCGGGCGCTCATGGAACGAGTCGTCGCGCAAGCCAGGGCCGCGGGCGTGCGCCGGATCTGGCTTCGCGCCAGCGCCGAGGGCCGGCCGCTGTACGAATCGATGGGCTTTCGAACGGGCGACTACCTGCAGCTGACGCCGGAGTAGGCCGAAGCTCGGGCCGGCCTCAATCGGCGTGGTCGCCGCAATCGGCCCGCTGCCGGCAACTCGGTGACCCCACTTTCAGTCCCGTTTCGAATTGAGGGTTACCCTCGATTGAGCGCCGCTTGCCTCCCGCTCGGTCAGCCGGCGCATTCGAGGAGCGCAGTGAGCAATTCGACGTCGATCACCGTTCGGGTTCTCGGCTTCCCGATCACGATCGGCTTCGCCTTCCCGATCGTCATGGTGATCCTCGGCTACATCTCCCGGCTGGCGGGCATCGAGATCGTGATCTGGGTGATCTTCGGCACGTTCGCGATCACGGTCCATGAGCTTGGACACGCCCTGGCGTTCCGACACTACGGGCTCGAGTCGTCGATCCGCTTCTGGGCCATGGGCGGCCTTGCTATCCCCAACGATCAGGAAGCCGCGGCCAGGCTTCCGGATCGCCAGTGGCTGGTCGTGTCGCTCGCCGGGCCGGGTGTCGGGCTGGTCCTCGGCTCGATCGGGCTGGCGCTCGAGGGCTTCGTTGCCGGCCAAAGCCTGGACGTGCGCTCCGCAGTAGGCATCTGGACCTTCGTCAACCTGGGTTGGAGCGTCTTCAACCTGCTGCCGATCACCGGGCTCGACGGCGGCAGCGCCGTCATGCACGTGATGCAGCTCGCGTTCGGCGCACGCGGTCAGGCCGTCGCCCTGGCGGCGAGCATGGCCTTCAGCGCCGCCGTGGCCGTTTTGGCGTTCGCGAACGACCTGGCCTTCGTCGGCGTGATCGCCATAGTCTTCGGCCTGGCCAACCCGTACCAGTATCGAGCGCTGCTTGCCGCGCTCTTCCCGGGGTGGGCCGAGCGCCGTGCGCGCCGCGAGGCCGAGCAAGAGGAGTTGCTGGCGCGGCAGCTCAGATATGAGGATCCGCCTGGCCCCACCTGGCCGCAGGGAGACGATCAGGAGCGCTGGCAGCGCCCCTGAGCCGCCGGCAGGTCAGCCTCCGCCCGCGACTCGTGGATGGGCCACGAAGAAGTCGGCGATCAGGCGCGAGGCGTCGAAGTCGTCCGGGTTCGATGGAGTGGGGGACGACGACCTGACCGGCCAGGTGTGCCAGCCCCCATCGACCACTCGCATCGCCACGGTGCTCCCGCCCTGGCAGGCCCAGCTGGTGGCGGTCGAGGCGCCGTCGACCGTAACGGTCTGTGCCCCGGCGCAGGAATCCAGGGCCCGCCACCTGGCGATCACGTCGACCAGCGGCGAGAAGGTTATGCCCACCGTCCCGCCGGCTATTGGGATCGTGCCGTCGGCGGTGCCGTGGATCGCCAGCACGGAGACGGGCCGATCGAGATTGCAGGGCACGTCGACGCTGCCGTCGGCGGTCGCCATGTTGCCTGAAACGGGCGCGATGGCGGCGATTCGATCCGACAGCTCGCAGCCGAGCTTGTAGGTCATCATCGCGCCGCGAGACAGTCCGGTGACGTAGACGCGATCCGGATCGACCGCGTCGGTCGCCTCCAGCCGGTCGATCGTCGCCGAGATGAACGCGACGTCGTCGGCACCGGGGTGCTGGCCCCAGGTCGGGCCGCTGCCGAAGGCGTCCCAGCCGTCGGCCACGCCGTCGGGATAGACGGCGATCCAGCCGAGCCGATCGGCCTGGGCGTCGAAGCCGCTGTTCGCCTCGATGATGAAGCCGTCGCCGAAGACGCCGTGCAGGACGAAGACGAGGCCGGGGTGGGCGGCGGTTTGGGCGGGCCGGTAGACGCGATAGGTGCGGTCGATGTCGCCGACGCGTATGGTCTCGACCTGCGTTCGACCGGTCAGCTGGGAGACGATGGTGGGCTCGTAGTCCCGCAGGAAGGGGGCCGAGACACCGACCAGACCGGCGGCGGCGACGACAGCCAGCGCGAACGAAGCCTTGCGGCCGGGACCGGGAATGACCGCCAGACGCAGGCTCGGCGGAAGGCCGGGCTTGGGGCGGGAGCGCAGCGACTCCGGCAGGCCGAGCAGCCACAGCCCAGCCAGGGCGCACCAGGCGGCGGCCAGCCCTTCGACCGGCTCGACGGCCCAGAGCTGGGGCTGGAGCGCACCCGAGCGGAGGCTCCAGATCGTCCAGTCGGCCGCCATCCAGACCATCGCCACGGCGAGCAGGGCCGACAGCCAGGCGAGCGTCCGACTTCGCCCACCGAGGGCGGCTGCGACCAGGATCAGCGCGGCCGGCAGGCACGCCAGCACGGCGAGCGCGGCCGGGCCGCGAGCCTGGCTCACTCCGTAGAGGTGAGGGTCCGGGGCCAGGAGGCTGACACCGTATCTGGCCGCGGCGGCGACGGCCGCGACGGCGAACGCGACCCGGGCGACCCGCCGGCGTTCGGCCCGGAGAAGCACGCCGCCCACCAGGAGAAGCTGCAGCACGAGCAGGGCGACGCCTGCGGCCAGCAGCACCGCAAACCAGCGCGAGTCGAGGGCGCCGAAGAGACGCTCGGGCCGCGAGACAAGGGAGTGGCTCACCTGGCCCTGGCTGAGTTCCAGGGCGACGATCGCGGCCCAGGCGACGGGCACCAGCAAGCCGGCGACGCCGGCGGCACGGACCAGGCGCGGACGGCCACTCTTCCGCGCTGCCGGTTCGGGCGTCCGTTCGGTCGTGTTCGCGTCAGGCATCTGTCGGGGCCCTTTCAGTCAGGACTCGCCCGGTCCGACTGGTCGAAGACCTTCTTGAGGGAGCCAGCGGCGACCACGAGCCGCGTTGGCCCGGCACTTTGCCGACATTGGGCGACCCCCCCGCGCTGGCCTCGTTGGCGTTGCGGTGCCATTGTGCCGCGGCGTGGAGAGCCCCGTTGGCTCAGGGCTTGGTTCAGCGGGCTCTCGATCGATCGATTTGGGGCTCCCCAAGGACCGCTCGCGCCCGTACGATGTGCCCGACGGCGCCAGGCCGTCGATCGGCCGGAGATCCGTCATCCCGGCTATAAGGAGGAGGTCCGTCCGCGATGAGCTCTCTCCCTCCTGACGCGTCCAGCGCTCCTCAACCAGCGGACTCCGAGCCCGACGACGCGGCGGCAGTGCCGGCCTGGGCCGTGCCGGCCGTGCCACCACCGTGGGCCGGCACGGGCCAGGCTGCCCCCGGTGCCCAGCCGCCGGCATCCCAGCCGCCCGTTGATACCGCCCCGGTCGAGCCGGCTCAGGCTCCCGCGACCGCCGGGCCGCCCGCATGGGCCCAGCCTGCGGCCGCCCCCCAGCAGTTCGGCCAGCCAGGCTACGGGCAGCCGGGCTGGGCCCAGGCGGCGGTCGCCCCTGTCGTCGCGCGCAGGCCGCTGTTCAACCGGCAGAAGTGGCTGCCCACCGTCGTCGTGGCGGCCCTCATCGCCGGCGTCGTGCTGGGCGGCATCGGCCTGGACAAGGTCATAGCCGCGCCGAGCATCGGCACCGTGAACATCGGCGGCTCCGTGACGATGGTCGTCGCGCCCGGTTGGGTTCGCGTCGACACGAGCGACAACGGCGGCACTGTCGAGCTTCAGAAGGCCAACGTGCACCTCACGGTGGCGGCTGTGGCCTACTCCGGCACGGCCAGCGCCGCCCTCCAGGAGGCGGAGCAGTCGATCTCATCGGGCGTGGCGCAGATCTCATTCGGTGACGAGCAGGACGGAACCATGTCCGGGCACGAAACGGCGATGGCCGGCTTCGAAGCGATCGTGACGGGCTCATCGGGATCGGGCACAGTCGACGGCGAGGTCATCTGCCTGATAGACGGCGGCTACGTGGTCGAGCTCGTGCCGGTCACTTCTCAAGGTGATCTCTCGGACATTGTCGATGACCTCAAGGCCATGATTTCGAGCATTGAGGTGGGTCAATGAGCTCCTCCGTCGCGCCGACCTCTCCCGGCCAGACCGCCGCCCCGCGCTGGGGCGTCCAGGCTTCTTTTGTCCAGCCGCGCCAGCCGGCCTTCTGGCTGTACCTCGTGCTGCTCGGCATCGGCAGCTATCTCTTCGTCGACGAGCAGTCGTTGTTCAGCCAGCTGCCCACCGCGCTGACCCTTGCCTGGGGCCTGGCCCTGCTCTATGCGATCCCCGTCTTCCTGATCATCTATCGGCTCGACCTCTTCGAGCGTGAGCCCAAGCTGATGCTTGCGGCCGCGCTCGTCTGGGGCGGCGTCATCGCCGTGAGCCTGGCCGGCTACGCCAACGACGCCTGGCTCTCGGTCCTGGGCAAGGTCGCTCCCGCCGACTTCACGGCCGACTGGGGCGCGGCGGTCGTCGCGCCGGTCACGGAAGAGATACTCAAGCTGACCGGCGTCGTCGTCCTCTTCCTGATCGCCCCGGCCGAGTTCGACGGCGTGATGGACGGGTTCGTCTATGGCGCCATGATCGGCCTGGGATTCACCGTGGTCGAGGATGTCTCCTACTTCATCAGCGCTACGGCGGCATTCGGGGGCGCGGATCAGACCGGGCCCGTCATCGACACTTTCCTCATCCGTGTCGTCGCCGGCGGTCTCTACAGCCACGTGCTGTTTGCCGGCCTGACCGGCATGGGCTTCGCCTACTTCGTGACGCGCCGGCAGGCCGGGTTGCCCAAGCGCCTGTTTGTATTTGGGGCGCTCGTCGTGGCCGGCGCCGGCGCGCACTTCGTCTGGGACTCGCCGTGGATGATGTCCGTCCTGGACGTAGCTCCCGGCGTTGACAAGCCGAGCACGTTCCAATGGATCGAGTACGGCTTGATCAAGGGCTTGCCCTTCCTCATCCTGCTGGTCCTGATGGTCCTCTTCGCCACCCGAAGCGAAGAGAAGAACTTCCGGGCGATCGTCGCACCGGAGCCCGACCCGGAGGTAATCACCGAGGCGGAGATCACATCCCTGGGCAGCCTGTGGTCCAGGCATGCGGCTCGTTCGGCGGCGGGACGTGTTCGCGGGCCGCTGGGATCGCGACTGACCGGACGGCTGCAGGCGGCCCAGATCGAATACGCGATGATCCTGAGCCGAACCGACTCGCTTACCGATCCGACGCTCGAAGCCCAGCGATTGAAGATCCGGACGATCCGGGCGCAGCTCACCGCCGTGCAGTTCACGCCCGTTCCTGCCACTGCCGCCACTCCGATGGCGGCAACGCTGTATGCCGCTCCGGTGGCGGGAGTTCCGTATGCCGCTCCGGCGGCAGCGGCCCCTTATGCGGCCCCGATGGCCGCGCCCGTTATGGCCCCCGCCGCCGAACCCACGCTCCCGGCGGAGTCCACGCCCGAGCCCGCCGCGACATCCGCAACGGCCGCACCCCCGGCAGCGCCCCAGTCGCAACCGCAGCCCCAACCCGCACCGGCACCGATCGTTTCGGCGCCGCCTGCGCCCCCGGCCTGGGCTCCGACCCACCTCGTGCCACCAGGCGGCTTGGCCGCGTGGAACGCTCCCGACCCATCGAGCCCGCCCCTCCTCATCCTGCCGGAGCGCCTCGAACTGGTCGTGGAGTCGCGCGCGGGGGCCTGGGCGCTCGTTCGAGCCATCAACGGCTGGCGTGGCTGGGTGGATGGCCGCCGGCTCATCGATCGCGTATGAGACTCGGCGGCGGCCCTTCGCCCGGCCGGTCCTTCAGTCCGAGGCGGGCTGGACGCGACGCATCGGCAGCCTGAGGGCTCATCAGGCCCAGCGGCCCGTCCGCGAACCAGCTCCGGCTCAAGCCGGGGTCGGCCGCTCGCGGGATTGCCAGCCACGGCCCTGACGACCAAGGCCGCCGCCACCCGCGGCAGACCAGGAGGCCGCGGAACGCTCACGGGTCACATTGTGGACCAGCACACCGCCGCTGGTCTGACTTCAGACGCGCCCGCAACGTCGTGTCCCGGGCGCCCGATTGTCAGGGTGCCATGAGAAGAGGCGACGGCGCTGCCGACTCGGCGATGACGCGCATCGTCTCGCGCGCGATCATCCGCTCCTCGTTCGTCGGGATGAGCAGCACCCGCACGCGACTGGACGCTGTCGCGATGTCGACCGCCCGCCCTCGCTCGCTCGCGTTCTTCGCCTCGTCGAGTTCCACGCCGAGGAACCCGAGATGGCGGCACGCGCGTTCCCGCACGACAGGGCTGTTCTCGCCGATGCCGGCCGTGAACACGATCGCGTCGAGCCCGCCCATGGCCGCCGCGTACGCGCCGACGTACTTGCGGATGCGATAGCAGAACACCTCCAGGGCGAGCGCTGCCCTCGCGTGACCCTTGCTCGCCGCGTCCTCGATGTCACGCATGTCGCTCGAGAGCCCGGACACGCCCAGCAGGCCGCTCTCCTTGTTGATGATCCGGTCGATGTCCGACGCCGGCGCGTCGAGCCGGCGGGCGAGGTACACGAGGATGGCCGGGTCGAGGTCGCCCGAGCGCGTGCCCATGACGAGGCCCTCGGTCGGGGTCAGCCCCATGCTCGTGTCGACGGCCCGGCCGCCGGAAATGGCGGTCATGCTGCAGCCGTTGCCCAGGTGGCACGTGACGATCCGCGACGCCTCCGGCGCGATGCCCTGCTTCGCGAGCATGTCGAGCGCGATGCCGGCCACGTACTGGTGGGACGTGCCGTGGAACCCGTATCGCCGCACGCCGAACGCCGTGTAGTAGTCGTAGGGGAGCGCATAGATGAAGGCGCAATCGGGGATCGTCGCGTGGAAGGCCGTGTCGAACACGGCGACCTGCGGAATGCCCGGCATGAGCCGCATGCAGGCGCGGATGCCGGCGAGGTTGGGCGGGTTGTGGAGCGGCGCGAGCTGGCTCACCTTCTCGACTTCGGCGAGGACCTCATCGGTGATGAGCGTCGGCTGGACGAACTTCTCGCCCCCGTGGACGACGCGGTGCCCGACCGCGGCGATCTCGTCGATCCGCTTCACGGCGCCCTTCTCCGGGTCGGTGAGGAGCGCGAACACCCGGTCCATCGCCTCGTCGTGGTTGTTCATCTCTGTCTCGAACGCGATCTTCCCGGCGAGCTTCGTCTCTGCGACGATCTGGCCGCATCGCTGGGCGACGCCGATGCACTCGGCGAGGCCCTTCGCGACGACCTCCTCGGTGTGCGCGTCGATGAGCTGGTACTTGAGCGACGAGCTGCCGCTGTTGAGCACGAGGATCTTCATTCGGTGTTCTACCCACTTGTCCTGCTGCTGACCTTCGCTCGTTCCACCCGGATCGCGCCGGAGGCGGAACGCGATCGGGTCGCCTCGCCGGGATCGCTACTGCGTCGCCTGTACCGCCGTGATGGCAGCCACGTTCACGATGTCGAACGCGTCGCACCCCCGCGAGAGGTCGTTCACCGGACTGCGCAGGCCCTGGAGGACAGGGCCGTATGCCTTGGCCTTCGCGAGCCGCTCGGTGAGCTTGTACGCGATGTTCCCGGAGTTGAGGTCCGGGAAGATGAGCACGTTCGCCTTCCCGGCCACCGGGCTGCCGGGCGCCTTCTTCTTGCCGATCCACTCGACGAGCGCGGCGTCGCCCTGGAGCTCGCCGTCGAGCGCGAGGTCCGGTCGCCGTTCCTTCGCTATCCGGGTCGCCTCGACGACCTTGTCAACGATCGGGTCCCTGGCACTGCCCTTGGTCGAGAGCGACAGCATCGCGACGCGCGGCTCGAACCCGAGCAGGCTCCGCATGGTATCCGCGCTCTGGATCGCGATCTCCGCAAGCTGCTCGGCGTCGGGGTTGATGACGAGGCCGCAGTCGGCGTAGATGAACGCACCGTCCTCGCCGTACTCGCAATCCGGAACGATCATGACGAAGAACGCCGAGACCAGCCCGCGGTTCGGGGCGGTGCCGAGGACCTGGAGCGCCGGCCGAATCGTGTCGGCGGTGGAGTGGGTCGCTCCCGAGACCTGTCCGTCCGCCTCTCCCTCGTGCACCATGAGGCAGCCGAAGAACAGCGGGTCGAGGACGAGCTGCGCCGCCTTCTCCTCCGTCATCCCCTTGTGTCGACGGAGATCAAGGAGCGTGCCGGCAAACCGGTCGCGCTCGGGCGAGGCTGCTGGATCGACGATCCGGCATCGGCTGATGTCCGCGCCGGCCTCCTTCGCCGCGGCCTCGATCTTCCAGAGCGGGCTCACTAGGACGACCTCTGCGAGGCCCTCCTTTACGATCCGCTCGGCCGCGGCCACCGTCCGGACGTCGTCAGCCTCCGGCAGCACGACGGTCTTGTGCGCCGCGCGTGCCCGGGCGTAAACGGTCTCCATGACGTTGGACGTCATCCTCAAGCCCATTCCTGGTGCGGTTGTGTCGTTCGCGCGTCCGGCGCGGAGTCCGGCGACGCGGACGGCCGCTTCGTCGGTCGGCTTGGCCATCCGTATGCGAACCGACGAACCGTCGCGCAGGTTGCGTCGATGTCGCCGGGTGAGTAGGTCGTGCTCATGCCGCCGCCTTCGTCTAGTGGATGGAGCGGGCCTGCGGAGGCCCGACTTCGGCGCCCCCTGCGTGGGAGTGGCTTGCAGGGGACGTCCACGATCTGATGGGAGCTTCGGCGATTCGGAGCGTCGGCGAGTAGGGCCAATGTGCGCCCGCTGCGGGCCGTTGGTCCCGAGCCTGCTGGACGGGCAGGGGGCCGAAAGACCAGACCCGCGACTGTGCAGGCTGCCTCAGGAGGCGCCCCGAGCCTCTCTCGGGACGGCGCTCAGGAGCGCGGCGACCCGGATGCCAGGCCGGCCAGATACGGCAGGATCTGATCCGGCCTCAGGACCGAGGCCCAGGGCGCCCGGTCCCCCTCGTGGGGGGCCGTCACGACCGCGGCGTAGACGTTCACCACGAAGTTGCGATCGTCCGAGCCCAAGTGGGTGCCGTCCGCTGCCGAGCCGAGGCGAGTCTTCCGACTGGGAAGCTCGAGCGGCATCCACTCGCCCTCGACGTCGACTTCCCAGCGATCGCCGAAGCGGCCGACCGAGCCGACGCCTGGGGCTCGGCGGCAGACAACCGCGCCGAAGCGGCCCACGGCCACCTGCGGCGCTACGCACCCGTTGGTAAGGGCGAGCGGGGCGAAGGGCGTGTCATACCCCAGTCCGCCGGCGGCCACTCGCCGGAGGACGCTGGAGCGCGGCTCCAGGGCGATCCGGAACGCGTCGAGCAGCCGGGCGATGCCGGCGGTGGCCAGGCTGAGCGGTATCGTGGCGATCGTCGCCACTGCGAGCGCGAAGACCGCGCTGCCGCTTGAAGAGATTTCGGCCCGAGAGGAGGAGGCGGGTGACGGTCGGCGTGGCCAGGGCCACATACGCGAGAGTCGCGGCGATCGAGAGCCAGCCGGCGCCGAGGACCGTCAACTCCACCGGGTTGGCCCGGTGGCTGGTCGAAGTGCGAGGGGCCTGAGGGGCGGCCTGAGTCATGCTGCGATCCTGCGCCCGCAGGGCCGGGGAAGCACTACGTGCCATGACCAGTTGCCCGTTGTCACCGCGTCCGGAGCCGGTGCGTGGGCGCACCTCCCGATGGAACTGGTCCCTGTTGGGCCCATCGGAGCCGTGAGCGGAGAAGGGGAACGGTTCGATGCGGTCTGGTGCAGTCCGGCGAACCACGCCACTCCACCGCCGTAAGGCGGCCCGACAGGTCCGCCGGCATCGCCCCCCGGACGTGGTCCTGGGTGCCATGACGCCCGTACCATTGCCCCCTCCCCCCGGCCGTCCCATTGTCCCGGATAGGACGGGCTCGTGTGCCCGCGGAGGTATCAGAGTTGTCGAAGAAGCGCGTTCGCGGGCTCCACGCCAGCTGGCTTGTGGCGTCGCCGTTCGCGCTGCTCCTGCTCGCTCTGGCGGTCGGCACCGCCACTGCCAACCACCAGCAGGGCCACCTCTCCGATCCCTCCGTTGCTCCGCGCCAGGTCGCCGCCGGCGCAACCGTCACCGTCGCGGTGACCTTCACCGACGGCACCGGGGCTGCGCCGAAGGCCGTGGCGGTGGCGGTGGATCGGACGGTCTCGCCGATGACCGCCGGCTCCGGCTCGTTCCAGACGGGCGTGCACTACGAGACCACCGTTGCGCCGACCGCCGGTCGGCATGCCATCATCTTCACCGCAACCGACGCCGGGGGCGACAGGGAGACCATCTGGGCGGGCTATATCCAGGTCGAGGGCGGCGATACGCCGGAGCCCAGCGCCGACGCCACGGTCGCTCCCACCAGGTCGCCCACGCCCGAACCGACCGCCAGGAGCACGCCCGCTCCCACGCCGGTGGCCGGCGGCGGAGGGACTGGTGGTAAGGGGAAGAGCGGCTCCGGCGATGACGGCGGAGGCGCCACTCCGGCGCCGGGCGGCGGCTCGCCGGTCCCGAGCGCGACTCCGGCGCAGAGCAGCGGAGCCTCACCCGATCCCACCGGCACCGCCCAGACCGGCCGGAATCCCGGCGCCGCGACCACGAGCGGGCCGAGTGCCGGCGGGCAGGATGGAAATGAGGAGCCGGCCTGCAGCACCGATCCCAGCGCCGGCGACGGCCAGACGATCGACCCGTCAACCGAGTTGGCCGCCGGGAGCAATGGCGCCGCAGGAGCAGTCGACGAATCGCAGGGTCCGATCGTCGGGGGCTACGGGCAGGCCGGGATCGATCTTCTGGCCAGCTACCACGCCTCACTGCCGGCGCTGCTCGTCGAGCTGGTGCCGACGATCGCCACGGCGACGACCGGCGGCTTGGCCTGGGCCGCTTTCGTGATCTTCGGCAAGCGCCGGCGCGATGGAGACGATCCCGAGCCAGACCTGCGCTTGGCCGCCGCGGCGGCCACCGGGGTTGACACGGGCGCCGCTCAGGGGCTGCGGGTCGTCGACGAGTCGCAGTTGCCGCGCTGGCGCCGGCCGTCGCTGCAACAGGTCCGCAGGACCGATCCGCTTCGCGTGGTTGCCGAGGCACCGACCATGTCCTTCGCCGGCGCCGGCGTGCGGCCGCTGGAGAGCTACGAGCGCCGCTACATTCGGTATCGCCTGGTTCGGCTGCTGAACTGCCCGGATGAGGTCCGCGCCTCCGAGATCGGCATTCTCGATCGCGGCGACGAGGTCCAGCTCCTGGAGCGGCTGGGCGTCTACTGGCGAGTTCTCTGCCCCGACGGGCGAACGGGCTGGGTGCACAGGATGACCCTGTCAGCGCCGGCGTCGGAAGACGCGTCCGAGGCCGCCGAGGCCGTCGAGGCAGTCGAGCCGGCATGCGAGCCGGACTTCGACCCAGTCGAGCCTGTCTGCGAGACGTCCGAGGCACCAGTCGAGACGGCGGCCGCGGCGCCGGAGACGAATGTCGATTGTCTCCTGGAGGTCTACATGCGGGCCCGGAGCGACGTCCTGCACTCGGCCGAGGAAGTCGAGGCGGTCGGTGCGACCGAGGTCGAGCCCGAGCCGGAAGTCCAGCCGACCGTTGCGGTCGAGCCCAAGCCGGCAGTCGGGCCGGCGGTCGCCGCGCTGGCTCGCGACTATCTGGAACGAGCCGGATTTGCCGTCGTGGGTCCCGAACCGGCGGCCCAGCCCGCAGCCGTGCGCGCAGTAGAGGGCTCCGTCGAGCCGGTCGCCGAGCCCGCGGTCGGCATGGCGGCCGCTACCGCCCCGGTCGGCCCGCCTTCGAGCGACGTGGCTCCAGCCGCAGAACAAGAACGTGCTGATGGGCGATATTCGGGACATAGGACCGGGGATAGCCGTAAGGCCTCAGCCGCGTCCCTGCCTGGTACCAGATCACATCGCCCTTCGCGGTGAAGCCGGCGCGCGTCGCGCGCGCCGCCAGATCCGCGCCGGTGAAGATGTAGCGCCCGTCCTGGTAGGCATCCCGGACGATCACGGTTGCATACCGCTCCGGGCGGAGGACGCGTGCGAGTTGCGAGAAGACGCTCTCCATCCGATCGAGAAACGTCCCGTAGTCGGCGCTATTGGCCAGGTCGCCGGGATGATCGGTGACCATCGAGTAGTCGGTCCGACGGTTGGCATGCCGCTCGGCCAGCTTTCCACCGGCCATCGTGATCGGCAGCTGAATGTTGTAGGGCGGATCGGTCGCGACGAAGTCGACACTGTCGGCCTCGAGCTCGGGCAGGACGAGCATGGCGTCGCCCAGGCGCATCTGCAGGCCCGAAGGGTCGAACGGTCGCTCGCCGCCCGGGTCGTTCGAGCCGATGTCGGCCAGGACCGGGCCGCGTCCGTCCCGCTCCGCCGCCAGGCTGCGCAACAGCGATTCGTAGACCGCAACCCAGCGAGCCTCGATCTCGATCCCGATCGCCCGCCGCGGACCGCGCGCGATTGCTGCCCCGAGCAACGTCCCGCCGACTCCGGCGAACGGGTCCAGGACCACCTCTCCGCTGGTCGTGAAGAACTCGATCAGGCGTGCCATCAGCCGGGGCGGCTTGTTGGCGCCGTGCTGCTTGCGGAGGTCGTGGCCGAGCTCGGAGGGATAGGCCGTTCCCCACACGGACTTGGTGAAGTACAGCCATTCCTCGCCCGAGAGCTCGTTGAGGGTGTTGGCGGGGTGTCTGGGGCTCACCGAACGAGCCTAACAGGCGCGGCCGCCCTTCTCGAGCCGGATACGGAATGGGCGCCCGTAACCGGGCGTGGAGCGGTTACGCTAGGCGGCGCGAGGGGAACGGCGGAGCTTAGCCATGAGCCGCGCCGCAACTGGGGTCTCGGAATGCCATGACGAACAGCATCGAGCGGAGCGGCGGACGCGGCTTCGACGGGCGCCCCTCGCACCACAAGCTCTGGAGCGATCGGTTCGTCGGCCGTGAGCGCCCCCTGGAGCGAATGGCCGTCGGGCTGCAGAGCGTGGCCGACGGCAGGCCCAACGCGCTCATTCTCTCGGGCACCGCGGGCCTTGGACTGACGCGCCTCCTCGCCGAGACGGAGCGGCGTATCGGCGCGCTCGCGGATCCGTTCGCGGCTGTCCACGGGGTATCTATGCAGGCCACCTCGGGCGTGCCCTACGCTCCGATCAGCGCGGCGCTGGACCGTCTGCTGGAGCCCGTCTCGGATGAGACGCTGGCGGCGCTGGTGGGCCCCACGGGCGACGCGATCGCCCGGCTGGTGCCCAGCCTGCGGCCGCGCCTCGCGGCGCTGGAGCTGCTGCCCGTGCGGCCGCGCGTCGTCGCCACCGAGTGGCGCGAGGCGCGCATGCTGGAGGCGGTCCTGGGATTGCTGGAGCGTCTCGGCGAGCGGCAGCCGGTGGCGCTGGTGCTGGAGGACATGCATTACTCCGATGCCGCGACCCGCAGCCTAGCCACGTTCCTGGCGCGTGTGTCGCGGGGCCAGCGGGTCATGCTGGTCCTGACATACCAGCCCGACCGGTTGCTTCGATCCGATCCATTGCGGGCGACGCTGGCCTCGCTCGCGACCACGCCGTCCGTCGTCAGCGCCGAGGTTGGGCCGCTGGACCGGGCCGAGCTGGGCCAGCTGATCGAGGCCATCGAGGGCGGACGGCCCTCGTCCACGACGCTCTTGCTCGTGGCCGAGCGGTCGCGCGGCAACCCGCTCGTCGCCGAGGAGCTGCTGGCGGCCAGGCGCGAGCTCTCCGGCGTCTCTCTGGCGGGCTCGTTCGAGCGGCTCGTGACGGCCCGCTCGTCGCTCCGCTCCCCGGAGTGCCGCCGGGTGCTGCGGCTTCTGTCCTTGACCGGAGAGCCGGTCACGCGGCCGATGCTGATGGCGACGGCCACTGAGTTCGAGAGGCGGGCGCCGGCGCGACCGCCGCGCTCGACGAGCGGAGGTCGCAAGGGTGACGGCCTGGACGGGGACATCGCCGCGGGCGTAGCCGAGGGACTCGAGTACGGATTCCTGGTCGAGACCGGCGACGGGCGGCTCACCGGGGAGGGTCGAGAACGGCGGATCTGGTTCCGCCATGAGCTGATCGCCGAGGCGATCGCCGCCGATCTGCTGCCGGCGACGCGGCGGCGCTACCATGCCGCGCTTGCCGCCGCGGCGCGAGGCGATCCGGCGCCGGCAGCCCCGGTTGCCGACGCGCCGATGGGGCTGCCGGCTCAGGATTACCACCGTTCGAGAGCCGTTTCCCGGGCTTCCCTGTCATCGGCCGCGGAGGCGGCCTCAACGTACGCCGTTGCGGCCATTCCACCGCAGCCGGCAGCCGCCCTGGCGCATCACTTCGCCGCCCACCAGCTGGCCGAGGCCGAGCAGGCGGCCCTGGCCGCCGCCGCGGCGGCGGAGGCCCTCGACGCCGGAGCGGACGCGCTCGCCCACTACGAGAAGGCTCTCGCCCTTTACGAGATCGTGCGCCTGGAGGACGATGCGCCGCCTCTCTCCGACCTGTACGTCAGGGCCGCCGAGGCTGCCTTCGCCGCCGGCGACCCGGCTCGTGCGTCGGCCTACTGCGAAGCCGCCGCGGCCGCTCTGGACGATCCGCACGAGCGGCTCGCACTCGGCCTGGTGATGGAGCAGCTGGGCCGCTACCGCCGAGCCTCGGGCGACCAGGAGGGTTCGCTCGCGGCATACAAGCGGGCCGTCGATCTCGTTCCCCGCGAGCCGACAGCGGCTCGGGCTCGCGTTCTGGGCTCGCTGGCCCAGTTTCGGATGCTCGAAGGAGTCTTTTCGGAAGCGCGGCGGTACGCGCAGGAGGCCGTCTCGGTGGCGACCGCCGTCGGAGATGAGGCTCGCCAGGAGCTTCTCCATGCGACGTGCACGCTGGCGGTGGCCGAGGCCTGGGGAGAAGAGCCCGAGCCTGCCGTGGAGATGCTGCGCCAGACGCTGGTCGACGCCGCGGCACTCGGCCGACTCGACGACCTGTTCCGGGTCTACGCCAACCTGACCACCGTCCTGGACCTGCTCGGGCGCCGCGAGGAAGCGATCGCGATGGCCTACGAGGGGATCGCCGAAGCGGAGCGGGAGGGCCAGGCCACGGTGTACGGCAACTTCCTGCGGGCCAACGCCTCCGAATCGCTGTACTTCATGGGCCGCTGGCCCGAGTGCCGCCGTCTTTGTCTGGACGCCCTGAGCTGGAACCCGGTGGGCATCTGGTTCCTCTCGCCTCTCCTGAATCTGGCGACAGTAGAGGTCGCCATGAGCGCGGGCGAGTCGGCCGGCAGACTGCTGGGGCAGCTCCTGCTCGCGCTCGAGACCGTGCAGGATCCGCAGTTCGCCGTACCGGCCCAGCAGACGGCGGCTGCCTACGCCCTCTGGCAGGAGGACCTGGCCGATGCTCGCCGGGCGGCAGAGCGCGGCTGGCAGAAGGTCAGCGACACGGAGGACTGGCTGCTCATGGCGCGCATGGCGTCGACCTGCCTGGAGGTGGACGCCACCATCGCCGAGGACGCCCACCGCCGCCGCGACCTCGCCACCCTCGCGGCTGCCCGCGAGCGAAGCCTCCCGATCGTCCTGCAAGCCGAGGTCGTGGTGAAGGGCTGTGGGGTTCCGACCAGGTTCGGGTCGCGTCGTCAGGCAGATCTGGCGATCCGAGTGGCCCGCGCGTTCCGGGCCCGCATCGAGGGTCACGACGATCCGGCCACCTGGACGCAGCTCGCCGCGGACTGGGCCGAGCTGGGCGATCCGTACGAAACCGCCCGCGCCCACTGGCGGGAGGCCGAGGCTCTGCTCGATCGGGCCCGTGGCCGGTCAACTCGGACCGTGGCCAGGGATCCGCTGACCGCCGCCGCGGAAGGGGCCTATGTCCTCGGGGCGTGGCCGCTCCTGCGGGCCGTGGCCGAACTATCGCGGCGCGCCATGCTGCCGCTCCCAAAGCAGATAGAGACGGCCCTGGAGGGACGCCTCGAGCCTCCGGCCGCCCCCTCCCGGTCGATCGGTAACCGGCCCGGCGCTCCCACCAGGCCGGTGGGGCCGTCTCCTGCCGGCCACGGAGGCACGACGAGCCAGACTGCCGTCCAGTCGGCCGGCTCCGCCGCGCCCCGATGGGAGTCGGGGATAATGGCCGACTTCGCCGCGTCGGCGGTCCATCAGGCGCAGCGTGACTTCGGTCTGAGCAAGCGCGAGCTGGAGGTTCTGGCGCTGATCGCCGAGGGGCGGAGCAATCCAGAGATCGGCCGGCAGCTCTACATCACGCGCAAGACGGTGGCCGTGCACGTCAGCAACATCCTGACGAAGCTCGGGGTGTCGGGACGGGTGGAAGCGGCCGCCGCGGCGATCAGGCTGGGGCTCACCGAGCGCGGATAGGGCGCCGGCGGCTGGCAGGCCTCGTCGACTTCGCTCCGTTGTCTCCGTCCGTCGCGGTCCCCGGACACAAAGAAACCCGGACTCAAGGCCCGGGTTTCTTGCGGCGTATCCGGTCTACCAGCGCTTGCCCCAAATGATCACGAGCAGCGCCAGGGCGATCGGAGCCAGGTTGGTGAGGTCCACAGCCGACTCCTTGTTTGGGCTCCCCCGAAAGAAGTTGCCGCGCAGGCCGCGTGCAGCGTGCGCAACCATATCCCTTCCGGCCCGAGAAACTCAATCGCTCATCCGTACGGAGGGTACCGGCCGGGCTCATGGCGGGGTACTGCCGGATCCGCAGCCGAATGGGGCAAGGGTGTTTCCCTAGAGAATCGGCCCCGGCGCCGACCTACACTGCGGCCAGCAGAGTCGAGACGGCGCCGCGCGGCGCCGTCTCGCCTGCCCAGTTCGAGGTGACGTGGCGTGCCCACCGATCTGCAGTTTCAGGTGGACATCTCGGCGCGGCTCGTTGTGGCCGCCGTCTTCGGGGCGATGATCGGCCTGGAGCGCGAGATCCACGGCCACCAGGCGGGCGTGCGAACCCACATGCTCGTGTCGCTTGGCTCCGCGATATTCACCGTGCTCTCCATCTACGGCTTCCACGCGGTCGCGGGCACTGGCAGCGTTGACCCGAGTCGCATCTCGGCGCAGATCGTGACCGGAATCGGCTTCCTGGGCGCCGGCGCGATCATCAAGTTCGGTATGAACGTGCGCGGCCTCACCACCGCCGCAAGCCTGTGGGTCGTCGCGGCGGTCGGCTTGGCCGCCGGAACCGGGTCCTACTTCGTGGCGGCGGTCGGGACCGCGCTGGCGATGCTCTCGCTGTGGCCAGTTCATCGCCTGGTCGCCAAGCTCGAGCTGTCCGGTGGGCGAGTTGTGCGCGTCCGGCTCGGCCTCAAGAAGCTCGATTCGTTCGCCGCGGTGTCGCGGGTCCTTCTTTCCAACCGGGTCGAGATCTTGAGCGTACAGAGCGAGAAGTCGAAGGGCGGCCACTTCATGGACCTGGAGCTGCGGCTGCCGGTTGGGGGGCTCGACCACAAGGTCCTTTCGGAGCTGGGGCAGCTGGCCGGCGTCGAGGTCGAGACGATGACCGCGGCCGAGGAGGCCTGACGCCCCGGTCGGTCAGTCGTCCGAATCCTCCGATGCCGCGGGTTTCCCGGGCGGGACGGCCAGAACTGTATCCACGGCCGAGATCAGTTCTTCGGATTTGAATGGCTTGGCCAGGAAGTCGATGCCGGCCTCCAGGATGCCATCGCGGACGATGCCCATGTCCGTGTGGCCCGACATGTACAGGACCCGGATGCCGGGCTGGATGGCGGCGAGCCTGGTGGCCACCTCGCGCCCGCTCATGCCTGGCATTCTCATGTCGGTGAGGAGCAGTTGCACGACCGTGTCGCGCGCCGTTTCGAGTGCCGCCGGGCCGTCCTCCGCGGTCAGGACCCGGTAGCCGGCCGTCTCCAGGACGCGACTCGCGAATCGCCGCACCCCGTCGTCGTCTTCGACGAGCAGGATCGTGCCCGGCCTGGCGCCACGGATAGCAGTCGTGGGCGGTGGATCCGGTTCGGCATCGATGGTCGCCTCCACCGCCGGCAGGTAGACGGTGAAGGTCGATCCCCGCCCCGGCTGGCTGCGAGCGGCAACGGTCCCTCCGGACATGCGGACGATGCCGTAGACCGTGGCCAGTCCCAGTCCCGTGCCCTTGCCCGGCCCCTTGGTCGTGAAGTACGGCTCGAAGAGGTGGCCAAGCGTCTCGTCGTCCATGCCGACCCCGGTGTCGGTCACCGACAGCGTCACCAGCGGCCCGGCCGGCGCGCCCTCGGCGGGCGCCTGGGTCGCGTCCGAAGTCGTGCCGTCGGCGATCTCGATGGTCAGTGTCCCGCCGTCGGGCATGGCCTCGCTGGCGTTCACGGCCAGGTTGAGGATGATCTGATCCATCTGGGCGGGGTCGGCCATGACGCCGCCTATGCTGTCCGGGGCGATGGTCACGAGCTTGACGTCTTCGCGGATGAGCCGCCGGAGCATCGGTTCCAGGCGTCGAACGACCGCGCTCAGGTCGACCACCTCCGGTTGGAGGACGGTTCGCCGAGCGAACGCCAGCAGCTGGCGGGTCAGCCTGGTCGCACGATCCGCGTCCTGCTCGATTTGCTCCAGGTCTTCGTGCGGCCCCTCGCCGGGCGGCAGTTCGGCAAGGGCGAGGCTGGCCATGCCTCGGATCGAGGTCAGGAGGTTGTTGAAATCGTGGGCTATGCCACCCGCGAGCCGCCCGATCTCCTCCATCTTCTGAGCCTGCCGCAGCTGCTGCTCCAATGCGATCCGCTCGGCCTCGGCGCGACGCCGCTCGGTGAGATCGCGGGCGATCTCCAGGATCGCCGTCTTGCCGCCGAGCTCGATCGTTGTCGCGATGACCTCGGTCGGAATGACTGTTCCGTCCCGAGCCAGATGCGCGGACTCGAACGACAGGCTGCCCCGTTCGGCCAGGGAAGTCATCCTCTCTCGAAACCGAGTCGCGAACTCGGGCGTGTCGATCTGGTCGGCGGTCATCGACGCCAGCTCGTCTCGCGTGTACCCCAGGCGCTCGCAGGCGGTCCGGTTGGCATCCAGGAGACGACCGTCCGCGTCCAGAATCAGGAGGGCGTCGCCGGCGCTCTCGAAGAGGGTCCGGAAGCGCTCTTCCGACTGGCGGAGCGCCTGTTCGCCCCTGTAGCGGTCCGAGATGTCCAGGCCGGCGGCGACGATTCCGGTTATCTTTCCGTCCTTTGATCGGAGAGGGGCCTTCGTCAGGAGCTGGCGTCGCGCCGTACCGTCGGGGAGGTACAGGTTCGCCTCGTACGTCTCGACCGCCCCTTCCTCCAGGACCGGGCGGTCGTGGGCCGCGTGCATCTCGGCGTCGGCCTCGTCGAGTTCGCCGTACTTCCTGCCGTCGGTCCCTTCGCGGAGACGGCCGGGGCCGGCGGTGAAGGCGGCATTGGCAAGGTGGGGGCGACCATCGGTATAGTTCGCGAATATCGGGATGGGGATCGCGTCGAGGAGCTGCTGCATGAGGCTGGCCTGCTCGCGGAGGGCCTCCTCGGACCGTTTGCGCTCGGTCAGGTCGCGGTACACCGTGAGGATCGCCGGCCGGCCGCGGAACTCTATGCGACGGGACACGGCCTCGATGGGGATCTCTGTTCCGTCTCGTCGAACATGCGTCGCCTCGATGGCGCGGACGCGGCCGCCCCGGATCATCACCTGGACGCGTTCCGGGATCGTGGCCGCTGACTCGGGCGAGTTGATCGCCCCGACTGGCATCGCCAGGAGCTGCTCGCGGGTATAGCCGAGACTTTCGCAAACGACACGGTTGACCTCGAGGAAGTTGCCGCCAGGCTCGGAGATCGCCACGCCATCGCCCATGCTGTCGAAGATGATGCGGAACTGCTCCTCCGATTGGCGTACGGCCTCCTCGGCCTCGTGCCGGGCGGTGATGTCTCGAACGGACGCGATGACTCCGATGATCTGCCCGCTGGCGTCGCGATGAGGTCGGTGCGTGTTCAGGGACCAGCCACCTCGACCAGTCTGAGGGACCGTGTATTCGAACTCGCGCGACTGTGGCCGGCCCGTCTCTATGACTCTGCGGAGGTTCTCTTCGATGCCGGCGGCCATGGCCTCGGGGAAGACGTCGCGCGCTCTTCGGCCGAGAACGAGGTTCGCAGCCAGGCCCGTCATCTCCTCCATCCTGGGGTTCCAGACGACATAGCGGAGGTCGCGGTCGAAGACGACCAGCCCTTCGCCGGAGCTGGCGATGATCGTCTCGATGAAGGCATTACGGTCGCGAGTGACGGCCTCGGCGCGGCGGCGATCCGTCACGTCCTCGATCATTGCCATTACCCAGGTTGGGCCCACCCGCGAGAGGTGGATGAGCACAGAGCGGTCGGTCTCCGCGTCGTGCCCTTCGAACTCCTCCGATTGCCCGCTGACCGCGACCCTGCTCAATCGCTCGATCAGTTCCGGCCTCAGCTGGGGGTTGACCCCTAAA
>PLOC01000095.1 GCA_003141955.1 Chloroflexota bacterium
GGCTTAGTTCGAGGTCTCGGGCGTCACGACGACGAAGACCAGAGTCGCGGCCGCGGCCTGGAGCGCTTCCGGGGTCGGCCGCTCGCCCTTGTGCATCTTCGGGAGGCCGGCCCGCTTCGCCGCCCCGCGGTGAGTGGCGAAGTAACCGGCCGCGATGCGCTGGCCGCTGCCGGTGGTTCCGGGAACCGCGACCGCCGAGCCACGGATCCGGCGACCCTTGCGCACCAGCTCGATGGGCCAGGGCTGCGTGAAGTTGCGCCACCAGTTCTTCTGGTCGGGCCGGCCGACGCGGATCAGATAGCCGGCTTCGAACGGTTCGCAGTTGACCGGGAGCTGGCGCGACAGCCCCGACGTGCGGCCCGTGTAGCGGACGAGCACGACGCGGCCCGACAGGACGCCAAACGGCGACGCCAGCCACCGGGCCATGAAGCGGTTGAACCGCGACCGGCGGGCGACCGTATCCCCAGCCGGCGTCTTCGCCTCCATTGCGACCTCCTCAGGCCGGGCTCAAACTCGAGGCAATCTTAGCCGCCGTGGGTCCTCCCGGAAGCCGCCGTGCTCGCCGGCCGGTGCCGGGCAGGAACGCCGACATTCCCGAGGCGACCTGGCACCGATAGGCGCGTGTGCAGGACGGCTGGACTCGAAAAGACCGGCACGCACGGCCCCTCGACTGCCCTAGAGTTGAGGGGCCGCGACGTCTCGTGAGCGGCCATCAGGAGGACGCGATGCACACCGACTACATCCCGAAGCTGCTCCCGACCTCGGTGGACGAAGGGCAGGGCCCGGGCGTCCAATTCCGCACGGACGGCGAGCTGGTCCCGATGCTCACGATGGAGCTCGACGGCTCAATGCCGGTCTTCTTCGAGCACCACATCCTGCTCTGGAAGACGCCGAGCCTGGAGATCGGAATCCACGCCATGAAGGGCACCTTCAAGCGCGTGATCGCCGGCATGCCGATCTTCATGACCGAAGCGAAGGGGGCCGGCCAGATCGCGTTCAGCCGGGACGGAGTGGGGCACGTGTTCCACCTGGGTCTTGCCCCAGGCCAGTCGCTGGAGGTGCGCGAGCACCAGTTCCTGGCCGCCACCGCGAACGTCGACTACAGCTACCGGCGATTGCGCGGTGTTGGGAACATGCTGTTCGGCGGCACGGGCATCTTCATCGACACCTTCACCGGCGGCCAGGGCGGTGGAACCGTCTGGCTCCACGGCTATGGCAACGTGTTCGAGCGCGTCCTCGGACCGGGCGAGACCTTCGACGTCGAGCCGGGCGGTTGGGTATACAAGGACCCGACCGTGGCCATGGAGATCAAGATGGTCGGCCTGCGAATGGGCATGCTGGGCGGATCGGGCAACCTGGTCTTCAACCGCTTCACCGGCCCCGGCCGGATCGGCATCCAGACCATGTACCTCCACATGCCGACCGAGGACTAGGCCGCGACACTGCCGCTACCGGGAATCGAACGGCCGCCGGGTTTTCCCGGCGGCCGTTCTCTTTGGCGACGGGCTTAGGCTGCCGAACTGAGCGCAACCTTCGGAGCAACCGCTTCGGCCTGCACGGCGGCCACTTCGATCGAGATCTTGATGTCGTCGCCGACGAGGACGCCGCCGCTCTCGAGGACACCGTTCCAGGTGAGTCCCCAGGCCTTGCGGCTGATCTTCGTCGACGCGGAGAAGCCCGCGCGGCGCCCGCCCTGGAGATTCGGCACCACACCGCCGATCTCGGCATCCAGCGTCACGGGCCGCGACGCGCCGCGGATCGTCAGATCGCCGTCGATCCTATAGCCGTCGCCGCTCTGCTCGATGTGCGTGCTACGGAACACGAGCTCCGGATAGACGGCCGCATCGAGGAAGTCCGCGCTTCGCAGGTGCGCATCGCGAGCCTCCATGCCCGTATCGATGCTCGATGCGTCAATATGCGCCTCTACGGTCGAGCGCTCCGGGTTGGCTTCGTCGAAGTCCACCGCCACGGTGAACTTGCGGAACTGGCCGCGAACCGTCGTGACCATCATGTGCTTGACGGCGAACTCGATCTGCGAATGGGCCGGGTCCAGGTCCCAGGTGCTCATCTCGTAACTCCTAGCGATATCTGCTCCAGTGGACCCCAATTCGGATCGTTCACTAAGCAACTAAGTGCTATAGTAGTTGAGCGCGCAAGGATCCGCAAGTGGCAATAGCGAGGAGCTTTTCATGGAGCAACTGATAGACAGCACTGTGAGCATCGGCCCGCCGGAGGTTCCGAGTGCGGCAGGTGCCACGGACGCCACCGCGACCCCGATCGCCTCGGCTCTCGATCCAGTGGAGTCGCGCGCCTGGCGGGCGTTCCTGTCCCTGCACGCGCGCGTGGCGCGCCGCCTCGAGGCGGACATGATCGCCCGCAGCGACCTTCCGCTGGCCGAGTACGACGTCCTGTTCCAGCTGGCGATGGCAGAAGGGCGACGCCTGCGCATGAACGAGCTCGCGGATCGAGTTCTGCTGAGCCGGGCCGGGATCACCCGCCTCATCGACAGGCTGACCGCCGACGGCCTGGTCGGCCGCGTCAGGTGCGCCTCGGACGCGCGCGGTTACTTCGCCGTCGTGACGGCCAGGGGCCTGACGCGTCTGCGGGACGCCACACCGGGTCACCTGGCCGCAGTGCGGCGCTACTTCCTCGAGCCATTCACTGCGCCCGAACTCGAGACGCTGGCCGAGCTCCTGGAGCGCTGCCAGCCGCTCGACTGATATCTCGCCTCGAGGCGCTATCGTTCGGCCATGCCAACGCACACCGAGATCGTCGAGATCTCCGGCAGGAAGATCGCGATCAGCAACCCGGGCAAGGTCTTCTTCGCCGGACCGGGCTACACCAAGCGCGATCTCGTCGCCTACTACATCGCGGTCGCCGACGGCGCGCTGAGAGGCGCGGGCGGCCGGCCGATGGCGCTCAAGCGCTACGTCAACGGTGCCGACGGCGACTTCTTCTTCCAGAAGCGAGCGCCCGAATCACGACCCGAATGGGTCCGAACGGTCGAGCTGACGTTTCCCTCCGGTCGAACGGCCGACGAGATCGTCATCGACGACGCGGCCGGGCTGGCCTGGGTTGCCAACCTCGGGTGCCTGGACCTCAACCCGCACGCCGTCCGCGCCGACGACCTCGATCACCCGGACGAGCTGCGGGTCGATCTGGACCCGGTGCCGGGCGTGCCCTGGGACGACATCCGGCGAGTGGCGCTGGTCTGTCGCGAGGTGCTCGCGGATTTCGAGCTCGTGGGCTGGCCCAAGACTTCCGGCTCGCGCGGCATCCACGTCAACGTTCGCATCGAACGCCGCTGGTCCTTCGACGAGGTCCGGCGGGCGGCCCTCGCGCTGGCGCGCGAAGTCGAGCGGCGCGCCCCGCAGATCGCCACCAGCAAGTGGTGGAAGGAAGAGCGCCACGGCGTCTTCATCGACTACAACCAGAACGCCAAGGATCGAACGGTCGCATCTGCCTACTCGGTCCGGCCGGTGCCCGACGCCCGCGTCTCGGCGCCGGTGGCATGGGACGAGCTGCCCGAATGCGAGCTGGGCGACTTCACGGTCGCGACGGTGCCTGGGCGGTTTGCCAGGGTCGGCGACCCGGCGGCCGGAATCGACGAAGCAGTAGGATCGCTGGAGGCATTGCTCGAGCTGTCCGCCAGGCAGGCGAAGGCGGGCCTGGGTGACGCGCCGTGGCCGCCGCACTACGCCAAAGCCCCGGGCGAGCCGCCGCGGGTCATGCCGTCTCGGGCCCGGAAGGGAGACCTCAGTCCGGGCAGCGAACCTGTGCCGACCCGCCGGCCCTCGCCCACGGGCCGCCGAACGTCCACCAAGCCCTTGATCGAGATCGCCCGCGCGGCAACCAAGGATGAGGCTCTGGCCGCCTTCGAGCGCTGGAAAGCGCGCCATGCCGGGGTCGTCGCGCACCTGGAGCCGTCGGACCTGCTGGTCGACTCCATGCGCGGCCGCTTCACGCTCTGGTACCGCATCCGCGTCAACCTCGAACACGTGCCCTCGTCGGAGCGCCCCCCGCAGGAACCGCTGGAAGTCGACTACGACCCCTGGTCGGCGGTGCGCTGATCGGCCGGGCTTTGCGGAGGCGGCACAGGCCGGGTGAGGCACAGGAAGTTTCCGAATTCACGCCACGGGCGCATTGAGCAGGGATGAAGTCCGGCTGAGCCCTCACTCCCTGCAGAGCCCGGCTTCGGTCGCAGGAACCTCGCCCCGACGGGCCCTCCACGCCCCGATTCCGGTCCCGCAAACCGATTCGGACCCGATCCGGGAGCTGGGGGCATGGATCTCGGCCGTCTCGCCGTTCCCGGGTTTGCCCGATGTCGGTGTGGTGTGAATCTGGAAAGAACCCGCCTTCGCCGACGCGGCGACGCGGCGACGCGGTTGCGAGCATGCTGCGGGCGGTTCAGGATGACCGGCACGTCATTGAGGGACGCGACGTTGCACACCCGCCGATCCCTCCCGGCCTACCGGCCGAAGATCTCCCTGAGCTCGAACGGAGCGGTCGACTCGAGCTGGTCGTAGCGGCAGTCGGAGGGGCGCTTGTCGGGACGCCAGCGCAGGAAGGTCGTGGCGTGGCGGAAGCGGTCGCCCTGCAGGTGGTCGTACCCGACCTCGCAGACGCGTTCGGCTCGAAGCGGCTCCCAGGTCAGGTCGCGGTCGCGATTCCAGCGGCTCACCGCACCGGGCATGCGCTGGCCTGATTCGCGGGCGGCGGCCTCCCATTCGGCCCAGGGGTGCCCGTCGAGGGCCTTCTCTCGCAGCGGCGCGAGCTCAGCCACCAGTGCAACTCGCTTCTCGGTGGTGAAGCTGGCCGTGATGCCGACATGATTGAGCCGCCCGGTCTCGTCGAACAGGCCGAGCAGCAGCGAGCCGACCATCGTGCCGGGCCCGTTCTTGTGCCAGCGGAAGCCGGCGACGACGCAGTCTGCGGTCCGGGCGTGCTTGATCTTGGCCCAGCCCCGCTTCCCCGGCTGGTAGCCATCCGTCAGCCGCTTGGCCACGACTCCGTCCAGGCCGGCGCCCTCGAAGCGGTGGAACCATTCGGCGGCGCAATCGCGATCGCGGGTCGCCGGCGTCAGGTGGATCGGCGGCGCGGCGTCGCGCAGCGCCACCTCGAGCAGCTGGCGGCGTTCGCCCTGGGGAGCGGCGCGCAGGTCGCGGTCGTCGAACGCGAGCAGGTCCCAGGCCACGTAGCTGGCGGGGGTCTGCGCCGCGAGCACCTTCACCCGCGAGGCCGCCGGGTGAATCCGCAGCAGCAGCGAGTCGAAGTCCAGGCCGTCCGGTCCGGCGATGACGACCTCGCCATCGAGCACGCACCGGTCCGGCAGGTTGGCACGCAGGGCCAGCGGCAGCTCGGGGAAGTAGCGGTCTAGCGGCCGCAGGTCGCGGCTCTGGATGAAGACGTCTTCGCCGTCGCGGAAGACGAGCGCCCGGAAGCCGTCCCACTTGGGCTCGTACTGCCAGCCGGCGCCGGTGGGGATCTCGTCCGTCAGCTTCGCCAGCATCGGCTCGATCGGCGGCTCGAACGGCAGGTTCACCCCGCGACTATAGCCGACGCCAGCGGCGGCCCCGGTTCCGTTCCGGGGCCGGGCGGGCCGCTTTTCGTCAGCTACGCCTGGTAGGCGTGCTGGACGCCGATCGGACCTCTGCCGGCCTGGCGCGGACCCCGTACGGAGTCGGCGGCGCACGCCGACGAGGGCGGATCCGGTCCCGTTGGGACGCCGCACCCAGATGGCGCCACGACCCGTGCGTCTGGCACGCCTGGTAGACGTATCCGCAGGAAGCCGCCCGTGGAGGCCCCGAATGGCCAGCCAGGAAGGGCCGGCCGGCGCGACCCCCCACTTCCGAGAACGTGTGGGCCCGCTCCTGGACGACAAACGGCCCTATGCCGCCCGGTGGACCATGCGGCAACCTCGGAGGACCCCGGTCCAGATGGGGAAGCAGCAGCCAGGTGGAACAGAATGGCCAAGGCCGAAGCCGCGACTCGCGAGCACAACTTCGAAGTCGTAGGGATCGCGCGGGTCGAAGGCGAGGGCACGCTCAAGCTTCGCATCACGGACGGCGAGGTGCGCGAGGCCCGCCTTTCGATCTTCGAGGCGCCCCGGTATTTCGAGAAGCTGGTCGTTGGGCGGACTCCCAACGAGATCGTCGACATCGTCGCCAGGATCTGCGGTATCTGCCCGGTCGCCTACCAGATGGGGGCGTCCATGGCCTTCGAGCACCTATTCGAGGTCGAGGTCGACCCCCAGGTGAAGGCCCTGCGCCGGCTCTTCTACTGGGGCGAATGGATCGAGAGCCACGCCCTCCACGTCTACATGCTCCACGCCCCGGACTTCCTGGGCTACGAGAGCGCTATCGCCATGGCCCGCGATCACAAGCACATCGTGGAGCAGGCGCTGCGGCTCAAGCGGACCGGCAACGAGATCATGAAGCTGATCGGCGGCCGGGCGATCCACCCCGTGGCAATGCGTGTCGGCGGCCTGTCCAGGACCCCGACAAAGGCGGAGATCGAGGCGCTGCGCGAACCGCTCAAGGAAGCGCTCGATCTATCGAAGTCGACCCTCAAGATAGTGGCCGCGTTCAAGGCGCCGGCGTTCGAGCGCGACCCCCTCTACGTCGCGATCAAGCACCCGATCGAGTACGGCCTCAACGATGGCCGAATCGTCTCCTCCGACGGCATCGACGTGCCGATCTGGGGCTGGCGCGAAGCCTTCCACGAAGAGCAGCACGAGGGCAGCAACGCCCTCCACGCTCGAACCAACGACGGCCGAACGTACATGCTCGGGCCTGCCGCGCGCGTGACTCTCAACGCCGACCAGCTCCACCCGATCGCCCGGGAGGCGCTGGACGCCAGCGGCCTGGCAAAGCAGATCGCCCGCAACCCGTACTGGAGCATCGCCGCTCGCGCAGTGGAACTGATCCACGCGTCGGCCTCGGCGCTCGACATCGTCAAGTCGTACGAGGAGCCGGCCAGGCCCTCTGTTCCGTGGACGCCCAGGGGCGGCGAGACGGGTTGGGGCTCGGAGGCGCCGCGCGGCATCTGCTGGCACCACTACGACGTCGACGAGAACGGACGCATCCTGGCGGCCCAGATCATCGCCCCCACGGGGCAGAACCAGGGCATGATCGAGCAGGACCTGGCAGGGTTCGCACCGCAGGTCCTCTCCCTGCCCCACGCGGAAGCGACCGTGCGGCTCGAGCAGCTCATCCGGGCCTACGACCCCTGCATCAGCTGCGCCACGCACTTCCTGACGCTCGAGATCGAGCGCGACTGACCAGATCGCGGTCGGCCGGCGCATCTCCGCGTTGGGACCTGCGGTCCTCGCTCACGGACATTTGAGTCCGCTCGCTCCGGTTCTCGGTGCCGCCTTGATCTGCGCTCGGCGGCCCGCGATCTGCGGCGCGTGACCGGCGGAGGCGCAGTCGTCCCGCCGGTTTCTTGTCTCGTGGAGTAGAGGTCAGGCCCGGTTGGCGCTGAACCTGACACCGAGGGAGTCGGCGGTACGAGTGCGGGCCTGCATTGCCTCCCAGCCTGAGATCGCGGCCGTCAGGTGAGCCTCGGCCGAGATGACGTGGAACGACTCGTCGGTGCCCCCGCGCAGCGGGGAAACGTCCGGGGCGTAATGCTGGCCGGGCGGCAGCGGGCCGCACTGTTTGGCCGCCCTGGCGAGTCGCTCGGAATCGCACAGCGCTCCGCGGGCGACGAGCAGCTCGCCCAGCAACTCGTCGAGGTCCCGACCGAGCAGGAACACCTCCATGGTGTCCGGCATGAAGAGCTCCGGCAGAGCCACGCTGCCCTGCCATCGGAATCCCAGCTGGTCGCCGAAGGCAGTCTGCCCGAAGAAGAACGGACCGCCCCCCTTGGGCATCGGGTAGACCGACCGCCACCATGGCGCGGCGTTCCATTCGAGCACTTCGGGCCCGGACAATGCGGAGCCGGCGTCGCCGAAGACGTAGATCTCGCCGCCGCCGAAGGCGCCCGCGCCGACGCGAAGCCAGAACAGCTGCAGCGCTCCTGGCACGGCGATTCCGAACCGCTCCTCTATCGACTCGGCCAGCGACACGCCGTCCACCGGGTGCGAATGACCGGGTGTCGGTGGGTAGGCGGCGAGGAACGATCGGAAGGAAGCGTCCCGCTTCATTCGTAACCCACTCGGTGAGTCAGCCTCCAGCCCGCTTCAGTCCGAGAGTCACCCAAGACTCTACTCCCTCGGCCGCCTCAGACGTAAGAGCGACAATTGTACGGTACCGGTGACGCGGCGAACCGCCCCCAATCGGCCGCTAGACTGCTGTAATGAGCGACCAAGCGGGCCCACGGGCGCGCGTGCTGGTGTGCGGCGAGCGAATGCGGGGAGACGACGGGGCCGCGCTGCTTGCGGCCGACATGCTGCCCGAAGATGCGCGGGCGCTTGCCGAGGTCGTCGAGATCGGGCAGCTGTCCGTGGAGGCACTGCTCGATATCCCGGACGGAGTGGCGGTGATAGTCGCGGACGCAGCCGTCGGAGTGGCGGCGGGCGCGGTTGTCAAACTGTCGCTGGAGCGAGTGGCGGCACGGGCGGCGGCGGGCGGCGGGGCCGCCCCTGCCTCGTCGCACGCTCTGCCGCCGGCCCAGGTGCTGGCCCTGGCCGAAGAGTTGCGAGGCTCCCCGTTGCGAGGCAGCTTCGTTGGGATCGGCGGCGCCGAATTCGGTTTCGGGGAAGGGCTCTCGGCCCCGGTGACCGCGGGGCTTGCCACTTTCGCCGCGACCCTCGCCGGCGAGATTCGGCGTCTCGCAGCCGGCAAGCCCTGACCCGTGGCGCTGCTCCTGCTCAAGCTCTCGCTGACGCCGGTCCTGATTGGAGCCGCGAGCCTGGCCACGCTACGCTGGGGCCCTTCGGTCGGCGGCTGGCTGGTGGCGCTGCCGCTGACTTCGGGGCCGGTCGCGCTCTACATCGCCCTCGATCGAGGGACGGCTTTCGCGGCGGGCACGGCCGAAGGTTCGATCGGTGGCCTGCTCGGAGACGCCGCCTTCGCCCTCGGCTATGCCTGGCTGGCGCGCCGGTTCGGGTGGTTCGTATCGATGCTCGGCGGCTTCGGCTGCTTCGCAATCGCGGTGCTGGCCATGCAGCCGTTCATCAGCGGCCCGGCCGTCGTCCTGTTCACGATCGTTGCCGTGGCAATGGCCGTGTGCCTGCGCCTCGCCCCGGCCGCCGCCGCCGGCGGCGGCACCGCGCCGCTGCCACGTTGGGACATCCCCGCCCGAATGGTCGTCGGCACTTCGATCGTGCTCGCGATCACCGAGGCGGCTTCCATCCTGGGCCCGCAGCTGAGCGGGATCCTCGCTGCCTTCCCGATTTACGTGACGGTGTTGGCGGTCTTCACCCACCGGCTGCAGGGGCCCGAGACGGCAATGGGCGTCACGCGAGGCCTCCAGTTCGGCCTCTTCGGCACGATCGTCTTCTTCCTCGTCGTCACGACCACCATCGAGAGCATGGGCATCGAGTTCGCCTTCTGCGCCGGAATCCTCGCGACCGTCGCGGTCCAGTCGGTCTCGCTCCGCCTGGTGCGTCGGCCGCCTTCGACGGCGCCGGGGGCGCCCTGAGCCTAACCCGGCAGCCTCGCCCTGACGTGGGCAAGCCGCGCTCGCAGGCCGTGGCGGCGCGGACCCGCGATGACCAGCGCCACGGACCAGGCCAGGAGCGAGGCCATGACCACGCCGTATACCGGCCAGTAGTTGCCGATGCGGTCGTAGAAGATGCTGCCGACGTTCATGACGATGATCCCGCCGACCGGGTAGGCCACGGCGATGACGCCGAAGATCGCGCCGAAGTTGTGACCGCCGAAGACGTCGGAGAATGCGGCCGACCGGATCGCGATCGTCGCCCCGATGCCGAAGCCGTAGGCCACGTAGCCGGCCGCGGCCAGCGCCGGCGTCGATCCGGACGACAGGAAGATCGCGGTCGCCCCGGCGGCGATCATCGCCGCGCAAATGAGCCCGATGAAGCGCCGGCCGAAGCGGTCGGAGAGCCCGCCGCCCACGACCTGGCCGACCACGTACGCGTAGCACGACACGGCCAGCAGGACGGCCGCGTAGTCCGCGGTGATTCCCTGGGCCTCCACGTGACGCGGCGACAGCTGGTAGATCCCTTCGTCGATGCAGCCGATCCCGACCGCGCCGACGAGCAGGATCAGGAATCGGCGTGTCCGCAGCGTGCGCCGCAGCGCATCGGACCGCGAGCGGCTGCCGGGCGGGACCGGCTCCTGGGACGCAGCGATCGCGCCCGGGCCCGATGTCTCGTGCAAGCCCCGACCCGTTTCGCCGCCCTGCGCGGGCACGATCACGGCCGCCCCACTCGTCATGAGCCAGACGAACGGCACGGCCAGCAGCGACGTCGCCGCGAACCCGAGCGTCATGGAGCGCCAGCCAAACTCCGGAATCGCACCGGCCGCGAGCGGCAGGATGAGGGCCACGCCGATCCCCGGACCCGCGTACGCCACGCCGAGCGCCAGGCCGGCCACTCCGGCGTAGCGGCGGGCGACCGCAGTCGTGGTGCCGACGAAGGTCAGCTGCAGACCGAGGGCCAGGAAGATCCCATACGCAGCAACGAGGAAGGTCACGTCCGAGGCCGCGGACGCGACCAGCCAGCCGAGGGCTATGAGGACGACGCCCACGGTGAGCAGCAGCCGATCCCCGATGACGTCGAAGGCACGGCCGAGAAGCGGCGAGGCCAGCGCCGAGACCAGAAGGAACATCGTCCAGGGCATCTGGCCGAGCTCGCGCGAGGCGTGAAAGGTGGTCTCGAACTCCGGTACCAGCAGCGGGAAGCAGTACAGGGGCGCATATGCGATCGCCCCCACGACGAAGGCTCCGAGGACTGGCAGGCTGCGGATCACGTCCTTCCGCGAGGCGCGCAAGCTGGGCACCGCGTCATCGTACGCACCGCCCGTGCGGGCCGCAGCCATTGCACGCCTCTCCCGCAGCGGCCCCCACCGGGCAGGATTCGCCAATGACCCCGCTCGCGGCCGAACGTTTCGCCGGGCCGGCCACCTGGGTTGCCTCAGGCGGCCAGTCGGTCGTTCGGTTCTAGCTCTCGCTCGAAGGCTTCGCTTCGGCGGCTTCCGGAGCAACCTCGGCGGCTTCCGGAGCAACCTCGGCAACCACCGGCTCCTCGACCGCGCGCTGCGGGATCACCTTGGCCACGACTTCGTCCGGATCGGCCAGCAGGGTCACGCCCGGAGGCAGGGCGACGTCGCGCAGATGGATGGCGGCGTCGAAGTCGACCAGCGGCTCGACCGAGACCTCGAACGCCTCGGGCAGGGCCTCGGGCAGGGCTCGGACGCGAACCCGGTCCACGGTGTGCAGGAGGGTGCCGCCGAGCTTGGTCGCCGCGTAGGCCTCGCCGACGGTGTGTAGCGGGACTTCAACCGTGACCTCCTCGCCCGACTTGAGGGCGAACAGGTCCACGTGCAGGAGGTGGCGCGTGCGCGGGTCAATGTGGATGCCGTGGACCATGACCCGGCGCTTGTCCTTGCCGTCGATCTCGAGCGAGATGATGGAGTTCGAATGGATGGTCCGGCGCAGCAGATCGAACTCGTGTGCGTCCAGCGTGACGGAGATCGACTCCAGGCCGTGACCGAAGACGACGGCAGGGACCTTGCCGGCCTTGCGCAGGTGCGCCACGGCCTTGCCGGTTTCGGTCCGGCTCGTGGCGGTCAGGACTGTCGGGGTGGAGCTCACTGGCTGGATCCTCCTGCGCGGTTCGATCGACACGCGGCCGAAAGAACCGGTCGCGAGGGTTTGGTCTGTTTGAGCCGCGGCGGAGCGCGACTTCGACTGCGGAGCCTACCACGCGCAGCCGCCCGGATCGATTCGTCCGCGCAAGCGGGGGGCCGATCGGGTGGCGGCCGGACGCCCGCCGTGTGCGAGTGCCCTGCCGTTTCGCCACCACCCGAGCCACCGTTGGCCAGGCGTGGGAAACTATGCGCGCCCGGGCGTCCCCCGCTCGTCGCCGTCGGCGGCTGCCACATCCGGTTCAGCCAGGGTTTGGACATCCTCGAACCATGATCAACGTCTTCGTCAGCCTGGCCGCCATCCTGGCCATCCTCGTCGGCGGGGCCTCGACCCCGGCGCGGTCGACGTACGCCTTCAACCTGTACACCGGCCACGCGGTGCGCTTCCAGAACCCCGACGAGACGGCCTGCACCGCCGACGCGACCTTGATCATGCTCAATCTGATCTCGTCCAACTCCAGCTTCGAGTGGACGACGGTGGCGCCGAACGCTGCACCCGCGCCGACCTTCGTCTGGAAGCCGACCCTGAGCTTCGCGGCGCAGGAGTCGATCCTCAAGTGGGAGCGGGCCCACATGGACGAGCCCACGTCCAAACCGGGCGCCGATGTGGCCGGCTGGCGAAACGCCCTCAACTACTACGGCTGGGGCAGCATGACGGCCGGCGTGTACGCCGATCTCTCGTACAAGACGTTCAAGGAGGCCGCCGTCGCCACCGTCAGATCGATCGCGATGACCGACATGCCGGTGGGAGTCCTGGGCTGGTACGGCAGCCACGCCCAGATCGTGACCGGCTACTCGGTTACCGGCGATGATCCCAGGACCGGATCGACCAACTTCAAGATCAACGGCATCTACCTCACCGACCCTCTCATGGAGCGCCACCACCTGGACTACTACGTCACGTATCAGCAGTGGCAGTCCGGGCCGGACGAGGTGCGGTTCGCGCCCTACTACCAGCCCGATTCCATCTACAAGGATCCGATCGACGGCAGGGTGGGCAAGCGCGTGTGGTGGGGCAAGTTCGTGATCGTCGGTCCGAAGTCACTCGGGTAGTTCCGGCACGGGACGCGGCCTCGCCGCCGCCGCCGGAGTCGATCCTCACCGGGCGCGGGGTGTAGATTCCGGCTCGTGGCTGCCACCATCCTGATCGTCGAGGACGAATACGCCGTCGCTCGCGGCATCCAGTACGCGCTCCAGCAGGAGGGCTACCAGGTGGCCGTTGCGCGCTCGGGCGAGGAGGGGCTCGAATTCGCCATGCGCGAGGCCCCCGATCTGGTCGTCCTGGACGTTCGCCTGCCCGGCATCGACGGCTTCGAGGTGCTGCGCCGGATGCGGATCAACGGCTCGAAGGCGCCGGTCCTGATCCTCACGGCGCGCGACGAGGAGATGGACAAGGTCATCGGCCTCGAGCTCGGCGCGGACGACTACGTGACCAAGCCCTTCGGCCTGAGAGAACTGATGAGCCGCATCAAGGCCCTCCTGCGCCGTGCCTATGGCGATCTATCCGATGCCGGCGGGGGACGAATGCTGCGCCACGGAGATCTGCTGATCGATCTGGAGCGGCGCCGCGTGCAGCGGGGTGAGCGGCGCATCGGTCTGACGGCCACGGAGTTCGAGATCCTGCGCCACCTGGCCAGCCGTCCCGGGCGTGTCTATTCACGGCGCGAGCTGCTCGAGTTGATCCGCGACTACGAGGCGCTGGACCAGGACGAGAAGACGATCAACGTCCACATCAGTCACCTGCGCGAGAAGATCGAGGACGACCCGTCCAGTCCGAAGTTCGTGCTGACAGTGCGGGGCGCGGGGTACGCCTTCGCTGAGCGCTGAGGCCGCCACGATGAGCCCGGAGCGACCGATCGAGCCGAGCGCCGAGAAGCCCATGAACGAACCGTCGGTCAACGGCACGGCGATCGACGATGACGGCGACGGCGGCGGTGCTCCGAGGAAGAGGCGATCCATTCGGATCTCCCTGCCGTTGCCTCGGACCTTCCAGGGCCGCCTGTCGCTCGCGTTCGTAATCGTCTTCGCTGTGGCGGTCGGGGTGGTCTCGGCCCTGACGATCTTCGTTCTGGACCGCGACCTGCGCCAGCAGGACCAGGCGACTCTCGAGGCCCGGGCCCAAGCGGTCGCGGCGGTGCTGGGCGTCCAGGCGGAGGACATCGCGTCCCAGGACGCCCAGGACCAGACCGTGGTGTCGGCCGGGGGCGAGCTGAACGACGAAGTCCGAGCCGTCTTCGGCAGCACCCTCTCCGAGTACGCCAACGATGTAGCCGAGGCCGACCTGCGCGTGCGCTTCGGGCTGGAATCGCAGACGTCCAGCGGCCCCGTCTTCATTCCCGCGGACGAACCGTCCACTTTCACCGCCCAGCTCACGGTCCAGCCGGGGCGCGGGCAGACGCGCGACACGATCAGATACACGAAGGTCTTCGAGTTCGACGACCCCGCCGGCGTGAAGCCGCCCTGGTATCTGGAGGTCAGCCTCTCGGCCCCGTACACGACACGGGAGAGCACGATCGCGGTGGTAGTGGGGTTCCTGACCCTGTGCGCGGTAGCTGCACTGGTCCTTGCCGTCGTCGTCGCCTCGGTTCTGGCCCGGCGATTCACCGCGCCGCTGAGGCGGCTGACCGAGGCGGCCCAAGCGCTGGCCGAAGGCGACCTGGACCGCCGCGTGCCGGCGGACCGGGCCCGAACCGGCACCGCCGAGATCACCGAGCTGTCGCGCCAGTTCAACACCATGGCGGCCCAGGTCCAGGAGACGATGGACGTCATCGTCCGCGACCGCGACCGCAGCCGCGAGTTCCTGGCCGATGTCTCGCACGAGCTGCGCACTCCGCTGGCGGCGCTGCGAACCTTCAACGAGCTGCTGCGCGAGAAGGCCGGCGAAGACCCGGTCGCCCGGGCCGAATTCCTGGAATCGAGCGCCCAGCAGCTCGAACGGCTGGACTGGCTGGCCCAGAACCTGCTCGAGCTCTCGAAGCTCGACTCCGGCCTGGTGCGCCTCGATCTGCGGCCCGACGACCTGCGGGCGACGGTTCTCTCGGCGGCCGAACAGGCCGAAGCCGCCGCCCGTCGCCGCGGCGTCAACCTCACGACCGAACTCCCCGACGGAGCCCTCATCGTCCGTCACGATCCGCCGCGCATCGGTCAGGTCGTGAGCAACCTCGTCGGCAACGCCCTCAAGTTCACGCCGCGCGGTGGGTCGGTCACGCTCAAGCTCATGCCACATCGCCAGGGCGGCGCCCGGATCCAGGTCATCGACACCGGCGTCGGCATCGAGGCGGCGGAGCTGCCGCACATCTTCAATCGCTTTTACCGCGGCTCGCGGGCAAGCGAGGCGCGGAGCAGCGGCAGCGGTCTCGGTCTGGCGATCGTGCGCTCCATCGTGGAGATGCACGCCGGCCGGATCGCGGTCGAGAGCCGGGTCGGGTCGGGGTCGACGTTCACGGTCACTCTGCCGGCCGACCCACGAACGCCGGCGGAGCGCGCCGCCGCGGCCGTCGCCGAGCGAGCGTCCGGTGGCAGGGCAGGCAAGGGCAAAGGCAAAGGCAAAGGCACGGACACGGTCAAGGGTTCCGCCGGGAGCGCAACGAAGGGCCCGTACACGAGCCCGGCAGGAGCCGAACGGGCCGCGACGACTACATCCACGCCTCCGGCGGGCCGCGGCAACCCGCGCGTCTGAGGGATCGTCGCGCGGCCAATGGCCGCTTGGTGGTGGATTCTTCACCGTCCCCACGCTGGAACGTGAATCGCGGCAGGGCATGCTGACAGGCGTCGCCAGGGCTACCCGTGGCGTCTGCCTCGCGCGCGGTTCGTCTGCCGATCCGTGGCATTCCCTCCCCGTAACTCTTGTCGCCAGGATTCGGAAGCCCCAGATGACCGAAGCCAACCACTACGAACCGGTGCCGGAGCAGCGTCCCCCCTGGCAGGCCGGGTTCCAGCCCGACGGATCGACGCCCGAGCGGTGGTTCGAGCCGGCGCAGGCGACCACGCCCCCGCCGCAAGATCGCCCCGGCACGAGCAGGGGCTTGATCGTGGCGCTCCTGGCAACCTCCCTGGTCGGCGCCGTGTTGGGCGGTGGCGGGATTCTCCTGGCGCTCGATCAGACGGGAGCCTTCAACGCTCCGGTCGCGACGGCAAGCACGGGAATCAGTGTCTCGGTCCAGTCCGAGTCGAGCGCGATCGTCGCGGCCGTCGCGAAGGTCGGCCCGTCGGTGGTCACGATCGAGGCCCAGCAGGCAACCGGCGAGATCACCGGTTCCGGCATCATCTACGACGCCACCGGATGGATCCTGACCAACAAGCACGTCGTGGCCAGCGCAACCAGCATCGACGTTCTGATCAAGGACGGCCGCGACTTCAAGGGCAGTCTCTACGGCGTGGACACGCTGACGGATCTGGCGATCGTCAAGATCGACGGCGCCACCGGCCTCTCGCCGGCCCCGATGGGGACCTCATCCGCACTGCAGGTGGGCCAGCTGGCGATCGCGATCGGCAGCCCGCTCGGGGCCGGATACGCCAACAGCGTCACGTCCGGCATCGTCTCGGCACTCGGTCGCGACATCACCGTTACCAGCGACACGGGCGTCGCTGGCGGCACGCAACTCAACGGGCTGATCCAGACCGACGCCGCGATCAGCGCCGGCAACAGCGGCGGCCCGCTGGTGGACGATGCCGGGCGGGTGATTGGCGTCACCACGACCGTAGCCGACACGGCTCAGGGGATCGGCTTCGCCATCCCGATCGACATCGCCAAGCCGATCATGCAGCAGGCCCTGGCGGGCACGAAGCTCTCGCGGCCGTTCATCGGCATCAGCTACGTCGCCCTCGACCCGGGCGTCGCCGCGAAGTACAACCTGCCCCTGGACCACGGCGCCTGGGTCCACAAGGAGGACTCGAGCGGCAACTCCGTCGACGCCGTGGTGGCCGATGGGCCGGCCGACAAGGCGGGCATCAAGACCGGCGACATCATCACCGCGCTCGAGGGGCAAACGATTGACTCGACGCACGCGCTCGAGGACATGCTCGTGCAGTACGCCCCCGGCCGAACCATCAGCCTCGAGCTGTACCGCGGCGGCCAGTACCTGACGGTCCGCGTCACCCTCGGCACGCGCCCGGAGGCCACCAGCTAGAGCTGGAGCCATGCGCCGGCTCGCGGCGGGAACCACGGGGCGCGTCAGCGCTCGCGACGACGGGTGATTTCGATGGCCGCGTGGTCGAGGCGGCCGGGAAGCGGGGCTTCCGGTTTGCGGACGCGGACCACGACCTCGATGGCGCCGGCGGCCGCGGAACGCTCGAGCATGGCCGTCGCGATCGACTCGGCCAGTGTCTCGATGAGCTGGCGGCTCGGGCCCTCGACGACTGAACGGCAGATGTCGAATATCTCGCGGTAGTCTACGGTCCTGGACAGATCGTCGGCCAGGCCGGCCGGCCGGGTGTCCAGGTGGATCTCGACGTCGACTTCGAACGGCTGAGGATTGGCGCGCTCCGCTGGGCCGACACCGTGGCGACCCTGGAAGACCATGTTCGTCAGCACGATCCGGTCGGTCACAGAACCACTCCTCGGACGACGGCGTCGCTCATGCGGGCGGCCCGAACGTTGGCCAGGACGTCGTGGACACGGACGATGTCGACCCCGGCGGCGATGCCGATGGCGGTGGTGGCCAGGGTCGCCTCGAGGCGATCCTCGGGCGGAGCTCCCCCGAGGACGCGGCCCAGGGTGGACTTGCGCGAAGTGCCCAGGAGGACGGGGGAGCCCAGCTCGCGCAATTCGCGCAGGTGGCGCATGACCTCGAGATTGTGCTCGGGCGTCTTGCCGAACCCGAAGCCCGGGTCGACGATCAGGTTTCCGCGCGGGACGCCGATTCCCTGGGCCCGATCAAGGGCGGCTCGCAGGTCGGCGAGAAGCTCGGCCACGAAGTCGTCGTAGTGGGCCACGTCACGGTTGTGCATGACGATGAGCGGGACCTGCCGCTCCCCGGCGAGGCGGGCCATGGCGTCGTCGCGCCCCACGCCCCAGACGTCGTTGAGGAGCGCGGCGCCCGCGTCCAGAGCGACGGCGGCGACCTTCGCCTTGGTCGTGTCGACGCTGATCGGGACCTGAGGCAGCGCGGCGTGGATCGCGGCGATCACCGGAACGACGCGAGCGACCTCCTCTTCGGCGGAAACGGGCTCGTGGCCGGGCCGCGTGGACTCTCCGCCGAGGTCAAGAATATCGGCGCCCTCGTCGACCATGCGGCGGGCCTGGGCGACTGCGGCCTCGACGGCGGCGTCGCAGTGGCCGGCGGCCGCGGCCAGCAGGCCATCGCCCGAGAACGAATCGGGCGTGACGTTCACGATCCCCATGACGTACGTGCGGCTGCCCCACTCGAACGTGCGCGACCCGATGCGGGTCGGGGGAAGCCGCCCGGGCACGGCCGGCAGGCTCTTCGAGACGTTCATTGGCGCGCGGTCTCCAGTGCGGGGAGCGGAGGATCGGGCACGAGACGCGGGTCGTCCACGAGTATGGCCCGCGCCGCGCCAACCAGATAGAGGGAGCCGGCGACGATGGCGGGGCCGCTTCCCAAGCCACTCCCCAGGGCAGCGTCCAGAGCGGCGCGGGGATCGGCGAAGACCTCCGGTTGCGCGGGCACTCCCCGCTGAGCCGCCACGGCCGCCCAGCGCGCGGCAAGCTGCTCGGGCGGCAGGGCCCGGCCGCCCGCCGGGGCGGTGCATATGATCCGCGCCTCCCGCAGCAGCGCCGCCCCGGCGAGTGCGCCCAGGACTCCGTCCACGTCCTTGTCGGCCATGATGGCTAGGACCAGTGTCGGGCGGCCGGGCGCAAGGAACGGGGCCAGGTCATCGAGCGCTTGGGCGAGGGTCGCGGCCCCGGCCGGGTTGTGGGCGCCGTCCAGCAGCACCTCCCGTCCCCCGAAGTCGATCAGCTCCAGGCGCCCCGGCCAGCGAACGGCCGCGTATCCGGCCCGCCGGGCGTCGGCGCCGACACGGGCAATCCCCGCGGCTTCGAGCGCATCCAGCGTGGCGTCGGCGACCGCCGCGTTCGCCGCCTGGTGGCGACCTCGCAGGGCGACGCGGACCGATCCCAGCCGACCGAGCTCGACGTCGATTCCGTCGCGGTCCAGGCCGAGCAGCGTCGCCGGCGGCGTCACGGTCAGCGGCGCCGCCACGCGCCGGCTGCGGCGCTCGATCACGTCGAGCGCTGAACCCCAGGCTCCCGTCACCGCCAGATCGCCGCGCATGATGATCGCCGCCTTCTCGCGTGCGATCGCCTCGACAGTCGGACCCAGCCGGTCCATGTGGTCGAGCGAGACGTTCGTGACCACCGCCACGCCGCCGTCCCAGGCATGAGTGGCGTCGAGCCGCCCGCCGAGGCCGACCTCGACGACCGCCAGATCGACGCCAGCCTCGGCAAACCAGCGGAACATGATCGCCGTCAGCAGCTCGAACTCCGTCGGCTCGCCGTGGCGACGGGCGACGCGATCGGCCAGCCCCAGCACCTCTCCGGCGACGCGGGCGAAGGTCTTCGGATCAACCGGAATACCACCGATCTGGAGCCGCTCGCGGTACGTGACCAGGTGGGGTTTGGGAGTCTCGCCGGTCCGGTATCCCGCAGCCTGCAGGGCCGCGCCGACCAGCGCCAGGACGCTGCCCTTCCCATTCGTGCCCGCGATCAGAGCGCCGCGGAAGGAGCGCTCCGGGTGGCCGAGGGCCGCCAGCAGGGCGCGCGTTCGGGAAAGCCCCAGGTGAATTCCGAACCGGCCGCGCGACTCGAGCGCGGCAAGAGCCTCAGGGTAGCCGAGGGTCGCGCGCGAGCGGTCGGAGCGGAGCGGCGTCAATCCTTCGTCAGCTCGTCTTCGTAGAAGACGCACTGGTTGAATCGCGGCGTCAGGCAGACGTCGTTGACGTAGCCCTGCTCGAGGTGGACACCGCCGCGCAGCTGGCAGCGCGAGACGTTCTGCTCCTGGCGAATCAGGGCCTTGAGCAGGTGCGGGGCCTGGATCGGGATCGCCCCGCGGCTGCCGGTCATGTAGAAATGCGGGCAGACGTTGCGGCGCAGGCTCGGCAGCCCGAAGCCGGATCGGACGCCCGGCATCGACGCGTAACGGCTCGGCTGTCCGGTTTCCGCGTGGGCGATGATCGGGAGAGTGCGCGGCATGGGGCGGGTGGCGATCCGGCCCGAAACGGGGAACGACGTGGCGGATCGCGGGCCGGTGCGTACGGGCATGATCGGGGCCGAGCCGCCTCGCACCTGCACGACGCCCCCTCGCACGGCCGAAGCCTGGCGTCCGGCGGCGCCGGCGTCAGGGGTGCGGGGCCGATCGGGCTTGGGGTCTCGAGCCTCCACCAGTAAGCCTCGTACCGTTGCGGACATTCCTGCACGTCCGCTCTTTGCAGCAGAGTACATCCATCCACCCGCAACGCGCACGCTCGTCACGCGGAAGACGGGATGGTCGTACTTAAGGGTTGTCGGCCAGGGCGACCGCAGAAGCAAGCGAGAAACTGCCACCCCGGACTACACCCGACTGATGCGACAATGGAGCCATGCCGATGCGAGAACGCCGAGGGGCCCACGTCCGACCCCTGCCGCCGTCGAGCGAGCGGCTCCGGTCGCATCAGATCAAGGCTTCCGCTCCGTCACGGGAGCTGGTCCGCCGGTACCGGCCGGTCCGGACCAACGAAGGGGTCCCGCCTCCCATCAGCGTCGGCGTCATCGGCGTGTTCCTAGTTCTGGGCATCGCGATGCTGATCGTAGGCGGCAACATCCTGGTCAGCGTGGTCGGCCAGGTCGCGCACGCGTTCGACAACGCCATGGCGCAGGTTGCGTCGATGCCGCCCGCCACCATGGCGCCCTCCGGCGTGGCCCTCGACACTCCGGTCCTCGACGCTCCGGCCAATGACGGCTACACGAACCAGGCCACGGTGTCGCTGTCGGGCAGCGTCCCGGCCGCGGTGGTCGGCCTTACCGGCTACAACGTCCGGGTCTACGTCCTCGCCTCGGACGGGACACGAAGCCAGGTCGCCGAGATGCAGGTCGGGGCGACGGCGCATTTCAGCACTCCAGCCATCGCCCTGGTCGAAGGGCCAAATACCTTCGTGGCAGCGCTGGTGACACCCAGTACCGAGGGCCAGGCGTCGCCGCCGGTCGTCTACACCCTGGATACTGTCCCGCCCAATCTGTCGGTCGCCTCGCCGGCGGACGGCAGCACGCAGTCGGGCAGCTCCGTCGTCGTTTCGGGCAAGACCGACCCGGGCTCGACCGTCACGATACGCAACAAGCAGGCGCCCGGAGGCGGGCTCAGCAGCAAGGTGGTCGGCCAGGATGGTCAGTTCGCCATCACGGTGGGCCTGGTCGCGGGATCGAACTCAATCGAGGTGACGGCCACCGACCAGGCCGGCAACGTGAGCACGGACCAGCTGACCGTCAAGCGGTCATACGGCCAGCTGTCGGCACACCTGTCGGCTTCGCCGGCCAAGTTCGCGGCCGCCGGTCCCACGACGATCAAGCTGACGGCCCACGCCACCTCCGCGAACGGCGGCCCGATGGCCGGGGCGCAGGTCGTCTTCACCGTGACCGTGGCCGGGCTCGGGCCGATCGTCTCGCCCGAGCTGACGACGGATCAGACCGGCACCGCTACCTGGAAGGTGACCGTCTCCGGGGCGACGCCGGGAGTCGGCGCGGCCACGGTAATGGTTTCAACGAGCGACGGCAGTCAGGTCCTGGCGACGACGACCCTGACGACGACCTGATCGGACCGGCGACACAGAGCGGGCGGAAGACTCAGGGCTACGCGGTAGCCGTTGGAGTCGGGCTCGGGGTCGGAGTNNGTCGGAGTGGGAGTCGGAGTCGGCGTGGGAGACGGCGTAGGTGTAGGAGTCGGCTCCGGCCCCTCCGAGACGACGTAGTCCACGGGCGAGCCCTTCAGGACGGTCAGACCCATCTTCGGGTTGCTGCTGATGATCTGCCCCTCGGGTATGGTTGGGTCGTAGGCCTCGGTCCGATCGCCTACCTGCAGGCCCGCCGATGTGAGAGCGTTGATGGCGTCGCTTTCGGTCAGATCCCGAATATCCGGGACCACGACCTGGGCCGTGCCGGTAACGACGGTCACGTAGATCGTGTCGCCCTTGCTCATCGCGCTCCCGGACGCCGGGCTCTGGGACACTATGGTGTTGTCGGTCTGGCTTCCGTTGTTGGTCGGCGTGGCGGACACCGAGAGCTGCAGCCCGTAGGACTGGGCCGTCTGCTGAGCGTCGCTGTAGGGGATGCCTACCAGGTTAGGGGCGTACACCGTGTTGGCCGATGACGACCCGCGGCTGACCAGAAGATAGATCGTCAGACCGATGAGGGTGACCAGGAAGAGTGCCAGGAAGCCCGCCACCCAGACCCAGGTGCTGGCCGGAGGCGCATCGTCCTCGAACTGCTCGGGCTCCGGCTCGACCGGATTGATCCGGCGGGTCACCCGGTTGGCCAGGCCGTCGGGAGAGTAGCCGCTTCGGCCGCGGTCGGCGGAGTCGACGTCGTCCTCGACCGCCGGGCTGTTCGCGTAGGCATCGGGAGCGTACGTGACGCGGGCGGTCGGGTTTGGACGACGGACCAGCGGCGCAGTCGGCGGGACCGGCGGTGCCGCCACGGGGCGCACCACAGGGGCGGGCGGGATCGGGGCAGCGGCTGGCACGACCGGAACCGGCGGCGCCACCGGCCTCGCGTATGGCTCGGGCTGGGACTCGGGTTCCGGCGCCACAACAGCGGCGTTCTGCGGCTCCTGCGCGCCCTCCGCCTCGTCTTCGGCCTGCATCGCGACCTGGGCATCGAGCCGCGTGATCGTGGTCTCGAGCGCGTCCGCGAGTACCCCGGCCGACTCGTATCGCCTGGTTGGATCGGCCGCCATCGCCTTGCGGTCGATGGCCTCGATCTCGGCCGGAACGCCAGCCTGGAAGTCGGACGGGGCCGGGTTTGGGTCCGCCAGCCTGGCCCTGGCCACGGCATCGGCCGTTGCGCCGCCCCACGGTCCGCGGCCGGTCAGCAGCTCGAACAGCAGCACGCCCAGGGCGTATATGTCCGACGCGTCGGTGGCGCGGCGACCCCTGGCCTGTTCGGGGCTCTGGTACCACGCTTCTTCGACAGAGAGCGCCGGGCGCTCGGAAGACTCAGCCAGGGCACGGGCAAGACCCAGGTCCGCGAGCTTGATCTGCCCGTCACGGGTAACGAGCACGCTGCCGGACCGAACGCCGCCGTGGACGATGCCGCGCTCGTGGGCCGCAGCCACTGCCGCCGCCACCACGCTGGCGACGCTGGCGGCGCGGCGCGGCGGAACGGGGCCGTTGCGCGCCAGGAGCAAGCCCAGTTCCTGGCCGTCGATGAACTCGGTGACGATGAACGCATCCGAGCCATCTACGCCGAAGTCGTAGATGGCCACGAGGTTGGGGTGGTCCAGGCCGGCTGCGGCTCGCATCGCCAGGCGGAGCTCGGCCACGAAGTCTGCGTCGGTGCCGAACTCGGGCCGCAGCACCCTGACGGCCACGACGCGGCCATTGTCGTTATCGCTGGCGCGGAAGACGGTCGAGACTGCGTCTTCGCCACGCAGCTCCATGAGCCGGTAGCGCCCTGCGATCACCTGTCCGATCTCGGCCACAGAAGTTCCTCAACATGCCGGCTCCGGTTGCGCCGGAGCTTCGTCAATTACCCCGGGCCGGCGCGGCCGGCCCGTTGGGGAGGCTAGCTCAGGTCGAGCCCCTGCAAGTATCGCCTGAACTCCCCGCCGATGTCCTGACGCTGCATTGCCAGCTCAACGGACGCCTTCAGCCAACCCACTGTTGTGCCGGCGTCGTAGCGTTTGCCCTCAATCGCGTACCCGTAAACGTCCTGCTCCTGCATCAAGGCCTCGATTGCGTCCGTCAGCTGGATCTCGCCGCCGGCGCCGCGCTGGGTCTGCTCCAGCTTGTCGAATATCTTGGGGGTCAGGACGTAGCGGCCGATGATGGCGAGATCCGACGGTGCATCGGCCGGGTCGGGCTTCTCGACCAGGCCCGAAACCTTGTAGAGGCGGGGATCCAAGCCGCCATCGACGAGATGACCGTCGATGATGCCGTAGCGGCAGGTTTCCTCGTGCGGAACCTCGGTCACAGCTACGACCGACGCGTGGGTCTCCAGATAGGCGTGGATGAGCTGGCCGATGCAGGGCCTCTCGCCCACCACCACGTCGTCCGAGAGGATGACCGCGAACGGTTCGTGGCCTACCAGCTCCTTGGCCACGAGAACCGCATGGCCCAGGCCGAGCTGCTCCTTCTGGCGAACGTAGGAGATCTGCGCCAGATCCGAGATTGCCCGAATCTGCCGCAGCATGTCGATGTCGCCGCGGGACTCAAGGAGCTGCTCGAGCTCCAGGTTCAGGTCGAAGTGGTCTTCGATCGCGCGCTTCTGGCTGCTGGTAACGATGATGACCTGCTCGATGCCGGCCGCGACCGCCTCCTCGACGGCGTACTGGATGACCGGCTTGTCAACGAGCGGAAGCATCTCCTTTGGCTGGGCTTTGGTGGCCGGAAGAAAGCGGGTTCCCCAACCCGCCGCCGGAAAGACCGCCTTGCGTACTCGCATTTGCCCTCAGCTTCGATCGGCCGCAACGGCGGCCGGGTCCACAAACTCGTGGTCGCCGCGATGAAGACCGTCGCACAACCCCAACCGGCGCGGCTCGACGGGCAGCCAGACCGGTCTCATGATCTCGCGGATCTGGGAGCGACGGCAGAAGAGCAGCCCGCGCGTCGACATCCAGGTCAGCACGTGGCTGGGCTCGCTGTGGAACTCAAACGGGCCAGGGTTGAGGCTGGCGGTCTCCGTCCAGGATACCGGCGACTCGGGCGCCACGACATCGAGGATGCTAATGCGCCAGGGCCTGTCCCGGATGATCTCGCCGCAGCCGGCACAGCGGGCGGCGACGTTGTCGGTGACGATCGTGGCGATGCGGACGCCGTAGAGTTCCATCTGTTCCGGATCGTAGCAGGTCGCAAGAACATGGTCCGGCGCCTGGAGCCAGATCGAGAGCCAGATCGAATGAACGAGGACGAGCTTCCCCCTACAGAGGCAGCCCGTGAGAAGCGACGTGATCGCGACGCAGAGGCTCGGTCGCGGGCCGGAATGCGCACCGGTCTGGCCAAGCAGTTCAAGCAAGTGCTCGACGTCCAGCGGCAGCGGGCCGAAGAAGTGGAGCGGCGCGAGGATGAGTCGGCGGCTGAGCCCGAGGCCCAGGGCGCGCGCAAGGGGCGGCGCCGCCGGCCGTAGGCGCCGGCCAGGAGCCCGCCCGGTCCGAGTGGACGCGGCCGGGCGCGGCCAGGGCCGTTCGCGCGGCCGGGGTCTTGCGCGTCCCCGGCCTCAGTTCATCGTGAAGTAGCCCGAGACGTCGACCACCGCGTCGGCGCGCGTTCGGGTGGCGCCGACGAACGTGACCCACACGCCGCAGGGGCACGCCAACGACGGCTGCCATGTTCTGGTCGCCGGCGCCAAGCCGCAATGGACCAATCGAACCAGCCGCGGCCCATCCCCCACTACGAATCTCGCGGATCGGCGCTCACACACGCCGGGAGCACAGCCAACCAGCCTACGCGATGCTCGCCGGCGTTCTGTGCCGGGGTTGTACCCGGCCGCTATTCAGGTCGTCCGGGCCCGTCTGCTCGGCGGGCTGACCTCACCCGTCTAGATGCTCGCTCCCGACGCAGCGGCGGATGGGGATGGGCTCGGGTGGCCGTTCCGCCCGCCGAAGCCGCCCCGACCGGGCCCGCCCGGGCCGACGTGGCCGCCAGACCCGCCGAAGCCGGGCTGGTCGTTAGGGCTCGCTTGGACCATCGCCGCCGCGAGCGAGCCATCGGCGTTGAGCGTGCCCTGGGCCACGATCCTGTCGCCGACGGCGACGTTCGCGAGAGTCGGAGCGGAGACGCCGCGCACCGAGTACTTCGTCGCCGATGAGACGTCGACCGTGACCGTCTTGCCGGCCGTGGTTGCCACCACGATCGTCGTGGCCGTCTTGCTGGCGACCGTTCCCTGGATGGAGGACGGCGAAATCGTCACGGCGGTGGCGGTGAAGTTACCGGCCGAGTCGACCGTGCCCTGAGCGGAGATCCGCACGCCGACGACGACCGCGCTCACGGTGACCTTGGCGCCGGCCTCGGTGTAGGTGGTGGATCCGGTCAGGGCCAGCGTCCTGGAAGTACCGTCGGATAGCTTGATCGTCACCGAGACGGGGCCGACGGCCGTGACCGTCCCCGAAGCCGTAGGCAACAGGACCTGGATCGTGGTGATCTTGTAGGTGCCATCGGACTGGCGAGCCTCACGGAAAGTGATCTGGTCACCGACCTTGAGATCAGCGAGAGCGATCGTCTGCCCGCCCTTTGTGATCGTGGCGCCCGTCGCGTCGATCGTCCGGGTCCAGCCGTCGGCGGTCTGCAGCGAGAGATTGCTGCCATCGATCTTCGTGATCGTGATCGCTACCTGGCCGGCCGTCCCCGTGAACCCGCCGGGAGCCGTCCAGCCGGGTCCGAGCTCGGGATGGCCGGGAATGGTCGTCGGTTGCGCCGCGAAGGCGGAGTTCGAACCTCCAGAGGAGACGCCCAGGGCAAACGCGACGGAGGCCACGCCCGCGAACATCAGCGCCCCGACAAGCGGGAGGAGGCGCCAGCGCGAAAGGGAAGCCTTCATTTGAAACACCTCTATTTGCCGCCCAACGTTCGGCGGGAGAGCAAGACCCAGCGAAGCAGGCGCTATGCCCGCATTGCGCCGGGCATTCATAGCACGGTGGGCTCGATAAGTCCTGAAATGGGCGCGGCCCAGAGGTACTGGGTCGGTCCTGCAACTGCGGCCGGGTCGGCCGGGGGAGCGGGACGCCCGTAATCAGCGCGCGGGAATGCGCACCCGGCCGAGTACGACGAGGAGGCCTACCATCGTCGACAACAGCCACCGATGCCGCCTGGATGGAACACCGGGAGTCTCCACGATTCCCAGGGCGGTTCGAACCGACAGGAGTAATCGGCCATGTCCCTGGTCCTCGACGGATCGTCGCTCACCATCGACCGCCTCGTCCGCATCGCCCGTCACGGCGAGGAGGTCACGCTCGATCCGGCGGCGCTGGATCGGATCCGTGTCTGCCGGAGCATGATCGAGGAGAAGCTCGCGGCCCGAGAGATCATGTACGGGACGAACACGGGAATCGGCGAGTTCTCCGAGATCGTGCTGTCCGACGAGCAGGTCCGCGAGTTCCAGCGGTACCTCATCTACAACCACGCGGCCGGGATCGGGGACCCGGCGCCGATCGAGTCGGTGCGCGGCGCGCTGGCGGGCCGGATCAACGTGCACGCCCGGGGGCACTCGGGGTGCCGGCCGGAGATCACGCTCACGCTCGTGGAGATGCTGAACCGCGGGGTCACACCGGTCGTCTGCCAGAAGGGTTCCGTGGGCGCCAGCGGCGACCTCGCTCCCATGGCACAGGCCGCGCTCTTGCTCATGGGCGAGGGTGAGGCGTTCTACCGCGGTGAGCGGCTGCCGGGACGTGAGGCAATGGACCGCGCCGGGATCCCAGTGCCGGGGCTGCAGGCGCGCGACGGCCTGGCGACCATCAACGGCTCCAACCTCCTCACGGCGATGAGCGCCATCCAGCTCTACGACATCTCGCGGTGGCTCAAGCAGGCCGAGATCGCCTGCGCCATGGCGCTCGAGGCGCTGGTCGCCAACCTCAAGCCCTACGACACGCGCCTCCACGAGCTCCGGGGGTTCCCGGGAGCGGTCCAGGCTGCGCGGGCGATCATGCGCTGCATCGAGGGCAGCGACCTCGCCACCGGAAAGATGAAGACGAAGGTTCAGGACGCCTACTCGATGCGCGCCTCGCCCCAGGTCATAGGGGCGGCGGTCGACGCGGTGGAGTGGGCGCGCCGGCAGGTCGAGATCGAGCTGAACGCTGTGGGTGACAACCCGATCTTCCTGCCCGAGGCCCGGCTCACTCTCACCGGCGCCAACTTCCAGGGAAGCCCCGTGTCGCTGCCGATGGACATGGTGGGCGCGGCGGTCACGATGGTGTGCGTCCTCTCCGAGCGGCGCCTGAACCGGATGACGAACCCGGCCCTCAGCGTTGACCTGCCGGCGTTCCTGACGAAGGGCGCGGGCATGTTCTCCGGCCTCATGCTCAGCCAGTACACGGCGGACCACCTCATCGTCGAGCAGCGCATCCTGTCGGCGCCGGCGTCGATCCAGTCCATCCCGGCTGCGGCCGACCAGGAGGACTTCGTGTCGATGGGCATGAACACGGCCATCAAGAACGGCCAGATCCTCGACAACGCGTACGGCGTGCTGGGAATCGAGTTCATGGCCGCGGCCCAGGCGCTCGACTTCCGCGACTTCGCCTTCGGCCGGGGAGTGTCCGTCGCGCGCGAGGTCGTGCGGCGGCACGTCGCGCACCTCGAGGAAGACCGGCCGCTATACCCCGACCACAACCGGATGAAGGAGCTCGTGAGGTCCGGCGAGATCCTGGAGGCCGTCGAGGCGGCGGTCGGACGCCTGTTATAAGGCCTCCGAACGATGACGACACCCACGCCCGCCGCCATGCGCGGACCGGGCGACCTCGACCCAAACGACCTCCCGACGGTGCGGAGGCTCCCGCGCTGGCTCAAGCCCGCCAACCGCGTCATCGAACTTCTGCAGAGACTCGGCCTGGCCTTCTTCACATTCCATCTGCTCTCGGTCCCAGGCCGAAAGACCGGGCGAATGCGCACAACTCCGGTGTCGCCCCTCTTCCTCGAGAATCGGTGCTACATCGTCTCGATCGGTCAGACCGAGTGGGTGAAGAACGCGCGTGTGTCGGGTTGGGGCATCCTGGCTCGCGGCCGCCGGCGCAAGAGGGTCCATCTGCTGGAGCTTGGGCTCGAAGAGCGGAAGCCGGTCCTTCGGCAGTTCCCTATCCTCCTTCCCCGTGGTGTCCCGTTTCTGGTGCGGGTGGGCGCCGTTCAGCCGCCCGGCGACGCCGATGCCTTCGAAGCGGCCGCTGCGCTGCTGGCCGTGTTCGAGGCCACGTCCGCCTGAGAGACCGTGCGACCTCCATGGCGAGGCCCCAGAATTGGGCAGAGGCACAGGCGGGGCGTCGCTCACCACGGGTGTCGACCGGTGCCCATGGATGTCCTGGGAGGGCCAGATGGCAAACAAGGGCGGGCGCCCCGAAGACGACGAAGGCGATAGCTGGCACCTTTCGGGCGTAGTCCCAAGCCCGAGCGAGGGGTCGGACGAAGAACGCGCCGCGAATGCCGCTACCGTCCTCGCCAAATCGTGTCCGCGGTGCCGCGAAGAGATGCAATCGATCGGAATCGTGGACTTCCGCACCGGCGGCAGTGAGGGCAAATGGCGTCTGCTCGCGGGCGAATGGGCCGACATGGACGAAGCACTGCTGCCGTTGGAGCTCCGGTACTGCCCCAGGTGCCGGGAGGTGGCGTTTCGGAAGCCCTGACGGCATCGGCGGGCGTGCCGACCACGGCTTGCTAACCTCTTGTCGCCAGACTTGATCTCGGCTCAACGGCATCGGGGGCCGGGCCGAGCGGAGGTATCGGGTCCATGGCCCAGCGGGACGTAGGGCAGTTCAACGCTCGTGCAGAGCGCTACGACGAGAGCTTTGTCGGACGCCGATTCCATCGGCCGATCCACCAGGCGGTGCTCCAGATCGCCGCCCGCCTGACGCCGGAGCCGCGCGCGATCCTCGACGTCGGCTGCGGCACCAGGTCCGTGCTGCGGCTGGCCGCGGCGCGGTTCCCGGCGGCTCGACTGTGCGGCGTCGACCCGGCCGAGCAGATGCTTGCGGTGGCGAAAGCAACCCTGGCCGGGGGCCCTCGCGTCCAGCTCGTCTGCGCAGCGGCCGAGCGCCTGCCCTTCGATGACGCCGCGTTCGACCTGGTAGTAAGCAGCAATTCGTTCCATCACTGGGCCGATCAGGCCGGAGGCGTGGCGGAGATCGGGCGGGTGCTCGCGCCGAACGGCTGCCTGGTCATGACCGATCCATTCGCGGTCGGCTGGCTGCGCCCGTGGGCCGTCCTGACCCGCAGACGGGAGCGCATGCGCAGCCGTTCCGAGGTCGAAGCAATGCTCCGAACGGCGGGGCTCGAATCCCCCGCCTGGGAGGCGGTCTTCGGCCTGGGCCCGATCACCACCTTCTTCGCGGTGACTGCGCGGAAGCGGTGAATGTCCGCCGCGGCCTCCCGGGCGGCGAGTCCCTGTCGGGCGCACCGGCGGGAAGAACCTCACTGTGAGCGACGGCCGCCCGCGATTACACTGACCAGCGATCGGCGCCTCCTGAAGTGGCAGTCGGGCCGCGAGCGGGCTCCGGGCTGGAGGGCATCGAGGTGGGTCGCGTATCGAGGATGGTCTCGAGGCTGGCGGTCCTGGCCGCGGTCTTCAGTGTCATCGGTTGCGCTGGTTCCGGAGCAACCCCCCTCACGACGGTACAGGGGACCGGCAGCGCGGCGCCGTCGGCCGCGATCGGGCCGACCGGCGGGAGTTCGGCCCCGTCTTCCTCTGCCTCGGTGACAACGACATCGAGCGCCTCGACGTCGCCGGCTCCGACCGCCACGCCGGCCCAACCCGCCCACTGGGTCGCGGCAGGCTCGATGTCGAAGCAGCGGGTCGAGTTCCAGCTGCTGCTGCTGCAGGACGGGCGGGCGCTCGCCATCGGCGCCGGATACAACGCCTGCGAGGGGGAATGCTCCGGGTTCCCCCCGGAGAGCACCAGCGCGCGGTATGCCGACCTGTTCGATCCGGCCACGAACAGTTGGAAGACTGCCAGCGGCCTGAACCTCAACCGCTCGGACTACGCGGCCGTTCTCCTGCCCGACGGTCGCGTGGTGGTCGCCGGCGGCTATGCCGACGCTCCCGATGAATGCTTCTCGAGCACCAAGCTGTTCGATCCGGTGGCTGGAACATGGACCCAGGCCACGGGTCTCATGAACCTGGCTCGGTGCGACCCGGCCTATGCCCTGCTGCCGGACGGGCGAGTGCTGCTGGCCGGCGGAACTGACATCCACAACAAGGTCCTGGCCAGCGCCGAGGTCTTCGACCCGACCAGTCAGAAGTGGTCCGCGGTCGCCTCGATGCCGGCTGTCCGCGCCGGCGGCGAAGCGGTGGCGTTGAAGAGCGGCAAAGTCCTGGTCGTGGGGGGCTATGGTTCGAGCGGGGCCACTCTGAACTCCGCCCTCCTGTACGACCCCGCCAGCGGCAAGTGGTCCTCAGCCGGGACGCTCAGCGCGTCACCGAACGGCCCGATCGTCCTCCTGCCCGACGGGGGCACCCTCGTCATCGGGGAGGGGTCTTTAGACAACATCACGGACAAGTGGACGGCCCAGGCCAGTGAACGGTTCGACCCGAGCGCGCTCACCTGGACCAAGGTCGGCGCGATGGCAAAGTCGCGCCGCTCGCCCTTCGTGGCCAGTCTCGCCGACGGCAGGGTGCTGGTCGCCGGGGGCGCCGTGGCCCAGTCCTTCAACTCCAGCGGCCTGGTCACGACCCTCACGTCGAGCGCCGAGATCTTCGATCCAGCAACCAACAGCTGGTCGTCAACCGTGGCGATGCCGAGCGTGCGCGAGGCCGGCGACGCCGTCCTGTGACAGGACGGGTCCGTCCTGCTGGCCGGCGGCGACCTCGGGGCGCATGGCCCGATACCCACGCCCGGCTACCCTGCGGTAACCCTCCTGGCAACGGCGATCCGCTACGTGCCCTAGAGAAGCTTGAGGGCTAGATGCTGTACAGCTCGGCCGAGGACAGGCAGGCACCGCTGCTCGCCCCGCCGTAGCCGCCGGCAATGAGTACGCGGCCGTCTCGGAGAAGCGTCGCAGTATGGTCGAAGCAGCCCACGTTCATCGGCTGCGCGAGCTCGAACCGACCGGTTGCCGGGTTGTACAGGTCCGCCGAGCTGGAATCGGAGCTGCGGCATGAGTGGGCCCGGCACCACAGGAAGTCGCCGCCTCCGGCGACGAGGACACGCCCGTCAGGCAGCAGAGTCGTGGAGAGTCTGGCGCGAGCTTTCGTCATCGAGCCAGTCTGGCTGAACCTGCCCGTCGAAGGGTCGTACACATAGGCGGAGTTGAGGAGCCTGGGCGCGAACTCGGGCACCTGCGTGTAGCCACCGGCCAGGAGCACGCGCCCATCCTTGAGCAAGGTGAGCGACCCGACGGCGTCTGACGTCGCCCCGGCCATTTCGTAGGACCATCCGGCCGGCCACCTCCCGAACGTGCCGGTCCCAGGGTCGTACAGCTGGGCGGAGCCCTCGCAGCCGTCCACGACCAGGACGCGCCCGTCGTTGAGGAGAGTGGCAGGGCCACCGCACGCCTCGACGGACCCGGTCGGTGTGAACGTGCCCGTGGCCGGGTTGTACAGCTCCGCGGACATCAGGTCGTTGCAGGAAGTGACCTCGCTGCAGTCGTAGCCGCCGACGATCAACACTCGCCCGTCCTGCAGCAGGGTCGCGCTGTGGGAATCGCGAGCTGCGGTCATCGATCCGGTGAGGCTGAACTTGCCGGTAGTTGGGTCGTACAGCTCCGCGGACGCGAGCGGCAGGCCCATGTCCGGCGCCGTGCTCCCCGCATTGGTCCAGGGGCTTCCCAGGCCGCTTGAGTGGCCCCCGTGATGAGGACCCGGCCGTCCTTGGAGCAGGGTGGCCGTGTGGCCTGCGCGGGCGACGTGCATCGAGCCGGTGGAAGTGAACTTGCCTGTGGATGGGCCATACAGTTCCGCCGAGGCAAGACTGGGGCTGCCCCAGCTCTTCCCGCTACCGCCCGCTATCAGTACGCGCCCGTCCTGCAGCAACGTGGCGGTGTGGCGTGTGCGAGCGACCGTCATCGAGCCCGTGAGGGTGAAACGACCGTTCCCGGATGGCGCCACCGTTGGCTTCGCGGTGGGCGTGGGTGCCAGCGTCGCAGTCGCGGCGGGCGTGGCCGTCACTCTCAGCGAGGGCGTCGGCGTTAGCGTCGGAGTCGCGGCGGGCGTGGCCGTGGCGCTCAGCGAGGGCATCGGTGTAGGTGCGCAGAGGGCGACGTGGACGCGGTTGCCGTCGACGCGGGAGTGTGGGTCAGTGCTCCGCAACCGGCGATCACGAGCGCAAGGAAGCCACAGGCGAAGCCACGACCGATGACGCGGGGAATCGGGCTGCGATACCGCTTCGAGCGTCGACGAGAGGGCAACGACCCACGATCGATCCGGTGGCTCCCGCCCATGTGGCACCCCTTCCCCTGCGTCGATCTCGCTCGTTCGGGAGGTCGAACCACAGGAGACGCCCGTGGGCGCCCGAGTGTGTCACCCGGCCCGAGCCACGGGAACGTGGTGTCCCCAGGGGGGGTTGGGGACTCACCCACCAACGGATTCACCAGGGCTCGCGTTCTTGCGCGGAGGCGGATTGAACCCGGTCGCCCAAGCCGCGGCTGTGTGCTCGCTCCTCAAATGCGTGAGTAGGATCGAGCCGGCAATCGAGACGGACTCGGCTCCGAGGACGGAAGAGCAGATAGCGTAACCTACCCGTGACGAGGAGCCGCTCCCGTCACAGCTTTTCCAGCGGATGCGGGCGGCGACCTCCTCGGACGGAGGTGCCTCACGTGTCGCACAGCAACCCTCGCCTGTTGGCGGTAACCGCGCTTATCTTCGGCGCGACCCTCTCTGCCTGCGGAGGCTCGGGCGGCGGAGCGCCGTCGGCCGCAGCCACGCCTGCGGCGACCGCCCCATCGGCCACCGCGTCGGCCACCGCAGCGACGACCACATCGGCCACGACGGCCCCGCTCCCTAGCCTGACGGCGACTGCCGCAGCTGGCAGTTGCCCCACCGGCGCCACGGTCGGCGCCGCCCTGGGCATCACCCTTCCGAATCCAATCTCGGTCAAAGGTGGCGGAGGAACGTCGCTTCCGGCCGGTGCGACGGGCGTGGCGTGCGAGTACGCAGGCAAGGGCCTCAACGTGATCATCGAGCTGATCTCGAACATCAATCCTTCGTACATCTCGCAGTTCAGCAGCAAGTTCCCCGTGCCATACAAGAGCGTGTCCGGAGTGGGAGACCAGGCTCGTTCGTTCTTGGCGCCTCTGAACGGCGGCAAGGACAACGAGGGCGTGGTCGCGACGAAGGGATCGAATCTCGTGGACATCACGGCCACCGACACGCCGGCGTCGCTCGCCCAGCTCGAAGCCCTGGTCAACCAGCTCCTGTAGACACCGGGTAGAGCTCTGCCGGATCGCGGGCGAGCAGGTCGCCGCAAGCGACCGGACCGTGTGAGGCGAACCAGCACGTCCGAATCAGCAAAGGTCTCGAGGTACGCCGTCGCACTCGTGGTGGTGGGCGGAGCCATCCGCGTGTTCAGCGGAGTGCTCTACGGCGCCCAGGTCGCGTCCTGCTTTTCCTGCGCCTCGGTCGTGCTGCCCCCTGGCATTGACAGCACCTCGTAGCTCGGGGCTGGATCCTTGAGACCCCCGCAAGGAGCTTGAGAGCGGTTGGAGCCGACCCCTTGGAGGTTTCGTCGCGCCGAGATCATGTGCGCCTTCGGGCTTGAGGGCCCGCCGGCTGTTAACTGACGACATCCTGGCGTGGTACGCGGCATGAACGCCCCGCCCAGTGCTGGCTCCTCGGGAGGCCCAAAGCGAGTCGCCCGAGGCCGGTCAGCCGGTATGGGCGACGGCGCTCTTCGCCGGCCAGCGGCTCGATGAGACCTCGGGCCTCGAGTCGGGAGAGTGCCCCGTACGGCGCCGGGCCCCAGGCGCACTCCGGCGAAGCGAGAGATTTCCTCGATCGTGGCGCAGCCGTGTTTGGGCCCTTCGGCGAGACTCGTGAGGATGAACAGGACGGGCTCCGCGCGTTGACCCCTTTCGCTCGGATGGCGGGGCATCGTGCTGGCTCCTCGGGGCGATGTCCGTCTATGTCGCAGCGCGGCATAGCTAACGGGCCCGTGGCGTGGCTCAAGCCCGGAACGATGACCCCAGGACGACGATAGTCCCCTGTTCCATCCTCAAGTACTGCCCGGACGATCGGGGCCGGCTTGAGGTGCCTGAGTCCTATAGAAACACGGTTGCCAGGCAACGATGCTCTAAGTGAACGGATTCATGCGCGATGAGAAGGAGCGACCGGTGCTTCGAACAATGCCGAACGGGAACGGCGCGCTGTTCGGCGCGGTGGCCATTGCTCAACTCCTGGACCTTGCGACGTTCGTCCCCGCCGTCGCCCGCGTGGGCATTGGTGCTGAGACAAACCCATTGGTGCGGACGCTCTACGTGTCTGTGGGTCCGTTGGGACCGGCGGCTCTGAAGGCGGCCGCGATCGCCATGATGTTGCTGGTTCTGCTGCGAGTGGTGAAGCGCTTCCCGACCTATGTCCTTCCGTCCGCGGCGCTTATGGTAGGAATCGGACTGTTAGGGGCCGCCTCGAACCTCCTGTTCGGGCTGCTCCGCTAGTCCCGAGCGTCTGCCACCGAGAACCTTCGCGCGGTGGGCGGGCCGCATGAACTCGGGTCGCTTCGGCGACTGGCTCGTGGTCGCCCCACCGCTCACGATCACGGATGCGGGATGCGACGAGCTCCTCGATCGACTCGGCCGGGCGGTGGAAGACACAGCCAAAGTTCGGACAAGCTCGTGGCCTTCGCTCGGAACCGGCGGATCATGGCCAGCATGGCCGCGAACGTGAACGCGGCCAGTCCGGCGCAGCAGTCCGAGCTGGTGCAGATGCTGGTGGAGCGGGTCGTCGCCTCAGGCGGGAAGGTCTCGGAGCGGGAAATCACCTGGACGCCGCCGGCCCGGCCGTTCTTCGCGGAGTCCGGCGCCGAGCGTTGGTGGGAGTGCCCCCAAGGGGCCTTGGGGACCCGCCCGCTGTCCGACTATGACGAAGCCCTGGCGTGGTGGGTGGCATGAGGCGCACGACCGAGCGCTGGATCGCCGTGGGGCGGCACGTGGGGCGCGCACCGCGGGCTGAGTCCGCGCCTGCGGGATGGGTGTAGCCGAGATGGCATTCATCGCGGCCCGTGGAGGCGCACAGGCGTTACATCCAGACCGGCCAAGAACGGCCCTCCGTCGGGCGCGACGATCGGCGGAATCTGACACTATCCGACACGGCGTGGCCCCTTTTGGAGGGGTCTATATACAGCGCTAAGGCAAGGTCTCTCCGCCGCTGCCTGGCCGTTCGAAGGGACGGGCAACCGTGCCAGGGGTGGGCCCTGTGGGGCGTGCCCGGCCAGCGCTGCGCCAACCACACGGATGCGGGGCGTGGTCGCGTCTCTCCAGTTCGGGGGCGGCCGATCCCTTGCCAGTGTGCCGCTTATCGCTGGCCTCACCGGCCCGGCAGTGGCTGGTGTCACTGGCCTGATCCGCCGATCGTCCATGTCGCCATCCCGCCAGGAACGCACCGCCACTCCGCTGGCACACGCCGCGCCTGGTCGCGGTACCAACGCCGACTCTCGCTTGCGCTGAGCCAAGGGCGCCCCAACCCTCGGAACTGAGAGCCTGTGAATGAAATCGCTATGATCGGCGGCTGGGCAAGCCAACCAAGCAGGTGAGCGATCATGTCTCGGCCCGCGCTGCGCGATAAGTCACTCGATCAGCTACCGGCAGCGTTTGCCCGATACGTCGAGGCGGAGTCAACGAGATCCCCAAGCGACCCGCGCGATGTGATGACCAACCTGGTTCCGTTCAGCGACTGCGCGCGACGGCTGGGCTGCGATCCCGAGAAGGCGTTGCGGCCGACCGCACGGGCAAGGGCGATTGTTCAGGTCGCGATCCTCGTGGGGCTCCTTTTCGGAGTGGCGGCCTGCAAGGAGGCTTATGTCGGGCCGCCCTTCGCCACGAACAGCACCGATCAGGCCGGCATCGTTCGGTTCGTTGGGACGAGCGGTCAAGTCGACTTTGTGATTCCGCCGCACAGCTCTGTGATGATCAACCTTCCGACAACGATTGGGGTGGTGACTGGCTACTGGCTCTTCTTCGACTATTGCTCGACGGGAGTCCATAGCTTCACCGGCCCCGAGCCCTGGCGGCGGGGCGCGAGCTTTGCGTTTCTCGAAAGTGGCGACAATGGAAATGCCACCAGTGTTGCGTTCGGCAACCTGGGCACCCCACCTCCGGGCATCTCGGAAGTAGCCGCCACGACGACGGCGTGCCAGGACGTGGCGACGCCATGAGCCGCGGGTCGTCGCGGCCGCGGCGTGTGGCCCAACTCCTGGACGAAGCGTGGGCATCTCGGCGAGCCGACCTGAGCGTGAACTTTCATTCACAGGCTCTAAGCTTGCGATTTAACGA